>PAHQ01000049.1 GCA_002705125.1 Verrucomicrobiales bacterium | reverse complement strand
GAAATTAAGCTTGATCATCCTGAAATTGAAAATCGCCCGGGTTATGAAAAAATATTTTTGAAAGCCCCACAATGGGAGTTTTCGCCTTATGGAAAATGCGGAACCGAAGTGAGCACTCTATTCCCCCATGTGGCTCAATGTGTCGATGATATTGCACTCATTCGTTCAATGCACACCGATCATTCTAACCATTACAATGCTACCTTGGGTATGCATACCGGATCCTTTGCATTCGCCAGACCCAGTCTTGGTTCATGGGTTAGTTATGGCCTTGGAACGACAAATCAAAATTTACCCTCTTTCATTACAATTGCTCCAAAACAAACATATGCTGGCACACAAGTCTATTCCAGCGACTTTCTCCCAGGTGCACATCAAGGAACCTTTTTGAGACCGAGTAAAAATCCATTTGAAAATATTGTTTCTAAACTTCCGAAATCACGTCAGGAACTTGAATTAGAAGCCTTACACAAACTTAATCATCGACATTTACTTGCTCGTTCTGGAGATGCGAATGCCGAAGCAAGAATTAAAAGTTTTGAAACCGCCTTTGGTATGCAAATGGAGGTGCCTGACGTTTTCGATTTTTCCAAAGAAACTGATGCTACTCACAACCTTTACGGTCTCTCAAAAGGGTCAACTGAAGGCTTTGGCTGGCAGTGCCTCGCTGCCCGCAGATTGATTGAGCGTGGTGTTCGTTTTGTAGAACTTATTGATACGGGTTCTTCAGGTAATTGGGATTCTCATGGCAATATGATGGATCATGAGAGACTCGCTAGGAATGTTGATCAACCGATCGCAGGCCTACTTAGGGACCTTAAATCAAGAGGCATGATGGAAGATACATTGGTTGTTTGGACCACTGAATTTGGTAGAACCCCGTTCAATAACAAAGCAGATGCTCCAGGAAGAGAGCACCATAATTGGGCATTTAGTTCATGGATGGCTGGTGCAGGTATTAGACCTGGTATAGTCCACGGTTCCACAGATGAATACGGAGTACGTCCCGAAAAAAATCCAGTCCACGTACATGATTTTCATGCAACAATTCTAAATTTATTAGGATTAGATCATGAAAAACTCACCTATCGCCATGATGGAAGAGATTACCGTTTAACTGACGTTTATGGAAATGTCGTCACGGATATTATTGCTTAGACGTACTACCTAAGTTCTTAATATTAATCCTTCATTTACCTAATCGGGCTCCGTATTCATTGGTCGGATCCCTGTACATTGAATGAAGATGATCGTGAGGATCTCCTCCAAGATCTTGCCCAGCATATTCAATGATTAAGGAGGGGCCTTGTAAACGATATGAAAAATCGCCCTTCTCTTTTGCGGGCCCCCACCATGCAAATGACATTGTATCTATCTCAGCGGTTAACTCTTCAATACGTTTTTTTAAAAATGGTTGGGGAAGATCACCAATATAAACTTTAATCACATCAAACAGTGCTTTGCGCTGGGCCTCATTAAACCCTTTACAGGATATGCCAATTTGATCGGGAACAAATCCATCTCTTCCTGCAGCTGCTATCAAGTTTGCGCGTTTGGATCCAATGGTAGCTTTTTTCTTCTGCTCATCATTCAGACTATTATGCAATTTTAGTCCAGAAGGAGCTTCTAAAGCCATTGGAATGATTTTGTTATCACCAAGTTGAAATTCACGGGGTTGAGTGCCTATGAAAGTTGGAGACATTGACATGCGATTTCCATGAAATGCAAGATTGATTGCGATATGATGCCCATCAAATTGTAAACCCCAAGGCTTCTTTGTAGAAGGCTTACCAAAAATGGCAAGCCAGTAATCTTCAGCACCAAATCCTGGTCGACGCTCTCCGTTTCTGAGAAGCCTGTCATCCGCTAAAGGAATATTAATCGCTTTGTTATATCCCTGTTCACTTAAAACAGTTCTTAGAAAGTCCAGTGCTTTCTTAATCTGAGATTCGTTAAGATCTCCTAATCTTACACCGCCTTGTGGACCGCGAGGCGGTACATTCGTCCACTTAGCTTTTTCTTTACTATTGTATGGCAAAGCTGCCTGAGATTTAAGTTCTTTATTCAAAGATGACAAAAAGGTGCTCGCGCTTTTTACTAAAGACTCAGGCGTTCTATCTCCGGCAATCTTTGGCTTGTAATTTGATAGAACTTTGCTCGGTAAAGAAGGGTATTTTCCTACTGGCGCAGCTGNGAGNTAAGGTATGAGAAGAAANAACAAACTTAAAACTAANGGAGTATTTTTCATGNGNTAAAGATGTNGANTATTANNTNANGAANGTANAANNGAATAATTTTTTCAGNATAAATNNANNTTATAAGTTTTTGATACGAACATTACGAAATTGAACAGGATCGCTGTGACCAGCAAATCCAATGAACCCTTTAGAGCGGTTTACTCCTTTTGGTACTTTTTTAACCTTGGAAAGGTCAATTTTACTAACATCCTGATCAAGAATGATTGTTCCGTTAAGGTTTATCTTTATATGACTTCCTTNAAAATAAATTTCCTGCTGATTCCATTCTCCAACAGGAAGTAACGCACCTCGCTTTGCTGGAGCTAAACCATAAACTGAACCATGAAATTGATAAGGTTGCAGTTTAGCATATTTCTCAGCCGTGTTATCAAGCACTTGAATCTCATAAGCTTCCCATGCTGGATCGCCTTTGCCGGGAGACCTTACAGCAATTCCATTATTACCCCCTGGTGGTAACTTGAATTCAAATCTAAATACAAAATCACTGTATTCATCTTTTGCGTAAAGCGTGCCACCCTTACCTTTTTTACACATAATTGCACCATCAACCACTTCATAATTATTAACGGCTCCATGCCAACCCGCGAGGTCTTTTCCATTAAACAAAGTCTGAAAACCTGTTTCATCTTCAATCTCCCTAATAAAAACATTCCTCCAACGGATTTCACCGCCATGAGTTTGAAGTTGAATGGGGCCTTTTTCGAAAATTGGAATTTTCCGATCAAAGTAGTTTTCCATAACAACGTTATCCACCACCTTTTCACCATTTAGATGAACCGTAACCTTTTCGCCGATCATAATGATACGAAATTGATTCCACTCACCGAAGGGTCTATCCATNCGTTTGGATGGGTCCTTGCCCGGCGCGCCTTTACTATTATTCCATAATCCTCCTGAACCTTTATCAGCACCAATCTTCCATTTAGCCTCTTCAGTGGGATCCCAAATNTGCACCTGAGGCACACCTCGGAGGTAAATTCCACTATCTGCTTTAGGAACTGTTTTATACTCTAACAACAGCTCAAAATCTTTGTAATCTTTCTTCGTTGTCAGATAAAGCCCCTTTCCATCATTAACCAACTCTCCATTTTGTACACTCCAATGCGCGTTAATGTCTTTTAGNGTTTTCTCATGGTGTGCTTTTAACTCGTCGGGTGACATCTTCCAAAGCGTTCTTGGGTCTTTAGTTCCATGACCAAACCAACCCTTAAGGTCTTTACCGTTAAATAAAGCCTTAAAACCTTTAGGAGGGATGTTCTGACCAAAAGANCTTTGCGGANAGACTATAACTAAAGCTATTAAAGTGAAGAGTAGTGAACGCATATTATAATAATTTATTATTTTGAATGTTTGTCAGAAAATGAAAATGCACTTTTTATTAGGTTCAGACAAGNGTAATTCCTTCAAACATTTGTGAGTAGTTGAACTATGTAGCTTCATTTGTTAGAAAGATATGATGTCTTCTCNTTACATAATTTCATTTTACCTCATATTTATAAGTTTTTTTAAANTAGGTAACAGTTTAGCTGATGAGAAGATTTCTTGGTATAAAGGGAATACGCATACTCACTCCTTATGGAGTGACGGTAATGATTTTCCAGAAATGATTGCCAAGTATTATAAGGATAATAATTATCATTTTTTAGTTCTCTCNGATCACAACATCCTGAGCCGTGGTCAAAAATGGATGAATATTCAGAGTGCAGAAAAAAGACGTCGAACGCTTGGCGTATCAACAATGAAAAAATACATCAGTACTTTTGGCAAAGATTGGGTTGAAACCCGAGGTGATGGTGACANGCAAGAAGTCCGCCTAAAAACATTGGAAGAAATTCGTCCATTCTTTGAAAAAGAAAATAATTTCATTTTTATAGAGGGAGAGGAAATTACAAACAACTTTGGTAAGTCACCGGTCCACACTAATGGGATGAACCTTAAGGAGCTTATTATTCCAAAAAAAGGAAATTCACTGCGTGCAACAATGCGAAATAATATTATCGCAGTTAGAGATCAATCCCGACGTCTTAATAAACCTATGTTATCGCATTTAAACCATCCAAATTTTGGCTGGTCCATCACAGCTGAAGATATTGCCCATGTCTTAGAAGAGAAATTTTTTGAAGTCTATAACGGGCACCCTAGTATTAATCACCTTGGAGATGCAAAAAGGCCAGGAGATGAAAAAATGTGGGATATTGCAAACACCATACGCCTTGCAAAGCTCCATTCAGCNCCACTATTTGGAATCTCTTCGGATGATTCACACACTTACCATGGAGGAGACGTCAAACCTGGAAGAGGTTGGATCATGGTTCAGGCTTCATCTCTCAATGAGGACTCGATCGTAAGATCCATGGATGATGGAAATTTTTATGGATCAACTGGTGTTCACTTTAAACACCTTCTGNGAGATCAAAAAAACGGACTCCTAGAGTTAGAAATCAATGCTGATGCAGAAACAGAATATATCACTAAGATTATTGGTACAAGAAAGGGTAATGAAGAAAACCCCGATCTTGTCGGTCAAACTTTGGCTACGGTCAAAGGAACTATTGTTCGATATCAACTAAAGGAGAACGAGTTATACTTCAGGGCAACCGTCACATCTAGTAAAAAACATCCGCGCCCTTCTTTCAGTAACCAAAAAGAACAGGCTTGGACACAACCAATATGGAAGTTGTCAAAATAACCTAGGATTTTAAGATATTTTAGCTTTTTTCCTTGAATCAAATAGTGATTTCGGGAGAATACTAGCCATGAAGAGACGAAACTTCCTTAAAACTTCAGCAGCTAGTGTCTTAGCTGCTCCCACAATTATTCCATCATCGGTGCTCGGTGCAAATGCTCCTAGCAACCGAATTACTCTCGGCCTCATCGGTTGCGGAGGGCAGGGTACCGGAAACCTAAGAAACCTTATGGGTAAATCTGGAACTCAGGCCATCGCTGTCTGTGATCCTGATAAAAACAACATGAATAGAGCCAAGGATCATGTTAACAAACAATACGCAAAACAAACCGAAAGCGGTGAATATAAAGGGTGTGAAACTTTCACTGATTTTAGAGATCTATGCGCCATAAAGGACTTAGACGCTGTTATTGTTGGAACACCAGACCATTGGCACTCATTAGCTTGCCTCGAAGCCCTTGGTAATAAGAAAGATGTTTATTGTGAAAAGCCAATTACTCACCTTTTTGCAGAGGGTCATGCTGTCTATAAAGCTGCAGCTAAACATAAACGAATTTTCCAAGTTGGTTCTCAACAGCGCTCTGACACTCGTATGCGAGTCGCTGCTGAAGCTGTCATGAATGGACACCTCGGTAAAATTAAAGAGGTTAAAGTTGGACTTCCTACCGGTGGCGGTACAAATGAAGAAGGTAAGGTAGCCCAACCAATTCCTGATAATCTTGATTATGATCTTTGGTGCGGACCGAGTAGAATGCTTCCTTTTCATCCTAAGCGTTTACACTGGAACTGGCGTTGGTGCCTAGACTACGGTGGTGGACAATTAATGGACTGGATCGGACACCATAATGATATTGCTCATTGGGGACTTGAAATGGATAAGAGCGGTCCAATCAAGGTAGAAGCCAAAGGTTTCAGATATGCTGACAAGGGCATGTACGATCAGCCTCTTGACTACAGCGTAGTATCTGAATATGCAGCCGGCTACACCGTTACTATGTCTAATAAACATAAGATGGGTAAAGACGGCAGAAACATGGGAACTCAATGGATCGGTGAAAACGGATGGGTTTATGTCGACCGTGGTAGAATTGAAGCTTCTAATAGAGACTGGATCGTTGAGAAAAATGATCGTGGCCCTAAGAAAGCATATAAGTCTAACGGTGGTCATCACCAAAACTTCATTGATGGAGTCAAAACTAGAAAAGAATGTATCTGCCCAGCAGAAACTGGTCACCGCTCAGCAACGCCTGGTCACATTGGCTACGTTTCTGATAAGCTTGGTCGTGCCATCAAGTGGGACCCAGCTAAAGAACAGTGCATTGATGATCCAGAAGCCGAAAAGCTGCTAAAAACAGTTAATTATAGAGGCGATTGGAAGTTCGGTTAAACCTCTATTCTAGATTAAAATTCAAAAACAAGGGCCCGTCTTAAACAGACGGGCCCTTTTCTTTTGTCTATTTGTAATTATTTATTCCAACCGTTGTCTTCGATTAAACCCTTTATAGCGTCAATACCTGGATGGTCAGAAGGCATGAGCTTATGTTTCACGAGAAATTTAACTGCGTTATTTAATTGCATAACGTCTCCCTTACGCCCCTCTGGTTTTTCTGAAACCTCATTGACAAATTGCTCTCCAAGTTTTTCTGCTTCTGCATGGGCCTCTGCATTTTCTTGATAGTAAAGTGACTCCATTAATCTTAGGAGTTTATCTTTGCCTTTCTTAGTCGATGCGTCTTTACGTATCTTTGCGGCAATCTCGGCACGTTTCTTTGAAGCTGCTTCTGGAGATATTTTACCATCTGTTCCTCCATCAACAGCTCTCTTTCTTAGGTCCCTATACCAAATGTTACGGAACCTTACAGGGTTACCATGATCTTGAAGGGAAAGCGGTCCCTTATCGGGAAACGCTTTAGATTTTGAGCGTGCTCTGTGCCCGCCTCCTCCTTCAAGAGGTGTAGAGTCTTGAACAACAACACCATTAATTAGAACTGTCATGGAACCTTCATCCATAACTTTTCCGTCTTTAAGAATGGGTCTTCTAAAAATAATATCGTAACTTTGCCACTGTCCTGGAGCATTTAGTGAATTAGCCATTGGTGGCATGACTCCATAGATTGATCCTGCAAAACCATCTGGATATGTTGGGTTATTAAAATTATCAAGGACTTGAACTTCTGTTTTACNCATCAAGAAAACACCGCTATTGCCTCTTCCTTGACCACTACCAACAATCTTTGAAGGAGCTGACCATTCAATATGTAACTGGCAATCTGAAAATTCTGTTTTAGAAGCTATTGTTCCGGCACCTCCTACCGAAATTAATGATCCATTCTCTACCTTCCAATCCTTNTTACGCTTAGCATTAGTATGAGACCAATTTTTNGTAAAGGATTCTAGAGACCCATCAAACAAAACGATTGCATCTGAAGGCGCTCCACCAGGATTTTTTGCGGGCTCAACTCTTGGTGGCTGGGGNCTGTTATTATCATGAATTGCCCAAGGGTGGGTATTNTCNGGTGGGTCTCCATAAAATTGCGCGGTACAAAATGGCTGTGCAAATAGAAGTGCAAATAGGAATATAAAAATCTTACGATAAATTTTTGGTTCTGATCTCATGGTGATTTTTTAGACGATAATGTCATCGNTGGCAAGTTCTGACCCTGTAATCCTTTTCATAGTATTTTTTGTATAGTTTGATATGATTTATGGATTTTTAGCTTTTTTAAGCCGAAGCATTGATGCAAAATATTTAAAATAAACAGTATAAAACATCATAAATATGATTAAAAACACTCTCAAAACATTATTGGTATCCCTTATGGGTATTTCTTTATCTAATGCGGCAGATACTCTTTTTCTGAAGGGAAAAGATGGTCCTGGAAAAGGGAAACACGTAGTAATAATAACAGGTGACGAAGAATACCGCTCAGAGGAATCAGGTCCTATGTTGGGCAAAATTCTATCTCAAAAGCATGGTTTCGATTGTACTNTAGTTTTTTCATGGACGGACGGATACATTGATCCAAACAACCAAAAGGGTCTCAAGGGTTTAAAATCCCTTGATAAGGCAGACCTGATGATCATCGGAACTCGATTCAGACAACCCTCACAAGATGAGGCTATTCATATTACAAACTTCCTAAACAAAGGAAAGCCTGTCATTGGCTTTAGGACAGCAACTCATGCTTTTAATGGAGGTAATAAGTTCGGTGATGGGCCAGGCGCAATTGGTTTTGGTGCATTTGGTCGAAAAGTTCTTGGAGAACAGTGGGTGAATCATCACGGTGGACATAAGAGAGAAGGCGCTCGTGGTGTCATTGAAGAAAAAAATAAAGANCATGATGTTTTAAATGGAGTNGCGGATGTTTTTGCTCCATCTGATGTATATGGTGTACGCCACCTAACTGATCAAGATACTGTTTTATTGCGCGGCGCAGTCACTAAAACAATGGATCCTAAATCTGACAATGTTGATGGGAAAAAAAATGATCCTATGCAAGCATTGGCTTGGCTGCACCCCTATGTAGCACCTGACGGTAAAACTAAAGGAGAAGCCTTCTGCACAACTGCCGGCGCGTCGGTTGATTTTGTAAGCGAAGATTTACGTCGTATTGTCGTTAATGCTTCTTATCACCTAACTGGACTTAAGGTTCCAGCCAAAGCGGATGTCGATTACGTTGATCCTTTTTACCCAAGCTTTTACGGTTTCATCAGAGACAACAACTGGTTTAAAGGACTAGACATGCAAGCCGAAGATTATGGCCTTGGGAAAACTCCTCATGCTCCGGACCCTCCGGGTAGCCCTGCTTGGCCTCACCGACCAACACCAAAAAAAGGTTAGTTTACTTAATTCCCAATAAGTATTCAATGTGGGTGCGCACGATTTTGCCCATCGTGTCAGCCTCTTTAAATATATTTGTCTTATAATGCTCTGCTAATTCNCTATTAAGCTGTTCGGTTTTTTCGGGAGTCGAGAGTTGCTCTTTTGACATAATATTCAGTAGGGATCCCACTCTCCTTTCTGCCGTTTTNTAACGTCTAGATATTAAAGTTCTTTCCTCTTTTTGGTACTGCTCAATAGTTTCTTGGTTAAGTAAATTCATAACCATTTCAACAATTGGGTAATTATCTGCAAAAAATTGAGCGAGATAAATTTTACGTCTACCCTCATATGATTGTTGATCAAAATCAATGGGGCGAACTCTGTACTGAACTTCTTCAAAATCAGGAGTCATGTCTACNACATAATTCACTGACCTCATGTCTCCAAGTAACCGCACAAAACATCGTTCATTAAATTTAACAAATTCTTTAGCTACACGCACAGCATGAAGATCCTCTTTCTGTAACAAATCCCCCAAAAAAACGTTTCCAGGTAGCCCTGCTATATGCTCTTCAATTAATGTGCCACCATTAATTAAATAATTAATTCTTGTAGGTGAAAGGATATGCTCTAATTCGAGGCCGTATATTCTAGATGCATCAGCAACTTTAACATAATAATGATCAAAGTTATCATTGTATCGGTTAATGATTCGAATTCTAAACGGTCTAGAATTTCCAAACACTCCAAAATCAATCCTCTCTACATCTAGGTGTTTAGCCTTCTGTGAATTTCCACCCATNTTGAGATCAGCATAAATTCTAGTCAACTGGGGCCTCAATTCTGCCATCTCATCTGGCTTGTACATTACTGTCTGCCAATTTGTCTCAGAACCATCAGGCGATTCATATTGAATGGCCTCATTGAAACGATGAAGGTCGCTATAAATTTTAGGAACNCTCTCTAAGTATCGACCATATTCTAAAAGGTAAGCTCTTAGATCAGAGCTTACTGGATAAGTTATTTTTCTTTTAGAAATTTCCATTTTTANTCCAGATGCCTATTTAAAAGTTTCATCTTTGTCGCCTAATTCCTGGTTTTTTTCTTTCATTCGACCTTCAACTGCAACTTTTAAATAAGATCTAAGNTTGGTCGCAATAGGTGACATAGAAATCAATATCTTACTTCCAGACTCACANTCTATGTGCATAAACTTCATATCTTCGCTTACAAAAGCATTGTCNATTTCAGACCAATAAATCATCCTGAAGTTCTTCACGGGAAACCAAAATGGAAATAATTCTAACCCTANTGGNGTAAGGATTAAAATGGCGTGTCGCGTACAATGAACTGCAACAAAAAAAAATAGAATTGCGAGCACNATGAAGAACGTGCTTACAACTATTGGAATGATTAGTTCATTAATCTGAGAGNATTCTAAATAGTTAAAATAAACTCGAAACCAAATAAATCCTGNCGAACAAAAACACAATATACTGGCAGTTACGAAAGTAAGACCTTGCCGTGACCTAGTAAAGCGCAGCTCCTTTTCCGGCTCCGTAATATTTAGTGGTTTGCCCAAAGTATTAAATTATCTGATGAAATCATAGCATGACCATTTGATCACTTCCATACTCATCAAAATAATTATTCTTTAGGTTTTTGAACCTTGAGATCCTGTTTTGCATTAATTGTGGATCCATCAATGGCTGGCAAACCAAGNAANGAAAGCGCTAAGTTACCCGCATCTCCATTTCGAATNGGTTGAGGATTAGCTGAATCATATTTTGGATTTATTTCTTCAGGGTTTTTCCTNGTGTTTTGATTGATTTGATAAAGCTCTAGACCTGCTCCGACACCTGCCCCCCAAACATAAAATGGGATGGTGTAATTTAGCTTATGGTCCGATTTTAAATGCGTTTTNGTTTCAAGCCGCCCCCCATGATCAGCAGTTAGAATTAAGGCTGTTTTGCCCTTGAGGTTTTCATTAGAATTAATGAATTCAAGTATTTTTCCAACGATCCAATCCATCTTNGCAACGGCATAAATATATATTGATNTTGATGAAATATCCCAACCGTGTGCGTGACCTGAAGTGTCAGGGTCTCTGAGGTGGAGCATACTCAACCCGTAAGGTTTGTCGGAAAAAGAATCTGTGAATGTTTTAATAAGCTCCTCTGTTTTATCATTATGGTGATAATAATCTAATTTATCTTTTCCATTATCTTCACCAGTAGTATCNGGTCTACCGCTACGTTCATTATAACTAAGATCATATAATATAAATTTATCTTTACTGCTGAACAAGCCCGTTCTGATGCCGTGATCATGAGCAATATCAAATATACTGGATACGTATGCCTTCTTATTTCGGTGTAAAATTTGTCCNAANTTNGGAGTNGAGTTTTCTGTCCATGCATGTCCCGTNTCACCAGTGACGCCACGACCNGTTAACATGCATGTGTGGTTTGGTAGCGTAATTGAATAATCAAAATCTGTCCGTGCATTGTGGGTGTGAGCACCCTCATTAATGAGCTTATAGAAATTTGGAGCCCATTTTTTNCCTAAAAATTCGACAGCATCGGGACGTAAGCCATCACAACTAATTANAATCACATGCTTCGCTTTNGANTCATGATTATCTGCTTNGGCAAGGCTCAGAAATGGCAGTATAATGACTGATAAGCTTACNACTTTAAGATTAAAGATAAATANTTTCACGATGAGGGAGATTAACTTCAATAATACTTTGGTTAAATATCATCGGCCTCCAAGCCAACCTCCTCAATGAAGTCAACAAGTTCTTCTACACCAAAATCTGATAGGATCTTGTCCACTGAACCTTCCACCTGAAGGCGCATACTAGGAGCAAAACTTTGTCCGGTCATTTCAACCATTTCATCAAATCTATTTTGATCNGCGATGACGTCATACTCCCGATATCTATANCCATTTTTTTTAAGCCATGCGACAACAGCAATGCACCATGGACACTCNGGTTTAATATAAAGATCAATTTTTGGGTCTGACATTTTAGTAAGCTTTTGAAAAAATTACTCTTCTATTACTTGGTTTTCCAGTAAGTATACATTTTCCCTCTTCAATAAACTTATCTCCATTAGGAATACAGCGAATAGTCACTTTATAATCTTTAGCTATTTTTTCTTCCTCTTCATTTGAGCCCGCCCAGTGACATAGTGCAAATCCACCGTGAATTTCAGGCTTATCCGAATTTAATGGAGTAAAAAATTTGATGAATTCGTCCATGGTTTCAATTCTTATCATATTCTCATCGCGAAATGTAATGGCGCTATTAAGCAAACTAGATTGAATATCTTCTAAGATATTTTCTGCCTCTTTTAGAAATTTAGTCGATTCAATGAATTGTTTTTCCTTGGGGGATTGATCTCTTCGGGACACCGCTACCGTGCCTTTTTCAATATCCCGAGGACCAATTTCTATTCGTATTGGAGCTCCTTTTTTTACCCATTCCCAGTTTTTTGCGCCGCCATGCATGTCTCTGNTATCAACCTCAATCCTTAAAGGCAAGCCTGCATATGTTAATTCCGATAACTCTTTTGCAAATTGGTTANTTGCATTCATGACATGTTCCCGGNTCTCCTCTTTAGGAATGATCGGTAAAATAACCACTTGAGTTGGTGCAACCTTGGGCGGCAACTTTATGCCATCATCGTCGCCATGAGCCATAATAAGTGTACCAACGAGTCTGGTGCTAACTCCCCAGCTTGTTGTCCAACCGTATTGCTTGGTTCCGTCTCTACCAGCAAAACTTATATCCGATGCTTTACTAAAGTTCTGACCAAGAAAATGTGAAGTTCCTGCCTGTATAGCTTTACGGTCTTGAACCATAGCCTCAATACATAAGGTTCTATCTGCACCTGGGAACCTTTCGTTTTCTGTTTTCTCACCAGTGATGACAGGGATTGCTAAGTGATCCCTAGCAAACTCCTCATAAACGTCCAATATTTTTTCTGTTTCTTCCCACGCTTCTTCAGCAGTCTCGTGAACAGTGTGTCCCTCTTGCCACAAAAATTCTGCAGTTCTTAAAAACAACCTAGGCCTCATTTCCCACCTCATAACATTCGCCCACTGATTTATTAGTAGCGGAAGGTCCCTATAACTTTCAATCCAACGAGCAAAAGCAGCTCCAATTATTGTTTCGGATGTAGGTCTTATAATAAAAGGTTCGGAAAGTTTACCGGTAGGTACCATTTTTGTTTTCCCATTTTCATCTTTCTTGGCTTCTAATCTATGGTGAGTTACTACAGCGCACTCCGTGGCAAACCCTTCTGCATGTTCTGCTTCTTTTTCAAGGTATGACAAAGGAATTAATAATGGAAAATAGGCATTTTTGTGCCCAGTATCCTTAAACATTTTATCAAGCTGACTCTGGATTTGTTCCCACAATCCATATCCCCATGGTTTGATAACCATACACCCGCGAACTTCGGAGTTTTCTGCAAGATCTGATGCCTTAACAACCTGTTGATACCACTCGGGAAAATCATCCGAGCGGCTAGGGGTAATAGCATTTTTTGGTTTAGCCATAATAATTTATCGGTTATGTTCGTCGAGCGGCAACATTTTGCAAATTGTGGTAATTTGTATTCTGTTTTTTTTCATATCTGGCGAAATCTTCCATATAGCAACTCAAAGTCATAGAGTCGGCTACTGATAAATCTGATTACTATGATCGTGCAGCTAATAAAAAGTCTTGATAAAAATCTGCACCAGATTCTAGGTCTATCTCTTTAATCCATTCATCTGCAGTATGAGCCTGATCGATGTGCCCTGGTCCACCAGCAACAGCTGGTATGTTACCTTCAGATGAAAGCACTGCGGCATCACAAAACCATGGAGCTCCAATAATTTTCGGTTTACTAGGTAGTGATTTTAATACTTTTACATATGGGTTTGTGTCTGGGGTATTGAGCGGTTCACAACTCAATTTCTTAGAAATTTTCANATCAGAAAACCCATTCTGCTCAAAAAATAATTCGATTTTTTGNATAGCNTTAGTGATTTTAAGTTCNGGTGTCAGTCGCAAATCAATTTCAATTTTACAATNCTCTGGAACAATATTTGTTCTCGTTCCTCCNCGTATTGTGCCAATATTAATTGTAGGTAAGCCAAGGTATTTATTATGAAATGTTTTNTCAGAAAGATCNTCCCTGAATTTCGTATCCAATAATTTAACCANTTCAGACATCTTGCTAATTGCATTTTCTCCTCTCTCAGGAGTAGATCCGTGCGCCGCTTTTCCTATCGATTCTATAGAGAGCCATAGTGGTCCTTTATGCCTGCAGACGATATTATTACCCGTTGGTTCACCTACCAATGCAAAATCATATTGGCCGTGATATCTTTTTGCAAAGTGGCGTGATCCNGGCTGGCCCGTTTCTTCACCCATAAAACCAACAAAGGTAACACCAACATCTAAATNTTTTATTTTTTGTAACCCTAAACGGTGTAATGCCCAAATCATTGCAGCGACCGTACCTTTAGTATCTGAAGCGCCNCGNCCATAAATTTTTCCATTTTTCTGAATGCCTCCAAANGGATCGATGCTCATTCCACCAACACCCACCGTGTCTAAGTGAGGTGCTAATAGAACTTGAGGCTTGTTTTCGAATCCTGGGAATTTGGCTATGACATTAGGACGATCGTTCTCCACTTCATCATATTTAACATCAGCCCCCAAGTTTTGAAGAAGCTTGCCCAAAGCCAAAGCCAATTTTTTTTCACCAGTATTGTTCACAGTAGTTCCAGGATCACCATCTGGATTTACGCTTGGAATCTTAATCAACTCTGAAAGGAAATCCTTTAGCTCATATGCTTTTAGATCATATTTCATTTAAAGATATTGGTCTCATTTTAATCAAGTTATACATAACGGCGCTAATAATAACGATTTCTAAAACTAATGAGCTCATAGGTTCGCTTTTGCTTATTTGCTTTGTATTACTTAACTAATTTGCTCAAAAAATTGAAAAACTTTATCGATTTTGTTCAATCTATATGATTTTAAACACGTAGATTTGTTGAAAAGTTTTGACATGATGCTACAGAATAGCCATAAATATACCTCACATTATTTGATTTCCCCTCTTTTAAAAAATTTTAAATCATGAGCGAAGACAATCCTCAAACCCCATCAGGAGACAATGATTCTTCTGTACCATTGAAAAAAGAAACAACCAGAGTCACTCTGAAGGCGCCTGAGGGATCAGCTCCTCCACCGCCAGCTCCAGGTGCCCCGCCAGCTCCAAAAGCTCCTCCGGCTCCAGGTGCCCCGCCAGCTCCGGCTCCACCTCAGGCTACTCAGCCATTGAAACCAGCAGCTCCAGCAGCTCAGCCAACGGGAGCTAAGACTGTACCTCTTAATCCAACTCCTGCTGCTTCATCGCCATCACAGGCCACTGTTAAATTACAACCGAGCTCTCCGAGTTCACCAAGTTTACCTGGATCAGCTGCTGCCCCATTATCAACGGGTAATCTTTCAGCAACTCTAGATGATGATGGTGAGGAAAGTGGTTTAGTGCCTGTCGCTGCCATTTGTTTGGTATTGGCCATTGCTGCAATACTCATCGAAACATTAGGCTTACCAATGATGGAAGCAGAAAGTGCTTCAACTACAGATCCTGGTATGTTTAACCTTCCTAACGACGATTACAAAAGAAAATTTGTCTCCCAAGATGAAGAAGCGCCTTTTTCATTCAAGCTTTTGAGCTATGGAGATGATAGGAAAAGTGCCCCTAAGAGCATCTTAACTAGAGGTCTCGAAGATAATATGGAAATTAAAACATACGCAGACTGGAAAGAAGACGAAAAAAATTAAACTTCTCTATTTTTTTAAATTTCACAAATCGTAATCATGATCCCAGGATTTATACTTTTATTTGTTGCAGTTGTATTTGTTGCCCTCCAATTGATGGCGGGAGGTTAAAACTGTTCTTTAATTAATAATTTGATATAGCTTCTAAAAGAGGAAGCTAATAAAGACTAATATTTCATTAGATTTAATACTATGGCCGGAATAGTAACTATTACTCCTGAAAATTTTAATTCTGAGGTCAAGGAAAGCACAGTTCCTGTGCTTGTTGATTTTTGGGCTGAGTGGTGTGGTCCATGTAAAATGCTTGGTCCAATTTTAGATGAGCTTGCTGAAGAAAAAGGAGAGTCTTGCAAAATTGCTAAAGTCAACATTGATGATTGTAGAGACCTCGCTGTCGAATTCGGTGTAAAATCCATACCTATGCTCTTATTTTTTAACGGAGGCGAAGTTAAAGATGAGGTAGTTGGATTGGTAAATAAAGAGGCGATTTCATCGAAGTTAGATGCTATTGCATAAATCTATTAGGATTTAATAGGTTTATTATTTATCTACCTTTTATCGAAAACACCTTAAGGTGTTAAAGTTTTTTCTTAACAATGTAGAAAAACTTGCTTAGCTGAAGGTTGTTATATTATGCCAATTCCTTATCAAAGAACTCTTGCATCAAATGCTTCGCTTGAGGGTACTTCCCTTCACACTGGTGAAAAAGTAACTCTTACAATGAAGCCGGCTCCGCCAAACCATGGCATTGTTTTCAGGAGAATTGATTTGGAGGATATGCCTTTTATTCCTGCAAGTGTCGATAATGTTCAACAGGTCGAGAGGGCTACAACTCTTGCTGTAGGATCAGTCAAGGTTCATACAGTGGAACATGTCATCAGTGCACTTGCCGGCATGGGAATCGACAATGCTTTGATTGAAATGGATGCTAATGAACCCCCCATTGGTGACGGTTCAGCAGCACCTTACGTTAAATGTATAAAAGAAGCTGGCTCTGTTGAACAAGACCAACTCGCAAATGTATTTGAAGTAAGAGAGCCCATACATTTTGAGAATGAAAATGGATCTATAATATCGATAGTGCCTAGTAAAGATTTTCGCGTCTCATGCACTCATGCAGCGGACGGAGGAAAAATGACTCAGTACTATTCGGCATCTATAACTCCTGAGGTTTATGAAAAAGAAATTGCTCCGGCTAGAACCTTTGTGTTTTATGAAGATGTTCAGCCNTTANTAGAAAAAGGNCTTATCAAAGGNGGTTCGTTAGAGAACGCTGTNGTTATTCGNGATGAAGAAATCCTCAGTAAAGANCCNNTGAGATTTGATGAAGAGTTTGCCCGTCACAAAATTCTTGATGTTATTGGTGATTTAATGCTTTCGGGTAAAAAATTNATGGGTCATGTGATTTGCATCAAGCCTGGGCACAGNCCCAATACTCAAGTAGCAAGATTATTGAAAAAAGCTTTTTCTGAAGTNGTATCAATGACCCCTAGTGTTAATATTCCTACTGGAGAGGGGGCGTTAGATATTAATGAGGTAATGAAGATTTTACCTCANNGATATCCNTTTTTATTACTTGATAGAATCGTCAAATTTGAGGGAGAAAACAAGTGCACAGGTATAAAATCTGTCACTATTAATGAACCTTTCTTTCAAGGGCATTTTCCAGGACACCCTGTTATGCCTGGAGTTCTTCAGCTTGAGGCTATGGCACAGTTGGCTAGCATCATGCTTCTTCGAAGACCAGAAAACCAAGGAAAAATTGGTTACTTTTTAAGTGCCGATAAAGTAAAATTTAGGAAACCAGTCATGCCAGGAGACACCCTNTTCATCGAGGGTGAGGCTCTAAAAATTAAGAGTAGTGTGGCTCANGCAAAGTGTAGATGCTTTGTTAATGANGCATTAGTTTCAGAAGCAGAACTAAAATTTAGTCTTATTTCAACATAAGAAAGATAATCTCACTGATAGTCACTTGCGGTTATCCCTGTAGTAGTACATCCTAGAGAGTGCCAAATGTTGTTATACATCCAACTGCATTGATCGATCCCGGTGCCAAGATAGGTGCAGGAACAACCATTGGCCCGTATTCTGTCATCGCTGAAGATGTTGAAATTGGTTCAAACTGCACGGTTCATAGTCATGTGGTCATTACTGGAAATTGTAGAATTGGTGATAGCAATGTCTTTCATTCTCACTCTGTCATCGGAGGCCAATCACAGGATCTTAAATATTCAGGTGAACCTACATATTTAGAAATTGGAGATTTTAATAATTTCAGAGAGTTCGTCACAATTAACAGGGGAACAGAACCCGAAAGTAAAACTGTCGTTGGAAGCCATGGAAATTTCCTAGCCTATTCTCATATTGCTCATGATTGTGTCGTTGGCGATCATGTTATATTTTCCAATAATGGCACCTTGGCCGGCCACGTTCATATGGATGACTATGCCATACTAGGAGGNTTAACCGCCGTTCATCAGTTCTGTCGTATTGGAAAGCATGCAATAACCGGGGGGTGTTCAAAAATAGTTCAAGACGTCCCTCCATTCATGGTGGCAGATGGTAATCCTGCTGAAATCAGAAGTATTAATAGTGTTGGCCTTCAAAGGAGAGGTTTTAGTGAAGAACAAATAAAAGCCCTAAAAGANGCTTATAAAGTTGTGTTCCTAAGAAACCTNACGATTTCGGATGCAGTTAATCAATTAAAGGCTAGCGCCTCAGATAGTAATGAAGATATTCCTCTTCAAGAGCTCATTGCTTTTATTATCACTAGCAAGCGTGGAATCATTAGACGCTAGTTAATGAGTTATGTTTGGTAGCTGCATTAANAGGTTAAGAATTATAGGATACATAGAAGGCATTTCGTATATCTTATTAATGTTTGTTGCGATGCCACTGAAATACCTTGCCGACGCACCTCAAATGGTTTCATGGACGGGTTGGGTACATGGAGTCCTTTTTGTTATTTACTGTTTAGTATTACTACAAGTTATGATTGTTAAATCCTGGAATATTTGGACNGCATCAATACCCTTCATTGCAGCTTTAGTCCCGTTCGGACCGTTTTTTATTGATAGCTGGATTAGAAAAAAAGATGTTTAATCTGATTTGCCAATTTTCTGGTTTATCTGACTGATTAAATCTTTAAAATCATTATCTCCTATTACTGGTTGGCTTGAATCTATTATCTCNGAGTTAATTTCTGGAACTTTTAACCAAGATCTACATCCACCATATTTTTTTTCATAGGATAATTCGATTCTTTTACTCAGACGAAAAACTCTGAGTATTGCAAGGCTGATGAATGGCTCTTCCTCCCCCTCTTTAGACCAACGATATCTTTCTAATATTGTAGGCTCATCCCAAATATGGAATTTTTTCAAGGCTTGAATTGTTTCCCAATGATACATTATCTCAATAGAGTGAATTCTACATAGATACTTTAATTCAACTTTTTCTCCTTCAATATATTCGGATGGAACGTGTCTAGTCGCTGGTGATTCNTTTANNTGAACTTTTTGCTCTTGTTCATGAAAACGAGTAGGAAATAGTAAAAATTGGTTGTGGATAAATTGAAATCCACGCTTTCCTTCATGGATTCCACCTTTTCGAAAAATGATCGTTTGTTCACCTTCTCCTAGAGCGTCACAAACAATCGACCACTCTTTGAAGGCTATATTTATTTNATTATTAGNCACAATTAATAAGCATTAACGAGGTGGGGTTTATTGCAAGCCTATGCGGGGGAATTTTAGGTTGATTGATTATAATGGGAATCAAATATTCTTTGGTAATCCGTTTTCTTGTAATTAAGGGCATTCATTGTTAAATTAAGACACTGTTACTTTCATTCTAACTGCTCTAAAACCCCCAAATATGAAGTTTCTATTTTTTAGACTACCGCTATTTATATTTATTCTATTTCAATCATCGATCATCTCAANGGGTGAACGTGTGACCTTCAGTGAAATTCACTACGCACCGAAAGGTGATATGCCAGAATATATTGAGTTATTTAATAACTCTGGATCGGCAGTAGATTTTGCCTTTTGGAAATTTACTGATGGAATCGAATATACGTTTCCTGATTTCTCGGCTTCGAATCCACAACACACTTTTTTGTCTGCCTTTGAAAGGATTATTGTAACGAATGTTGATGAAGCAACTTTTCGTGGAAAATACACAGTNCCTTCGGATGTGAAGATTTTTGGTCCCTACCAAGGGTCACTTAGCAATGCAGGAGAGGCTCTTGAACTTGAAGATAAAAATGGCGCAAAAGTTTGCCGAGTTCGATATAATGATCGTGGAAAATGGCCAGTTGCCGCCGACGGAGCAGGTCACTCAATTAAGCTAAAAAACAAGTATCTTAGCTGNGAGAATTTCGACAACTGGATAGCTAGNGCCTCTCCAGGAGGAACGCCAGGAGCCGAGCCAGCGGGCACTGATGGACAACGTTTTTCTGACCCATCATTAAATCTTTCTGAATTTTTTCCAATCGTCAGCTTGGGTGATGAATGGCGTTATGACGATTCAGGAAATGATCTAGGCAATGCTTGGACCCAAAGTGAATTTGATGACTCATCATGGAAACAAGGTAATGGAATGTTTGGTCGAGAAACAGCCTCACGAATTCTTGCTATGCCGGAACCAAAGATTCAAACAGAATGGGCCCAGAGAATTTCAACGCATTACCTTAGAAAACAATTCACTTGGGAAGGCGGAACCGATTCTGCTTTTTTTTCCATGGATGCAGTACTAGACGACGGTCTTGTCGTTTATCTTAATGGCACTGAAATTGGTAGGCACCGCATGCCAGCAGGTGTCATTGACTATCAGACTAATGCTTCGTCAGTACCCTCTTCATTAGAAGCCAAAATTGAAGAGAAAATTATTGATGCTGATATTAGTTCTCTATTGATCCAAGGAACTAATACTATTGCGGTAGAAGTTCATAATAATAGTCGCAATAGTTCAGACCTCGTTTTTGGACCTATAATTCGTATTTCAGGTACAGGTGGTACAGCCGTAATCAATGAAGTTAGAGCAGGTCCTGCAGGTGAAGGGTTTATCGAGTTTTATAATTCTGGGTCTCAGGCTGTTAATTTAGATGGTTATCACCTTAGTAATGACATTAATGATCTTTTAAAATTCACTATTGGTGAAGGGGTAATTGTCCCTTCAAACGGGTTTACCACTGTNGGGTTTGTTGAGTCAGGTTTNGAGNTAGGTGTGAAAACGAGCATATTTCTTAGTTCACCAGGTGCTGTCACTGTAATNGACAGCTTTGAGGCAACCTTAGGTGCTGACGGGCGGTCTGTTGGTAGAAAACCATCCGGTGGCTCCGAATGGTATGTTTTTTCNGACCCTACACCAAGCAAAGCCAATATCGACAGTAGTGACTTGGCGGGATTACTTAGTCTCAACGAAATTCATTTTTCTGATGAGGGAACCATCGACTGGGTCGAACTAACTGCGAATAGTGAATCAGATATACCTTTAGATGGTCTTGCATTAGCGTCAAAATTAGACTTTTCAGATGCCGTACCAATATCCGGTTCAATATCCTCTAACTCTCCAAAGAGTTGGTCTGTTTCTTTTGGTGAAAACGGAGATGAACAAATCAAANTTCATTTAATCACTGAGGGCGGCACTGTNTTGGATGCTGGAATTTTTAGGGTAAGAAACGATGTCGAAACTTATCAAATGGATGCGCGAATCAATGAGTGGTTTAGGGGAGCTGGAAATACTAAAGACGCCATAAATAATCCAGTCCGCGAGACAAGTATCGTTATAAATGAAATAATGTCAGATCCGCCCAGCGATGAGCGTAATGGTGAATTTATCGAGCTTTTTAATCGTGGAGATCAAGCCGTCGATTTATCTGGTTGGNAATTTGTTGAAGGTATCGAATTCACTTTTGATGNGGGCACAATGATGACACCTGGCTCTTATCTTGTTATAGCCGCAAATAAAGATTGGATAAATGAAAATTATACTGGCGTAAAGGCGATAGGAAACTACCGCAACAATTTGTCTAATGAGGGTGAGCTTTTGAGATTAGAAGACCAAAATGGAAATCTAGCGGATGAGGTTAATTATAAGGTGGGAGGTGATTGGCCTCACTGGACCAATGGTGATGGCTCAAGTTTGGAGCTTATCCACCCTTTTGCAGACAACGATCTTCCTACTTCATGGCATGATAGTGACGAAAGCAATAAAACCGAATTTCAGGAATTTTCTTTTTCTGGTATTTACCATCACCTTTCTGTTCCAAGACTTGATAAAGAGCTTTGGGTTCACCTTGTCGGTGATGCTCATGTCATACTTAAGGATATTGAGTTATTGCGAAATGGTAGCGATATACTTCAAAACGCTGATAAGCGAACAACTAACGGTAGGGGTGAAACTGGCTGGTTACCTCAAGGTACTCACCATGCNAGTTACTTCGAAAATGGAAATTTCCACCTCATCTCCGATGGCCATGGTGACAACAGAGCAAATAAAGCTGAAATTCAGGTCAATGCTCTCAATAGGAATGATGAACTAACCCTAAAATTCAAAGCTCGTTGGGTTAAAGGTAAACCTCGTATCGTCTTTAAAACATTTGAAGACAGCTTTGTTTCAACATTCAGACTTCCTATTTCTAACAATCTTGGTAGCCCTGGTAGCGCTAACGGGGCTCTTGTTTCTGCCGCTCCGCCCGCGTTATCTTCATTATCTCACAAGCCAGCCGTGCCAAAGAGCAATGAGCCTGTAACTGTTTCTGCCCTAGTATCTGGAGATGCTGATTCTGTAAAACTGATTTACAGACAAGATTCTTCGAGCAATGATCGCGAATGGAAAAGTGTTAATATGAATGACTCTGGATCGGGAGGAGATTCAACTGCGAGAGATGGAATCTGGTCAGCTCAAATACTTGATCAAGGCGTAGATAATAGAATTGTTCAGTTTTACATTTCGGCCACCTCAAGTAATGGGCAAGAAATAACGCTCCCTAGCAGGGCACCCGAAATCCCAGCAATGTATGTTGTCGATAACGATGAAATTACCACTGACGTCACAAGTTACCGTTGGATCGTTTCGGAATACGACCGGAGATCATTGACCAGTGGTAGTAGTGCTGCTTGGGACTGGAAGTTTCCTAACCTTTCCAATAGTTATAAGAAAACGACTCTCATAGTAGACGAAAAAGAAATATTCTATAACTGCCAGATCAGACCATCCGGTAGCCCGTGGCATGCCGGAGATCGTAGCAATTTCACCAAGCGTGGAAAATTCAAGTTGCCACGTGATAAACGTCTGAGGGCTTTATCGAAACTGTCTTGGGACAATACGCCTGCAGCAGAAGGCGCGGGCAATATATTTAATAACAAAGTACCTAGATACATTTTATATTTAATGGGTCATGGAGTGAACGAAAACGAATTTTGCACAATCATTGAAAATGGTGGGAGACCACGACATTCAGTTGAGCTTTTTGAGCCAATTGGAAATGATTTTCTTGAGAGAAATTATGGAGATAATGGCCCACAAGGGGACCTTTATCGTGTTGATGACGTTTTCTTCTTTGATGATAATTACAGCAAAGACCAAATCACTAGTCGTTACTGGTGGTATGCTGGTGATGATTGGCCGGGGCCTGGTAGATATCATAGCCAATGGCTATTAAGATCAAAAGAAACAGAATATGATTATACGGCTCTTATTAATTTACTTAAAACAGTAAAGAATAGTAATAGCTATACTGAAAATGAAATTAACCGTTTGGTTGATGCACAAAAGATATGCATGATGGCTGCGGTCAGAGGCTATATTGGGGACTGGGATACTTTTTTGCTTCGTAGGCCTAAAAACACATTTTTCTATAAGGGTCCGGACGATGGTAGATTTCATTTCCTTTTCCACGACTCCGACCTCGCATTCCAAAACCCATCAGAAATGATTTCTAGTGGTGGTTCTGAGTTCTCAGCTTGGCTAAGAAAACCTTATAACAGAAGAATTTTCCGTTACTATTTAACTGAAATACTCGATAAATATCAGGCAAATGGACCACGTGTTGGTGCATGGTTTGATTGTGAACAAGACGTTTCTAACACTTATAATCCAAATCAAAGAAAATATACTAGTTGGGATAGTGGAAGACGTAATCGAATTCTAAGTGAACTATCAAACGGACACACTAGAGATTTTAAAGTAGATAATATTAGCTCTACTTCTGAAGATACTATTACAGTGACCGGAGAAGCTGGATATCGGGTTTGGGAGGTTGGTATCGAAAATCATCCTGAAGCTGTTTTTAGTTGGGTTGACGAAACAAATTGGAAAATAGAGGGAATTAGTCTTAAGAGCGGAAATAATTCTCTAAATTTTAATGCNTTAGATGATGATGGAAACCCAGCAGAGGGTGCTGAAAAAGGTTCATTAAATGTTAACAAAACTAATAATGCGGCACCTTTTATTATAGTTGATTCGGACCCTGCCTCTGGAAATGTTGAGTTAGCTCAAACATTNACCATTGATGCTTCAGGTTCCTATGACCCTGAGGGAAGTGAACTTAATTTCAAGTGGGAAAGCTCTTCAGAGAATGCGATTATTACTTCAAGTAATGGTATCGCGGTGGCAAGTTTTGCAAATCCAGGACTTTATCAAATTTCTCTGGAAGTTACTGATGNTNCTAANACAAAGTCNNACTACTCGAAGGNGGTNTCTGTATTTTCTCCTGGTGGTTTCTCTAGCTTCAATGTTCCCTATCTAGATTCATTTTTGGAAGAACATAATATCGAATCAAAGGATAATTATTCCCCAGGAGCTTACTGGTCGTTAGGTGAATCTGATGGGAAACTAGTTATTCAAATGCCTGACGATAGATCTTATCCTTTAGGGCTACCTCCAGGAATATCGGAATTAAAAGACTACATTTCTTTAGATCAATCATGGAAATATAGTGACGATAATATCGATTACATGGCGGACTTTGCTAAGCCTAACTTTGATGATTCAAATTGGAACACCGGTAAAGGAATGTTTGGTAAAGATAGTGGAACAATTCCAGAGCCAGGTATCAATACCCCACTACGAAATGATTCAGCAGGCGATCTGGTGACTTATTACTTTAGAACTGAATTTGATTTCGAGGATGATCCAGTAGGTTCTGAAATTGATATTAGTGCTGTAGTAGATGACGGGGCACGTTTTTGGTTAAATGGTATCGAACTGGATCGTGTGCGTTTACCTAGTGGTACAATCGAACATGGAACAGGAGCAAGTGGAAACACTGCCGCAAGGGATGAAAAACAGTCCCGTCCAGTTGGTGTTTTTGATGGAACTGGAAAGTTAAACATTGGTAAAAATGTTCTTGCTGTGGACCTTCACAATCGAACTGCCAGAAGTTCTGACTATCTTTTTGCAGCTGAACTCAGCATAACTGCTCAACCTATTACTGATGGTGGAAATTTAGACGGAACGACTCACCCTTGGGTACGTCGGGGTTTACCTGAATCGAATGATTGGTCACTCCAAACGGATTTGGAGCTTTTAAACATGCAGTTTGGTGAATTTATGGCAGGTCTGATAGTTGAAATTGAAGAAAACAATGAGCCTGTACGTTATGCTTTTGGATACAAAAACGGTAAATCTCTTGCCATAGTCAAAGTTACTTCTTCGGGAAGTGCAGGCACTATACATGAAACACCTTTTTCAAATTCTGATGATGTTGTTGTTAGAATAAGGCGTTCCAACAATAGTCTTATTTTCGAACATTCATTAGACTCTGGTTATTGGACGGAAATACACACTCTAAATTTGGATACTGATTTCGTTGCTAAGGATGGTGGGGTTTTCGTAAGTACTGATGAAGCAAAGGCGCTAAGGGTTTCCTTTGACTATCTTATGCTATCTTCACCAAATTCATCTTCATTGGTTAATGAAGACATTGTTATATCAGAAATAATGTATAACCCGTTGGGTGGATCTAGGTATGAGTTTATTGAGCTTCATAATAGGGGTGATAGCATCCAAAACTTGAATGGTTTTTCTTTTAGTCAGGGAAAACCTGTGGACGAGTTTTTATTCCCAGATGTGACCATTGAGGCTGGTGATTACATGTTATTAGTTGCAGACCAAGCCTCGTTTGCAGAGAGGTATGGTGTTGGGCTCCAACCTAAAATTATTGGTGTTTGGCCTGGAGGAAAACTTGATAATAATGGTGAAGAAATTAGTTTTCTGGATGCCTCGGGTAAGGTGATATTAAACTTTGCCTATAACGATAATGATTCTTGGCCTGCGTTGCCAGACAATGAGGGCTATTCCTTATCTTTTAACAATACCGATTTCGTGAACACTAGTGATGGTGCGCTTTGGGCAGCTAGCTCTGTCGTTGGTGGAACTCCTGGCCGAGGTGAAAATGTAAATGAAGGCTTTTCTAATTGGATGACATCAAGAAATGAAAATAACCCTATGGCTGTAAAAGATGGCGAGCTACTAAATAACTTGCTTACATACGCTTTGGGGTTAGACCTCGTTGAAGGTGGATCTATTGATGCCCTACCTAAAGCTGAATTAAGTTTCTCGAATGGTAATCGTTTTCTTGGTATTAATTATCAAAAAAGAGCAAACGCTTCTGGTCTTAGCTTCATCATTGAAATTAGTGAAGATTTACAAAATTGGTCTAAGGCGCCAAGCGATATTCTCGTTGTATCAGAAAATTCAATTAATGATAATTTACTAAACGTTTCGGCAAAACTAACCGATAATTTGACTCAAAATCCATCAAGATTTATAAGAATAAAGGTTATTATCGAATAATCTTACTTTCATTAAAGACCCTCGTTGACTCCTAGCTATGATTGGGTAATTTTTAAGCCGTCTCTCGCAGGTGAGTTGTTTGCGCATCTCAGTTTATCTGTTCACCTGCGCGAGACACGTAACTGAAGAATTAGATGGTGGCCGTAGCTCAGTTGGTAGAGCCCCGGTTTGTGGTTCCGGTTGTCGCGGGTTCAAGTCCCGTCGGTCACCCCACTTCAGTTAATAATAATTCTCGTGAAGTTGGAACAAATATATAAGTCCATTAACTATATTTTCAGTGATGAAAATTTACTTAAAGAGGCACTAACACATCCAAGTTTAGCCTTTGAGAAAATTGATGCTCTTCCAGATAATCAAAGGCTTGAATTCCTAGGNGATGCTGTGCTGCAATTAGTGNTNACGAATGATCTTTTTATGAGATTTCCACAATTTAGTGAAGGTTTACTAACTAAATTAAGATCACGCCTAGTTTCCACCAAGGCCCTTGAGGAATATGCTATTTTTATTAATTTAGGAAATCATATTTTGTTAGGTAAGGGTGAAGAAAAGTCAGGCGGTCGTTCAAGAACAGGAATATTAGCTGATGCGTTTGAAGCCCTAATTGGNGCAATTTATNTAGATTCCGATTTTGATACGGCAAAGGATTTCATTTTATNTTGCTGNAACGATAAAATGTCTCGAGTTGTTTCTGACCCAATCGAAAAAAACCCAAAAGGTGAACTTCAAGAGATTTTACAATCTCGATCACAAGAGGCGCCTAATTACCGTGTAATTAGCCAGTCTGGTCCTGATCATGATCGCTCATTTACAACAGAGGTCTTCTGGAAAAATTTAGTGCTCGGTGAAGGTTCTGGAAAAAGCAAAAAGCAAGCTGAAAGCAATGCAGCTATTTCGGCAATTGAGAATAAACGGTGGTTGTGAATAATTTGTGAACGCTTGTTGGTTAAATTTATGCCATCGTGTGAATGTTTTGTTTACTACCGTTAATACTCTGTTTGTATTTTTTAGTTTTTCCTTTTTTAAACATATTTCTTATGTTTTTTAATATCTTTGAACATATTTTCAGTATGCTTATTCTGTTGTGGAACACCTTTTTTTTTGCTGTGGAATTAAGGTTTTAGTGACTTATTAACACTTAGATTATTAAGAATATAATTTAATGTTTCTTTCTTTCTTTAATAAAGGAGTGTGAATACCTTTCAAAACAATGAACCTTGTTCGCCCTTTTGTAGCTTTTATATTAATTCCTTTAGCTGGTTTTGTTCATTTTCTATTAGCCACTAAATTTTCTATTTATGAAAACNGNCCAANTTGGTTTTATGTTATTANAATCGCTTGCGGNATTGTTCTTTTAAGAGCTTTATTTAGAGCNAAGAAAAACAAANTATTTTTGNTTTCGATNAATGTTAGTGCTTTNTTTNTANTCGTTGGTCTAGNTTGGTGGATTGAAGTTTTGTCTTCATATAAGACAGTCAACTTCCCATACAATAATCAAGATTTACTAGATCAACAGGATACTTACTTAGTTAACAGCAAAGGACTCANCGTTAAAACAACAACAATTCTTGAAACTCATCCTTATACACTTCTGCATTTTTTTCGAGGTCACTGGTGACCCTATTGTATTTCTGAGCTCGTGAAGCTCGAACAAAAGAAAGATAATTTCGATGATCTTGGTGTACAAATTATCCCAATTTCCATTAGTAACCTATCAGGAGCNACGAAAGCTAAAGAAAAAAGTAAATCCTCTTTTAACTTTTACTGTGATTTAGATTCTAGTTTTTCAACTCNTCTAGGGTTGTTGCATAAATCAGGTCATCCTTTTAATGGCACGGATATCNCTCNAATTGGTAAAGTGTTAGTAAATTCAAAAGGCCNTATTNNTTGGACTCATTTTACNTCTAGCAGCCGTGTTNGNTTAACCACAAACAGTTTGATCGAGAAAATAAAGAAATCTATAANNAACTAATAATCAACNNTTTATNGATTCCTTTTTAATCCATATGGATATAACAGATATATCTGCTGGTGTAATACCACTTATCCTAGATGCCTGACCTAAGGTCTTAGGTTTTATTTGTTCTAGTCTTAAAACTGCTTCTTTCTTTAATCCACTGATAGAATCATAATTAATATTGTCAGGTAATTTAAAACCCTCCATTCCACTTGCTCTTTCAATCATCAATTGTTGCCTTGCAATATACCCTTCATTTTGAAATTCAATTTCTACAAGCTTCCAAACTTCTAAATCAAATAATTTCTTTATCTCATTTGGTAGTGTGCTGATACCATTATTTGGTTTTCTAAACCACTCATCAATTTTTAGGCCTTCTAGATTTGTTTTCCGACAAAAAGCTTGAGCATCCTGAAAAGCTTTTTTCTTTTCTAAATTTCTCCTAATCCTCTCTTTACCAACAAGACCAAATTTATCTCCTATTTCTGTCAGCCTTATATCAGCATTATCTTGCCTCAAAAGAAGTCTATACTCTGCCCTACTCGTAAACATTCTATAAGGTTCGGTAACACCCTTCGTTACAAGATCGTCTACCATAACTCCAAGATAAGATTCTGATCTTGATAAAATGAAAGCATCTAAGTTTTTACTCTTTAAGGCAGCATTCGTACCCGCAACCAGTCCTTGCCCTGCAGCCTCTTCATATCCTGACGTACCGTTTATTTGACCAGCAAAAAATAAACCTTCAATAATTTTTGTCTCAAGCGTGGGGTATAATTGAGTAGGAGTACAATAATCATATTCCACAGCATATCCCGGTCTAATTATCTCAGCATTTTCAAGCCCCTTAATTGATCTTATAAAATCGTGTTGAACTGAAAAAGGTAACGATGTTGACACCCCATTAACATAGTATTCGTTTGTTTGTCTTCCCTCAGGTTCTAAAAACACCTGGTGCCTTTCTCTTTCTTCGAAACGAACCACTTTATCCTCTATCGAAGGGCAATATCTCGGTCCAACTCCTTCTATAATTCCACCATACATTGGTGATTGATCTAAATTTGATCTAATTATTTCATGCGTGTTTGGATTTGTATACGTTATCCAACAAGGTAATTGTTCCATGTGGAACAAAGGATCTGACCAATTATTTAGGGTAAATGTTTCAACAGGCTTATCTTTGGCATTACCATGACCGATTTGATCTGGCATGAAACTAAACCGAGGTGGCGGGTCATCACCGATCTGTTTTTCACAACATGAAAAATCTATCGATCGACCGTTTAACCTACAGGGAGTTCCTGTTTTAAAGCGATCAATTTCAAAACCGAGGTCTTTTAAAGAATCAGATAGTGTTGATACCCCATCACCCATTCTACCACCAGCTTGATTTTGTTTACCGACATGCATCAAACCCCTCATGAAAGTACCCGAACTCACAATTATTGTATCCGCATGATACTCAATTCCCAAATTTGTAGTTATTCCACAAACTTTATCCTTTTTTACAACTATCTTAGCCACATTGCCTTGATGGAGGTGGAGATTTTCCTCGTTTTCTAAAATATGCTTCATCCTAAACTGATAAGCTTTCTTATCACATTGAGCTCTGGGAGCGCGAACACTTGGACCTTTGGATGCATTTAGAGTCCTAAATTGTATTCCCGTTGCATCGGTATTCATCCCCATAGCTCCACCCAATGCGTCTATTTCTCTTACCATGTGGCCCTTACCTAAACCGCCTATTGCTGGATTACAGGACATTTGTCCTACTGTATCTAGATTTTGGGTCAATATAGCGACCTTACAACCAAGCCTTGAAGCAGCAAGAGCCGCTTCGACTCCCGCATGTCCCGCGCCAATTACAATAACTCCGTATCGCTGAGGATAGATATAATTACTCACTTTCTGAAACTGTTTTATAAAAAAAGTCGTACTTTTATTAGTTCTAGCAAAATTATTCTTAATTGGTTTCTCTCATGTTCCACGTGGAACACAAACAAAAACCAATAACTTACTAACAATCAANNACTTATGTAAANATAAAGATCCACAATTTGAAAAAACTATCACTTTTATCAANTTGTTTACACAAACCTTTAACCCATAATTAAAAAGTTGTGTAGAAATATTCAAACCGCTGTAGCAGCAATTAAAAAATAGGATACTTTTGTGTCTGATATAAATGCATAGAAAATTTTATCTAACTATNATTTTGTTATTCTGTTTTATTTCGATTCGTCTTTTACCGGCGTTTTCTGAATCAACAATCGCAGAGATGCTTGCAAACATTTCTCCCCTTGCAGCATTGGCTCTATGTGGAGGAATGATTCTACCAATGCGTTTGGGAATGACCCTTACTTTCGGAACTTTTCTTATAAGTGATGCAATATTAAATATCAAATACGGGTTCTCAATATTTACACCTTACACCTTCTTTTTGCTTACGGTTTTTGCCGGCATTTATTTTATTGGACATNTACTTCGCAGAAAAAAAAGATTTAGTGTATTGTTAGGNNCNACACTGGTCTCCAGCATCCTATTTTATTTTATCGCAAACACAGTTTCTTTTCTCTTCGATCCNGGATACTTAAAAAATTTCACAGGCTGGTTACTTGCCAACACCAAAGGTCTTCCAGGTTANCCTCCTGCATGGCTCTTTGGTATCAAATTTATTTTAAGCAATACTTTATTTGCTTCTGCGTTTTATTTTGCCTTAATGCCTAGAAATGAGACAATAGATGTGGTAATACCTCGAACTCAAAAAATTTAAAACTAACCGAAAACTGATGCTTGATAAAGTTGACTCATATCAATTTAAAGAACATGGCGCAAATGCCAATTTATCTAATGAGGAGAAGGTAGAATTATTAAGGAAGATGGTAAGAATTAGACGCTTTGAAGAAGCGTCACTTAAATACTATAACGCTGGAAANATGGGNGGGTTTTTACACCTTTACATTGGNCAAGAATCAATTGCAGTAGGAACNGCATCGTTATGCGGGAAACATGATCACTTAATTACAGCATACCGTGATCATGGACATGCTTTAGCCGTAGGAATGACCATGAACGAATGTATGGCTGAACTATTTGGCAAGAAAACAGGTTGTTCGAAAGGCAAAGGCGGATCGATGCATTTCTTTGCACCGGATAAAAACTATTGGGGTGGTCATGGAATCGTTGCCGGGCAGACTCCACTAGGATTGGGTCTAGCTTATGGATTAAAGTATAATGGTGATACAGGAGCAGCTTTGTGTTTTATGGGAGATGGAGCCGTGAACCAAGGATCATATCACGAGTCTCTTAATTTAGCTCAACTTTTTGAATTGCCTGTTATATACATCATCGAAAATAATGGTTACTCAATGGGCACAAGTCAAAAAAGGTCATCTGCTTTTAATAATTGCTTAGCTCAAAGAGCCGAAGCATACGGAATTGCTTGGGACGTTGCAAAAGGGAACGATATCTATGAAGTTAGAGCAAAGACCAAAGAAGCTTTGGATAGGGCCCATAACGAAAGTAAGCCAACGATTTTGGAATTTGATACGTACAGATATCAAGGCCATTCAGTTGCAGATGCAAATTCAAAAAAGTATCGATCACCTGAAGAGATTGATCACTACAAGGAAAATTATGACCCAATAAGTGTTTGGAAAAAGTGTCTTTTATCAGAAGAAATTATTGACGATGAAATTTATAAGACAATGGATACAGAGGCTAAAAAAGAAGCCAAAGATTCTGTTACTTTTGCGGAGGAAAGTCCATTTCCGGATGTTTCTGCTATTACAGAAGACGTCTATTACGAAGTTGATGAAGGCACCGAATCAGGCAAGAGAGGCAAGCACTTTTTTCACAATTAAATTCCCACTAAAAAACTTACAATTTAAATAAACTGATATGGCTTTGACTTTATATAGACAGGCATTAAACAGAGCATTGGATGAAGAATTAGCCAATGATGAAAAGGTAGTTATTATTGGTGAAGAGGTCGCTGAATATAATGGAGCCTATAAAGTTACCGAAGGTTTATGGAGTAAATGGGGGGACAAGAGAGTTGTTGATACGCCTATCTCAGAGGCTGGATTTATAGGAATGGGAATAGGCGCTTCAATGCTAGGGGTAAGACCGGTAATGGAGCTAATGTTTTTTAGTTTTGCTTATGTTGCACTTGACCAGATGATTAACAATGCAGCATGCGTTCGCTATATGTCTGGTGGCTTAATTAATTGTCCAATTGTAATCAGAGGACCAGCTAATGGTGGCACTAATGTTGGAGCCACTCATTCCCACACGACTGAAAATATATTTGCCAATGTTCCTGGACTCAAAGTAGTAGCACCCTCTACGGCGTTAGACGCTTATGGCCTTATGAAGTCAGCGATTAGGGATAATGATCCAGTTTATGTCATGGAAAACACGTTGCTTTATGGTGACCCTCTAGCAGCATCAGATTTACCAGATAATGAAATTACTGTACCAATAGGAACAGCAGAAGTTAAAAGAAAAGGTAGCGATGTAAGTCTAATCGCTCACGGAAGGTGCGTTATAGTTGCTCTTGAGGCTGCCAAAGAATTAGAAGAAAAGCATGGTATCAAAGCTGAAGTCGTAGACCTTCGTTCGATAAGGCCACTTGATGAAGAAACAATATTAAAGTCGGTAGCAAAAACGAATCGAGCCGTTTTGGTGGACGAAAGTAAACCCTTCTGCGGCATTAGTTCACAAATAGCCACAATGATTCAGGAGAAGGCATTTGATGACCTCGATGCTCCTGTAAAACGTGTTACTTCTATTGACGCACCAGCTATCTATAGCCCCCCCATTGAGAAAGAGCAGATACCAAATGTGAGCCGAGTAGTTGATATGGTACAAAGTCTCGGTTAAATGTTCTTAGAAATCACCAATTAAGGATTACCGAAAATGCCAGATTTTGTACAAATGCCCCAACTCAGTGACACAATGACTGAGGGAACTCTCATACGTTGGCTTGTTAAAGTTGGAGACACTGTTGATGTTGGCGATCCGTTAGCGGAAGTCGAAACAGACAAGGCGACTATGGAAATGGTTGCTTTTGATGAGGGTCAGATAGGAGCAATTTATGCAGAAGAAGGCTCTAAGTCTCCAGTAGGTGAAACACTAGCTGTTATTATTGAAGAAGGGGAGGAAGTACCTGAAAAGCCCTCGAATGAAGCGACGGCATCTACTAGCAATGATTCAGATAATTCTAAGGAAAGCGAAATAACCACTTCCGAAGAAAGCAATTCAAATGAAACTACTTCCCCAAATTTAAGTTCTAATGAAAGGGTTAAAGCGTCACCGCTAGCCAAAAAAATCGCTAAATCTAAGGGAATAGATTTAGGGTTAATTTCTGGTTCTGGGCCGGGTGGTAGAATTGTTAAAAAAGATTTGGAGAATGTTACTTCAAACTCACCGAAACCGAGTACTCTAGCTACCACAAATCCAACAATATATTCACTCAGTGAAGAGGATAAAAAGATTCCACTTAGTGGAATGCGAAGCATTATAGCACAACGATTATTCGAGTCTAAAACGCAGATACCGCACTTTTATCTCAATGTAGAAATTAATGCTCAACCATTAATGGATCTCCGTAAACAAGCTAACTCAGCTGCTGGAGATGGAGATAATAAATTAACCGTAAATGATTTCATTCTAAAGGCTGTTGCGAATGCTGCAGCAGCTGTTCCAGAAGTCAATGCAACCTTTTCCGGTGATTCAATCATTCAATTTGGATCAGTTAATCTATCAGTGGCTATAGCAGTCGATGATGGGCTTGTTACTCCAGTCATTACTAAAGCCAATCAAAAGAGCCTACTTCAAATAAGTTTAGCGGTTAAGGACCTCGCACAAAGGGCAAGGTCAAAAAAACTATCCCCAGATGAGTTCTCCGGAGGAACGATAACAGTTTCAAATCTCGGGGCGTACGGAGTGGATAATTTTGATGCAATTATCAACCCTCCCCAAGCCGCTATTTTATCAATTGGCAGCATAAAAAATACACCCGTAGTTAGTGATGAAGGAAATATTGTTCCTGGCCTTATAATGAAAGTAGGAATGAGCTGTGACCACAGAGTGATAGACGGTGCTGTAGGAGCGCAATATTTAGGTGAGCTTAAAAAACGGATAGAAAATCCTGCCAGCATGCTGATCTAAGGTCATAGAGAATTAATAAAATTCAATAGATCCTCTCTTTCATCTGATTTTAGCGATGAATAGCTTTTCCTAGAGGCAGACCCTTCGCCACCATGCCATAAAATGGCTTCTTCGATGCTTCTAGCCCTTCCATCGTGAAGGAAGAAAGAATTGCCATTAACTGCGTTAGTTAGGCCAATGCCCCAAAGAGGAGGGGTGCGCCATTCAGATCCCGAAGCCATAGAGTCCGTTATACCATCTGCAAGATCTTCACCCATATCATGTAATAATAAATCAGTATAAGGGCGAATAGTTTGGTTTTTAAGTTCATCTATGGCTGTCACTGATCCAGTATTTAAAGTTGGTACATGACAACCGGAACAGCCAATTTTACTAAATAATATATCACCTCTCTTAACCGAGGGATCGTTTGGGCTGCGCTGAGCTGGGGGAGCAAGTGTCCTTAAATAAGTTACGACACGTTCAAACTTTGAACTATCAATGTCAGGGGGATTTTTAATTGAAGAAAACTTAATTTTTTCTTTTTGAGTTTTAGTGAAATCTTCAATCGGGTGAATAGGCGATGTGATTCCCATATCTCTCAGAAATGCAGAAGCGGTTTGTGTTCGCAGGTTAGCTTCATTTGCTTTCCACCCAAACCTTCCCAATTCTTTCTGTTTTGTTTCTGGGTTATATACAAAATTTGCTCTTCCTGAGATGCCGTCTCCGTCTTCGTCATTTGGATCCACCCGATTCAAGATAATCTTTTCGGAAACCGCTTCAAGTAAACCCACACCAACTAATTGTTGAGCTATCCGTGGACCAAATTTGATTTTTGGATGCGGATTTCCGTAATACTTATTGAGAATAACATTATAAATGGGCTTTCTTAATGAAGCAGTTCTTTCATTTTTTAATTCTTTAATTTGTTCAGAATAACTAACGCGAACAATGCCCTCTGGCTCTATTGAAGGATCGGATTTAGTAGCCAACTGAATGCCTAGGATTGGATCGCCTTTCAATTGGCCTGGTACATTGAGACGAAAAACTAAACCTACTGAAGCAGAATCTTTATTAGTAGGAGCGCCTCTCCCATCTTTTACATGGCAACTAGAACAGGATCTGGCATGGAAGAGAGGTCCTAACCCATCTCTGGCAGTAGTTGAACTAGGAGAAAAGACCCAATTTTTGTTGAAAAAAGAATTTCCTACAACGTGAGCTCTCCTATTTGTTCTTGAGATATTCGCCAGAGGCATACCAAAGGCATTTTGTCCTTTATTAAAAACCGTAGTGTCGCCCCCACTAAGTTCTGTGTTCGCATTAGCAAACAAAGAAAAGTGCAAAATTAGTGCTGTAAGGGAAAAAAATGTAAAAAATAGCCTCAATAGAGTTATTCATCGGGTTCTCTAGAAACTTTAACTCCTGACTTATCAGCCATTACAACCAAATTATCAGCAGTGGATTCCAGTTCCTCAATCAGGGAAATTATCGATTTGCTGGTAGCAGAACCTTCCTCCGCCAAAATGGCTTGATCAAAAGGCCTCGGCACTTCCATAGATTTTTTGAGCGCCGAATTTAATGAAGCATCAATTTTTTTGGTGAGATCGTTATCAATTTCTAAACCCAAATCTTTGATTCCAGTTCCATTAATTATTGAACCATCAGCGCGCGTATATTTACCAGTCCAAATGTTTTTTATACCTATAATGTCATATATAGCATCATTGTGTGTGGTGTCACTAAAGCAAGAATGTTCATCCTCTTGAGCTTTGGACTCGTAGGCTACAAGTATCCTTTCACCAGCCAATTCAAATCCAGATAGAAGAGTCATACCTAGTAAGATCTTTTGAAGGGATTCTTTCGGTTGAGCACCTACGAAATCATTTCTATAATTTTCAAGGTTAGGAGCCCAATCAGCTACAAGACTCTGTAAATTTTCAATTAATAGATCGACTGTAACCTTAAGAAATTCTTTTCTTCTCTCGGCGTTAGCAGCAGTTGTGTAATCCGTGAAGGGTCGATTCCCTGGGCCATTAGCATTAAAATCCTGACCCCATAATAAAAATTCTACAGCATGGTATCCACAACTGATGTTCTCTTCACCTTCTTTTTCATTAAGTGATATTAAAAGATCTTTCGTAATTTTAGGGTAATCTTTTGAATTGTTGATGATTCCAGATTCTGGACTTCCTTTCACATAATCTACATAAGCTTCATCCATGGGCCAAGCGTTGAGTAAACCCTCAGGCCCATCTTCATCATCAATTGGCCCCCCATAAAATCTGTAAACTTCAGTTTGAAGGTATGGGAAACGAGAGTTTATCCAACTTTCTTTGGCTTCTTCAAAACCTTTTTCAGTTGGCGACTCCAAGAAGGCTTGAATTTTGGCCTTCATGTTATTGGCAAGGTCCAATGAATCAACATAACTAGCGTGCACAATATCAGCATAGTTAAGGACGATCTTAGAGAGCGTCTCTCCGGTTTGGAGAGAATTACCATCTTCGTTAGTCGTTTTCTTTTTGGAACATGAAGTTAAAGAAGCAACAAAAATAACAGTAATTAGTGAATATTTGATCATAGCAAGACTTAGGTTCTTAATTATTTAAACGCCTGGTTATTAAAACAGATCATTTAACCTGATAATGATTATCAATATCAGGTTTTTATAAGAATCCTCAAACTAAATTTCCTATGCAATTAAGTCTTCGGATTGTCCTAAATTATCGATCAATTCCAAAAGATGCTTATTTTTGCTCTTCTTTAATATTGGATCATCATTGATCAATTGAGCTGCCATTGACTGTGCCATACGAACAAGATCAGTATCCGAAAGTAAGTCTCCAAGTTTAAGTCCATCTAATCCACTTTGAGCCTTTCCGAGCATTTCACCTGGTCCACGGATTTTTAGATCAGCATCAGCAATTACAAAGCCATCAGAGCTTTGCTCTAAAACTTTAAGTTTTTCACGCGCATCAGAACTTGGTTTTTTAGTCATTAAAACGCAATAGCTTGTATGCTCCCCTCGACCTATTCGCCCTCGCAATTGATGAAGTTGGGCGAGACCAAAGCGCTCTGCATTAAAAATATACATCACCGATGCATTTGGAACATCAACACCAACTTCAATAACCGTGGTACTAATAAGAACAGAAATTTCACCACTCCTAAAACGATCCATAATTTGATCCTTTTCATCAGCTTTTAATTTACCATGAATTAATTCACAATTATGGGGTTTTAAATACTCAATCCAATTTTCAAATTCTCCCTGCACGGAACTAACATCTAATTTGTCGGAATCCTCAATCAAAGGGTATACTATGTAAGCTTGCCTACCTTCATCAATTTGAGTTCTTAAAAAATTGATGGCTTCATCAAGATGCTTTTTGGCATCTCTCAAGTAGGTTTTTATCTTACCCCTGCCACTCGGTAACTCATCAATAACGGAGACATCTAGATCTCCATAAACAGTTAACGTTAGTGTTCTTGGTATGGGTGTTGCCGTCATAACCAAAACATCAGGAGCAAACCCTCGGTTGATAAGTTTTTGGCGTTGGCTAACTCCGAATTTGTGTTGTTCGTCAATAACGACGAGGCCAAGATCTTTAATCTCAGAAGATTGATAGAGCAGTGCATGTGTTCCAACGATGACGCGAGCACTTACTCTATCAAACAAGGTTGATTCAGTCGCGGTTTTCTTTTTTGAAGTGAATAAAGCAATGTCAATACCCAAAGGTGTAAGCCAACGAGAAAGGACAGAATAATGTTGTTCAGCAAGTATTTGAGTAGGAGCCATCAAGACAGCATTAGAGTCCGATTCGATCGCCTGGAGAATAGCGCACACAGCTACTAGCGTTTTTCCTGATCCAACATCACCTTGTAAAATACGGTTCATCGGTTTTGGATCTTCCATGTCCTGATGAATTTCATCAACGCAACGAGACTGGGCACCTGTTAATGAAAAAGGCAAAGAATCTAAAAAAGGGTTTATCAACTTTCCGGAACCCGCATGTATACAACCATCAAGATTTTTATGGCGTGCTTTCCGATATGCCACATTGAGTTGCAAAATAAAAAACTCCTCTAGGGCTAGAGAATGTCTAGCAGACTTTAAGATTTGCTCGGATTCTGGAAAATGAATCTGATTAATAGCTTCGGACCTAGAAATAATTTTTTTCGAACCTTCTGGTAAAATTTCATTAACATCGGATTGTTCAATTAGAGAAAGGATATTATGAATCGCAGAACGAAGCGGACGCTGGCTTATTCCTCCTGGCAAAGGATATATTGGCGTTATTCTACCTAAATGGATATGAGAAGTATCTTCACCTTTAGATGAAATTACTTCGAATTCAGGATGGTCAATAACGAAGCGGGATCCACTTTTTTTAACTTTCCCAAATATAATCAGCTCCTGACCATTTAAAATGATCTTATGAATGAAAGGCATATTAAACCATCGTAGTGTCATTTCTGACGAGCTTTCGGATCCCGACTCTAAGATCTTTGCTTCAAAAAAACGACGTCTACCAAAAAAACGACGAGAACAACTTATAACTTCAACTCGATAGCAACTTGCCGAGTCTGTTGGTTCATTGGGAAAATTATCAAATGTTGTCCTGTTTTCATATCTTCTAGGATAATGAGAAAGCAAATCACTGACTTTTGAATAACCAATTTTGTTAAGTGAGCTACAGAATCGAGCGTTAAGACTTTTTATTTCTGTAAGCTTTGTTGAGGGCTTCAGTGGCATAACTCATATGGTGGCACTAGATGACCGAATGGCTTTGACGTTCATTTGAATGCTTATATTACCTCTAAAATCGTTTCTAAGAATAGAAAATGCAACGTCCCAAGGAGGCCGTGGCAGACTAACCTCCGCACCACTGAAATAAATGGCATCACAAATTGCCTCACCTTGTCTTAGCGTCATTCGGAGGTGTTTTTGCTTAAGAATCTTTGGCTCTGCTGTAGCATGTAAACCTTTTGCGAGAAGAATAGGTTCCGCGTTACTAAGACCAAAAGGTTCTAATTTTTGATAATAATCAAGCAATTCAATATTGATCTCCTTAAGTTCACAAGTCGTATCAAGGTGTAATTTGGGCATCAATAAAGAACTATCAACCTGCCGTGAAACAAACCCCTGAAGCTCCTCATTCAGAGCATCCAACTCTTGTTCCTTAATTGTTATTCCCGCAGCCATATCATGACCACCACCTGATTCGAGAACTTCCTGATTATCCTCTATAAACTTCACCAAAGATACCCCATCTATACTTCTACCACTTCCCTTACCCATTCCTTCTGCATCAATAGCAACAACGAAAACTGGTCGATAAATTTTTCTGGAGAGTCTAGACGCAACGATACCGACAACTCCTGGGTGCCAACCTTTGTTTCCAACAACAGCCCCAAAATTGTATTTTCCTGTATTATCACTTTCAACCATTTGAATGGCTTCAAGTGAAACGAGGCTTTCAATTTCTTGTCTTTGCTTGTTATTCTTCTCCAAGTCTTCGGAAATGTTTTTAGCGATTAGGGGATCTTTACATAATAGTAATTCAAGTGCCCTTGTTGCACTGTCTAATCTGCCGGCGGCATTGATTCTGGGACCTAACCGAAAGCTTATATCCATGGCACTGTAAGGAGGTCGGATACCAGCAATTTCTGTAAGTGCGGCAAGGCCTACATTTTTGGTATTAGCCATTACCGCTAACCCCTTTTTTACTAAGATCCTATTTTCTTTGATGAGTGGTACTAGATCCGCTACCGTGCCTAGTGCGACAATATCAAGGTATTCACGAAGGTCAAAATCATCAATTGGACGCGTTTTAAGTAAAGCATGAGATAATTTAAAAACGATACCAACACTACAAAAGTACTCAAAATTATTACCACCAAGGCTTCGAGTAGCTTTGGGGTTTACAATAGCAGTGCAATTTGGCAAACCGCTAGATAAGGCTTCATGGTGATCGAGAATAACAGATTCAACTCCAGATTTATTGAGCCAGTCAATCTCTTCAATTGAAGTGGTTCCGCAATCAACGGCAATTATTAAGGATGGGGAATGATCATCAATACAACGTTTGAGGGCATCAATGGAAAGACCATATCCATCATCAATTCTGTGAGGAAGAAAAGTAATGGCATCGTTATTGAATGCAGTGAGTACCTTTTTCATCAAGGTTAAAGACGTCACACCATCCACGTCATAGTCTCCATAGATGACAATCTTCTCCTCAAGATCAACGGCTTTAAGGATTCGCTCCACAGCTTTGTCCATTTGTGGGATTAAAAACGGATCGCTAAGAGACTTGAGCTGTGGGCTCAAATAGGAGGCTCTCTCCTCGTCACTATTAATTTCTCTAACACTAAGGATGGACTCAATTAATCGCGGATAATCTGAATATTCTAGGGGTTTTGAATTAGAATTGTTGATTATCCATTCCTTTATGGGAACAGGGTTAGGAGTATTTGCGCTCACTCTTTAATAGCCTCCTCTGATTTATCATCAGTATTAGACCACTTAAAATTTATCAATTTAGCGAATTCTTCTAAGGGTTCCTTTGTTCCTATATAATTTTCATTGTTATGGTAACTGTGGGCAAGGATGAGGCCCCGACTATTAAGGACTGAAATACAAGGAACTCCCCTTCCCCCAGCAACTTTAACGAAACCTAGCTTATCAAGTTGATCAAAACGTATAGCCGGCCAAGGCATTTTTTCTTTTATCATATAGTCAGACATTTCTTTTTCGGAATCATCACGGCTAACAAAAATGATTTCAAAATTTGTACTTTCTGTCTTGGCGTTCTCATAAAATTTTTTCAGTTGAGAGGTAAATTTTCGACAACTAGGACTCCATTTAGCTGAATAATAAAAAAGGAAATGATCGATGGCTTTTTCGGGATCTAACTTAAAAGGACTAATGGAACTTTCATTCTGAATTACAAGCTTACCAGCGAGCTGTTCAGCTATGATAACGGCTCTAGATAACTTGGGAATATCTTTTGTCTCTTGAGCCGATAAACTAAATGATAAAACCAATGATAAGATAAAAAATAATTTTAAGGAAATGGACATTATAACTACTGAACGAGTTCTATTGATTTAAATTTTTCTTTAGGTCACCAGATTCTCTGATACAAAAATAAAAAATGAGGCCAAGACATACCGTTCCTAAACCCCACAAGGATTCGACGGGGCGGGTTTGTATTAACCTCCACTCTACATAAATTGCCATACACAGGAAAAGAATAGGGGTCAACGGGTAACCAAAGCAACGATAAGGGCGAGATAAATTTGGCTCTTTTATTCTTAACCAAATAACACCAGCAACAGCCGCAGAAAGAGAAAGGTTTAAGACAAATTCTAAGTAAATTATTATGCGATCTGGGTCTACAAGCAGCAGCATGACTAATGCGATTAAGGACTGAAAAAGTACTGAATTTATAGGGGTATTGTTCTTATTTGTATTGGCAAAGAAACTCAAATTTTTATAATCTTGGCCAATCATTTGAGTGACTCTTGGGCCGGCCCAAGTCATGGCGCTCACCGCCGAAATCAATCCAAATGCTACGAGCCCTCCGATAAGGTTTCCACCGGACTGGCCAAAAATATATCTTGCCGCAATGAGGCCAACCTCTTCTTGGCCCTTCATTTCACTTTTAGGCGCGCTAACGATAAATGAAATATTGATGAGCAGATACAGTAAGAGGACCGAGATCGTCCCCAGTAAAAGTGCCTTAGGAATATTTTTAGCAGGGTTTTTTATTTCACCTGCTACATAGGACGCTGCGTTCCAACCCGCGTAAGCGTAATTGACATAAAACAGAGCAACTGCAAAACCGGGACTCAAAATCACATTCCATTCACCTTCACTAGGTGAAAAATCCCAGGAACCCTCAGTGCCGAGCAAGATACCTGAAATTGCAAGCAACAAAACGAGTCCAAATTTTAAGATCGACATTATGATCTGAAATAATCCACCCACATTCAGTTTCATTAAATGAATGGCCGTAACGGACAAAAGCATGATAACCGCAGGGACTTTGCCGTTTATATTTTCTAAGCCTATGGATTGTACAAAGTACTCACCAAAAATGCCACAAGCAGCAGCGACGGGTGCAGCAAAGCCCACGGTCACTGAAATCCATCCAGCCAAGAATCCTACACAAGGATGATAAACTGATGACAGTAAATGGTATTCACCTCCGCACCTAGGCCTACTGGCGACTAATTCGCCATAGCACAAAGCACCGCAAATAGCATAAAAACCACCTATCACCCAAAGCAGAAGAATAGAGAAATTACTAGAGACACCCAAAAGTTGATAGCCAAGGCTGGTGAAAACACCTATCCCAACCATATTTCCTATAACTATGGCTGCAGCGGCTGGCCAGCCTGGTGTTTTTACTGAAGCTTGGTGATTTGAGATGGAATTCCCCATTTTTAAGTTATTAGATGCGCAATGTGTTAATTAAAAGTTGTGATTATTCCACTCGCATCATTGATTCAATACGCTTTATTTTATCTTATGATGAACCGGATAATTAAATTTTTCATTATTAATTTAGTTTTTATATCAATGCCTTTATTGGCAGAAAATACTGAAAACTGGCCAAGGCTAAGAGGATCACTGGCGAATGGGTTGCCAGTGGACATTAGTGATAAGAGCTTGCCTGTTAAGTGGTCTAAAACAGAAAACGTTAAATGGAAAACCAATGTACCTGGTAGCGGGTGGTCTTCCCCAATTGTCTGGGGAGATAAAGTTTTTGTGACGAGTGTTATTAACGATAAGGCTGAAGAAAATGAAAAACCTAAGGCCGGCCTATATCTTGGTAGAGGCCGAAGAGGTATTCCTTCTGGGCTACATCATTGGATGGTATACTGCATGGATCTTAAATCAGGCAAAGTTTTATGGGAAAAAGAAGCTCATACTGGAGAGCCTCCAGTAGGCCGGCATCCGAAGAGCACCTATGCTGCGGAAACTCCAGTCACAGATGGTAAAAGATTATATGTCCTTTTTGGGGACCTAGGGATGTGGTGTTATGACCTTAATGGCAAAGAAATTTGGCAACATAAAATTGAGTCCAAAAAAACCATGTTTGATTATGGCGCAGCTGCGTCTCCAGTCATCCATGAGAACCAAGTTATATATGTATATGATAATAATGAGCAGTCCTATATCGCTGCGTTAGATGCTGAGAAAGGAACAGAAAAATGGCGAGTCCTAAGGGATGGTAAAAGTACCTGGGCAACACCCTATATTTGGAAAACCAAGAATAGGACTGAGATTGTTGTTCCAGGAAGAAAAAAGATTTTGTCTTACGACTTAGATGGAAAAATGCTCTGGGAGCTTTCAGGAAGAATGTCGAATTTGGTTATCCCCTCCCCCTTTGTTGTTGATGATCTTTTGTACGTAACATCAGGTTACTTCGCGGACCCACATCGTCCTGTTTATGCCATTAAACCTGGAGCAAAAGGTGATATTTCACTTAAGGAAGACGAAGAATCGAATAATTTTATAAAGTGGTACCAGCCCAAAGGGGGCCCATATAATACAACACCAGTGGTATATAATGGTATATATTACCTTCTTCTCGATCAGGGAATGATATCAACTTATGATTCTAAGACAGGAAATCAGTTTTACGATCGTATTCGTTTTCCTCGCGGGGCCTCATTTACATCTTCTCCTTGGGGCTATAAAGATAAGCTATTTTGCCTTGCCGAGAACGGAAAGACCTACGTTTTAAAGGCTGGAAAAGAATTTGAGATTTTGCATGTTAATGACCTTGATGAACTCTGTATGACCTGTCCGGCTATTGTTGGAGGACAACTTTTGATACGCACAGAGAGCTCGGTTTACTGCATCTCAGATTCCAAACAATAGTTAAAACTAGGATACAGTTCTCATCGTGAACAGAGCACGTATACTATACTTTGCTGTATGGGCTCTATGTATTTATTCGGTTAGCCAAGTTCTAGCTAAGCCTAACGTCGTGATATTAGTGGCGGATGACATGGGATGGGCCGATGTGGGTTATCATGGATCTACAATTAGAACACCAAATATTGACAGGCTTCAAAAAAGAGGCGTTGAACTGGATAGATTTTATGTTGCACCTATGTGCACTCCTACGCGTGCTGCATTATTAACGGGGAGATATTGGTCTCGCTTTGGTAATACTAAACCGAGTAATGAAAGGGTCCTTCCTTGGGACACGGTAACATTAGCAAGAGCACTTAAAGAAGAAGGTTATAGAACTTCAATTTCTGGTAAATGGCACCTCGGATCTAAGCCTGAATGGGGTCCTAGAAAGTTTGGTTTTGATCAGTCTTATGGATCATTGGCTGGTGGCATTAATCCTTGGAACCACCTATATAAGCATGGGCCTTATAGTAAAACTTGGCACAGAAATGATCAGCTGATCGAAGAAAAGGGGCACGTAACAGACCTCCTCACAAATGATGCAGTTCGGTTCATTAAAGAGAAAAAAGAAACTCCTTATTTATTGTATGTGGCGTATACTGCCGTTCATACACCGTTCGATGAACCGGCTAAGTGGTTAGATAGGGTAAAAACTTCTGAGCCGGAACGCCGACAATATGTGGCTTGTCTCGAACATATGGATAGTAGCATTGGGCAAATTGTTGATGCGATCAAGGAGGAGGGACACGCTGAAAATACGCTCATCTTGTTTTTTTCTGATAATGGTGGAACTAATGGAGATGACAGTTCTCGGTACCCAAATACGAAGACAAAGGGAAAAATTAAAGGGCTCAATGAACCTTTGCGAGGCTGGAAAGGAGAAGTTTATGAAGGTGGCATTAGGGTGCCTGCACTGGCCTATTGGCCTGGAGAATTAGAACCCCGAAAGGTCGGTACAATCACTCACGTCACTGATTTGATGCCGACTATATGCGGACTTGTAGGACATAAACCAAATAAGAATCTGAAATGGGACGGTATTGATATATGGCCGATTCTTACCGGAAAAAACGATGGCTCAAAAGAAAGACTGCTTTATTGCAAAGGAGTAAATGGAACAAATTCTACACTACATAAATGGCCATGGAAACTGATCGTGGGGAAAAGCAAAGATCAGCTATTCAATTTGAGTAAGGACCCAAACGAGAAAAACGATGTTGCTGATACTGAGAAAAAGAAGCTCCAGGAGCTTATGAAATTCCTAGAAATTGAGGTTTTCAAGGATAATGATGATCTTCCTTAATACTGTTATAAAATAACTAATATTTTATAATAGCTTAATGTTTTAAAATAATGTTAGTATGAAATACTATGACGTATTTGGAATTACTAGCACAATCTAGCGGTTCTCAGATGATGTTAATTTTGGTCATTTGTCTGGTTGTAATCGGACTTGGAATGACTATTTTCTTCTTTTCGAGATATAAGAAATGTACTTCAGATAGAATTCTTGTAATCTATGGTAAAACAAATGGCGGCCAATCTTCTAAGTGTATGCATGGTGGTGGTGCATTCGTTTGGCCTGTCATTCAAGCCTTTGAGTATTTGGACCTAACTCCGATCCCGATTGATATTCCTCTTGAAGGAGCTTTGGACAAAGAAGGAAATCGCGTCAATACGCCCTCAACATTTACGGTCGGGATTTCCACTGATCCAAGTATTATGTCAAATGCGGCGGAACGTTTGCTTGGCCTTCAACTCACACAAATAAGAGACCTTGCAACAGACATTATTTTTGGGCAGATGCGTTTGGTTATAGCATCATTGGATATAGAGACCATTAATTCTGATAGAGATTTATTAATTAATAAAATTTCTGATTATGTTCAAAATGAGCTCAACAAAGTTGGTTTGAGGCTAATTAATGTGAACATTAAGGACATCACGGATAATTCTGGATATCTAACAGCTCTTGGAAAATGGATATCAGCTGGTAAACCAGAAGTTACAGAAGATCTATCTTCTCCTATTGAAGCCGAGAAAATGGACACTAATCTTACTCCTTTGTCTCCATGTGAACAATGGTACGTTGAGGGTTCTGAAATACAAGTATGGGATATGAAGGATGAGCCAATTAGGCGGGCGAGCGTTGAGCTTAAAGTTCTTTATGGCAGCACGCTTATAGGAACAACTGATGATGAGGGAATTGTTAAATTAGCGTAAAACGAAATGTTAACATTTTTTCTTTTATTTATTTTCGCAATTGGGTTCTGTCTCTATTTTTTCTTTTCTAGATACCAAAAGTGTCCGTCTGATAGAATTCTTGTTGTTTATGGTAAAACAAGTGGCGGTCAATCTTCAAAATGTATGCATGGAGGAGCTACATTTATTTGGCCTGTCATTCAAGCCTTTGAGTATTTGGACTTAACTCCGTTCCCGATTGATATTCCTCTTGAAGGAGCTTTAGACAAAGAAGAAAATCGCGTCAATGTCCCGTGTACATTTACAATCGGTATTTCAACTGATCCAAGTATTATGTCAAATGCGGCGGAACGTTTGCT
>PAHQ01000048.1 GCA_002705125.1 Verrucomicrobiales bacterium | reverse complement strand
ATGGAAGGAAATGAAACTGGAGAATTTGCTATAGTTGATAAAGACAAACCATTGCGTGCCCTTGCTTTCAAGATCATGGATGACCAGTATGGTGCCTTGACTTTTACAAGGGTCTATTCAGGAGTTCTAGAAAAAGGTGTTAACTTGCTGAACACATTTACTGGTAAAGAGGAAAGAGTGGGCAGGATTGTTGAAATGCATGCCGATTCCAGAGAAGACCTTGATTCTGCGCAAGCCGGAGACATCGTAGCTTTAGTTGGTCTTAAGAATGTACAAACTGGGCACACTTTATGTGATCCAAAGAACCCGGCTACTCTTGAGCCCATGGTATTTCCAGATCCAGTTATTTCAATTGCTGTTGCACCGAAGGACAAAGCAGCAGCGGAGAAGCTTGGTGTTGCTATTGGTAAAATGGTCAAAGAAGACCCTTCTTTCCATGTTGAAACTGATCAGGATTCAGGAGAAACGATTCTTCGTGGAATGGGAGAGCTTCATCTTGATATCAAGATAGATATTCTCAAGAGAACGCATGGTGTTGAGGTTGATGCAGGTGCTCCACAAGTGGCATACAGAGAGACAGTGACTAACCGTTTAGAGGATTCTTACACTCACAAGAAACAGTCTGGTGGTGCAGGACAATATGCTAAGATTGATTATGTTATNGANCCTTTAGAAGCAGGTTCTGGCTTTGAGTTTGAATCGAANATTGTTGGTGGAAATGTTCCNAAAGAATATATACCGGCAGTTGAAAAAGGATGGAAGCTTTCAAAAGATAANGGTGTCCTAGCAGGCTANCCATGTTTGGACTTCAAAGTAACACTNGTTGATGGTGGTTTTCATGCGGTTGACTCGTCTGCAGTTGCCTTTGAAATCGCATCTAAAGCGGCCTATAGGCAGTCGATGACAAAGGCCGGCGCTCAGTTGCTTGAGCCGATTATGAAGCTCGATGTATTNACTCCTGAGGATAATGTAGGTGATGTGATTGGAGACCTTAATAGGCGCCGTGGAATGATCTCAGCTCAGGATACTAATCCTACCGGTATCAGAGTTAANGGCGAAGCGCCACTTAGTGAAATGTTTGGATACATTGGTGACTTGAGAACAATGACTTCCGGAAGAGGTCAATTCTCAATGGAATTTTCNCACTATTCACCTTGTCCAAGAAACATTGCNGAAAAGATAATGGAAGATGTGAAGGCTCGCGAAGAGGCAAAAAAATAAATTTTTTTAATTTAGATCCATCCCGGATCCCCTCAAATATGAAAGGCGGCCCTAGGGTCGCCTTTCTTTTTTTAAGGCATTTAGCCTTTCTAAAAGCATTGGGAAAACCTCATCTTGAATCAAAGTANTCTTNTCTGAAGCGATATAACTCTCAGCAGCTGANAGTTTACCGGCATCTAATAAATCTTCGACAAAGTTTAAAGGTCTGGCAGTTGGATTACTTTTAGAAGCCCAAATTCCCTCAAAAGGGAGTGAAAGATTTCTAAGATCAAGGTTGNCTTCTTCAATGAGTAGAAGGTCTTCTGACAATGTGTTTTGGTCGATAACTCCTCTATAAATAGCTCTTAGGTTTCCTTTTGTACTGACTAGGAAAGAAACTGGTGTTGGGATTGGTCGGCCAATTACCTCATAGAAGTGATCATAAGTAAGTTGAAAGAGTTCAAGGATTTCGGGGTTATTTTTAGATAGCTCCTCTGAATTTAAAATTTTGATGGTTAGACCTTTTGGCGGATTTTNNCCCCAAGNTTTCTTCTGATAATCACATTGTTCACAATCATTCCTAGTCATAGATAACAAAATTGGATTTTTAAGATCATTATTTGTTAAACTGAAAATNCTTTTAATTGGTAGAACTTGNGCGAGAAGAGTCCTATCAACTGGCTCAGTCTTAGGAGTGGGATTTGTTTTAAATGAACCATTTATTTTGAGAGCTTTNGGNTCCGANCCTTGTTCTATTACATAATGGCCGGGTCNAACGTTGCTGACCTTTTGAATTTTANTACCAGGCCAATGAATAGTTAATTCCATGTCNTTATCATTACTGTCCATACCAAAATGCAGCGCCTTTGTTGATTGTGAAAGAAAACCTGAGCCAGCAGTAATAGTTCGCATTTGTGATAAGCCACCTTTGCTTCTAAGCACGGCTCGAGCACCGATGGCATCTCTGTTACAGGTTTTACCAACTAAACTAAATATAATAGACCTATTTAAATTTGGGATATCATTTCTGAAGTACCTTATTTGTGGGCCATTTCTGTTACTGATCCATACATCAAGATCACCGTCTTGGTCCCAATCAGACATGCAGAGTGCTCTCCCATCATCATTATAATCAAGGCCNGTNATACTTGAAACGTCTTTAAAGTTAGCGCCTTTTTCATTAAGAAAAACCACGTGTGCTTCATTACCTGAAAAAGAGGAGCCTGAGCGGACCATGCGCTGTAGTTGATTTGCGGGGTCTGAGCTACCTAAGCCGGGACCGATACCTGCGTTTCCGAGCGGCACAACTTGCCGCCAGAAAAAACTTCACAAATCATCTTGGATAGGACCTGAAATATATCCATTAGCAACTAGAAGATCCTCCCAACCATCNTTATTAATATCTGCAAAAATGCTACTCCATGCCCATCTCCCCATGGATACAGTGGGCCCGAAATCCTTGAAGTCACCTTTCTTATTTTGTACTAGAAGCGTATTACCTTTAGCAAAGCGGCGATAAATCTTTTTTAGATCATTTTCAGAATTGGGCAGATAATCAGACATCTTTGTGATCCGGTTTCCAGCATTAGAGTACATGTTTCCGACATAGACATCGGGCAAACCATCTCTGTTATAATCCCCCCAACTAACTGACATTCCCGCACCCCTATCCTGCACTCCAACTTGTTCAGAAATTTCTTTAAAGATTCTTTTATTATNAGNAATGTCATTTCTNAAAAGTTGGTTAAAACCGTAATCATTAGCGATGTAAAGGTCAGGATCTCCATCAAGATCATAGTCATGCCATGATGCGGCTAGGCTGTGTCTGTTATTACTCTCTGAAAGACCTGTTAAAGCAGTTACTTCAGAGAATGACCATTTGCCATTACCCTTAAACAATTGGTTTGAACCTCCGTCTCTGGCATCATCGAATTGAAATGATAATCCATTTTCTGAAGAAATAGACCCGAGAGCAAAGGTGATGAATAAATCTAGGTTTCCATCTAGGTCATAGTCTGTAGCCGTCAGGGAATGGCAGTCAACTTCATCGGTTTGGAGTGTGCCTCTCAGTATGAGTTTATTACCTCGATCATTCTCTAGTAGAACAATGCCTGATGGAGTGGCAAGACAAAGGTCCTGATCGCTATCATTATCAATATCAACAAAAAGTGCCGAACTCGTATGATCAAGATAATCGGATCCAGGAATATTAAGGTTCACCAAAGCTCCGTTAGCTGAATTTATTAAAAGCCTGTTCGGNAGCCCNCCCGGTTGACACACATAAAGATCATCCAATCCGTCTCCATTAAAATCACCAAGCGTCAGACCGTTATTTATAAATGCGTCTATACCGTGAATCGATTCTATGCGAAGCAGCCAGTGATCAAGACCTTTTGATAAATGATTTTTAAAGATAGGCTCATTGCCAACGACTCTGCTTGTTTCATTTGTAAACCANAGCTTTGGGCTTTCATTAACAGTCAATTGTTCAGGAGGTCCAATTGATAATATTTTGAAACNACCGTCGCCTTGCTCGCTCCACGAAGAATCAAAATGGGCAATTATACCAATGNGCTTCTTTGTTTGAGATTGAGCTTTAAATTCTACTCTAGCTCTCAAATTAATAGTCATTGAAGTATGACGAATTTCATAAATTGAAACCTTTAACTTTGAATATTCATTTTCCGAGACGTGTACCTTTTCACCAATTGCATTCCACCCATCAGTACTCATTAAGATTGATGGTATAGATTGTGAAAATAATGATGAGAGTAACTCTGTAAGATTAGACTTAATTATTTCTGCAGCGATTTCGCTTTGTTCAACAGTATATCTAGGTTTGGTTTCTGCTATATTGTCAGCGTGTCTTTCCTTTTTATTACAGCAAATTGCACAGGACATTGTGATGAATGTTGAAATGACTGTCCTGAAATTCATTTTGTTATAAATAAACGATCGAATCTTAAAATTACTAGAAGACCTTTATATTTGTTTACAACAAAACTGTATGGATTGTGACTAAATGAAAGGTGAAACCCCAATAAATTGATGGTTTAATAGATCAGTACTAGACTAAAGTCTTCAATTGCACTATTCAAAATAATCCATGCGTTATCAAAAAATTGACCCCAAACTTTTCATCGAGAATCGTGAGAGGCTTAGACAAAGGCTTCCAAAAAACTCTCTGGTTATCCTTAACTCNAATGATATTCTTCCGACGAATGCTGACGGCTCTATGCTGTTGCGACAGAATTCAGATATCTTCTACCTTAGTGGAATTCANCAAGAGGAAACGGTGTTGATACTTTTCCCTGACGCGCCAGACGAAAAGCAAAGAGAGATGGTTTTTACAAAACAGACATCTGATCTTATNGCTATTTGGGAAGGNGAGAAACATACCAAAGAGTCAGCCAAAGACACTTCNGGAATTCAAAATGTTCATTGGCTTGATGCTTTCCCNGGGACTCTAAGAATGCTTATGACGCAAGCCGATCATGTTTTCCTTAACTCAAATGAACATGCCAGGGCCACTGATAAAGTTGAGACAAGAGACTTGAGATTCATTCGCGAACTGACAAATCAATATCCTTTACACGACTATAAAAGGTTGGCTCCCATTATGGCTCAACTTAGAATTACTAAAAGTGATCTTGAAGTGGAATTAATTAAGAAGGCTTGTGATATTACAGAGGCAGGATTCAGGAGAGTGCTTAAATTTATAAAGCCTGGAGTAAAAGAGTACGAGGTAGAGGCTGAACTTATCCACGAATATTTGCGTCATGGATCTGATGGGTTTGCTTATGATCCAATAATAGGATCTGGCAAGAATGCATGTGTGCTGCATTACCTTGAGAACCATGATACTTGTGAAGAAGGGGAAATGCTTTTGATGGACGTGGCCTCAAGATACGCAAATTACAATTCTGACCTTACTAGAACAGTGCCAGTGAACGGACGCTTCACTGATAGACAAAAGGCAGTTTACGAAGCCGTTCTAAGAACGATGAGAGCTTGTAATGAGATGCTAAGGCCTGGAATGATTCTTAAAGATTATCAAGAGGAGGTTGGCAAATTAGTTCAGGCTGAGCTCTTACAGCTTGAGCTTATTACNCAGAAAGATATTGATGGCCAAGACCCTCAGAATCCTGCATATAAAAAATACTTCATGCATGGTACCAGTCACCACATTGGTCTTGATGTGCATGATGTAGGAGATACTTGGGAACCGGTATGTGAAGGAATGGTGTTCACGATCGAACCGGGAATTTACATAAGGGAAGAGAAATTTGGCTGTCGTTTGGAGAATAATTATCTCATCGGAAGAGATGAAAACATTGATCTTATGGCTACAATTCCAGTTGAGGTTGATGAAATNGAGGAAATTATGAATTCCTAAGAATTAAACTTTAATAAATATTATTGATGATTTAATTATCATCATCTTTAAAACTGGCGTAGAGGGGTATTACTCATGTCATCCTTCGACTCTTTAGGGCTCATCCAGCAACTCGTGAACGCAGTTCATGAGAAAGGTTACGAGAAGCCAACGCCAATTCAGTCTAAAGCTATTCCCGCAGTTTTGGCTGGTAGAGATGTTATTGGAGGAGCCCANACCGGTACAGGTAAAACGGCTGCATTTGCATTACCAATTCTTCAGGCACAATACCAGAAGAGGACCAAAGATCGGTCACCTCGAGCGCTTATCATTACTCCCACTAGAGAGTTAGCAGCTCAGGTAGAAAAATTCGTTCATGAATATAGTAAGGGTTTAGGCATTTATTCATGTGCTCTTTATGGTGGCGTTAAGATGGATCCACAAATTAGATTGTTGAGAAGAGGTGTTGGCATTGTTGTGGCGACTCCAGGCCGGCTACTGGACCATGCTGAGAGAGGAACAATCAAACTATCGAAAATAGAGACTTTCGTTTTGGATGAAGCAGACCGTATGCTTGACATGGGATTTTTGCCGGACATCAAAAAAATCATTGGCCTGCTTCCAAAGGGTAGACAGAGCCTACTTTTTTCAGCTACNTANTCTGATGANATAAGAACATTATCAAAAAGCTTACTCAATGATCCTGANAAGGTTGANGTCGCTCGTCGAAACACTACTGCTGAGCTTGTAAGACAGACTGTGCATCCNGTCGAGAGGTCAAGNAAACGCGAACTTCTAGTTCATATGATTGATGACGGTGGATGGGAGCAAGTGTTAGTCTTCGCAAGGACTAGACATGGTGCGGAGAAACTTTCTAAACAACTTACAAAAGATGGTATTGAATCTGTTGCCATTCATGGTGATAAAACTCAAGGGCATCGGACGAGGGCCCTGGATAGATTTAAAAAAGGAACGGTACGCGTTTTAGTGGCAACAGATGTTGCTTCACGTGGTCTTGACATAAAACAATTGCCGAGAGTGGTGAATTATGAGTTGCCGGATGTTGCCGAGGATTATGTGCACCGGATTGGCAGGACCGGCAGAGCAAAGGAAAAAGGAGACGCTCACTCTTTCGTTAGTAAATCGGAGAGCAACAAACTTTTGGCGGTTGAAGANCTATTAGGAAAAAAAATTGATAGAGAAGAAATTGAAGGCTTTGAAGGTGAGTTACTGCACAACAAAAGCGACAAGAAAAAACCAAGATCAANAAAAGCTCCTATTAGAAGAAATAGAAGATCCAATTACAAAGAAGATAGTTCAAGTAGGAGCCGTAAACCCTNTTCGAGGAGTTCTGAGGAGAAAGATTACAAGCCNAGAAGACGATCTACGAATCGAGATGATGAGTCACCTGGGCGTCGTAAAACATCCTCAAGGAGTTCTGAGGAGAAAGATTATAAGCCCAGAAGACGATCTACGAATCGAGATGATGAGTCACCTAGGCGTCGTAAANCNTCNTCNAGGAGTTCNGAGGANAANGNTTNNAGACCTCCAAAAAAAGCAAGGCCTAATGAATCTCCTGAAGAACGTCGTAAAAGAAAACCTAAATGGAGCGCTGCCAAAAAAAAGGCAGCAAGGCGTAACAGGTCAAAGTAGTCTAGAAGCATGCGGTAAGAACGATCGAAAAAGCAGAAACAATCTCTTTATACTCTTCTTCTCTCAAATATGAGAAAAAGTGAGATTTTTGACACTCAAGTCTGGTAAATCATTTGCTGGCAACAGAGAGTTCAAGCATATTACGAATAGTGATAAAGCTTGATCACAGATTTATTTCGCCGCTTTTTATAGTAATAATTTTATTACTTAAATTTGTACCTCACTCCGCTGTAGCGGATACAGTTAGCAACAATGCACTAGTAGACATTGTAGATGAGCTTAATGAGCTCGTTTATAGATATGATCTAGCAGGAGGTTGGTTCAGTGAAACTGATAACGCCAAGTTAGTATTAACCCGATTAGCTATGGCACACGGTGATTTTGGTCTGCCAAAACCATTTGGATCTAGAGAGGGAAGATATCTCGCGGTTACTGCAACCATTCCTCCCAAAGATAAAAAATGGGTCTATTGGAATAAATCCATCCAGCGTTTTCAAGTTTGGAGAGGAGCCGCTCCGCATTTAGTACAGATTGTTACTGCAATTACTAGGACATCCACTCAGCTTGCATCCAAAGCCGACGTTAAAGGCTCAAGGAAAAGATCTGTTCAGTTAACTAAGTAACACGCTTTATTTAGTAGTGATAGAATAGGGTCCCTGGGCAATAATGTTGAAGCTAATATTTTTGGTGAAACTTGGTATAATATTAGTATAATCTATTTCCCATTTCCCATTTCCCATGCGCTACTACTTGCTAACTTATTTGGTATTCTTGTGTTCATCAATTGCCCAAGAATCTCAAGATTCAAACTTGTTGGACCCCATAACCATCACTGCAACTCGATTTATTGAGTCAATAAGTGATGTACCTAATTCGGTTGAGATAATAGGTGAGGGAGAGATTTTAGAAGAAATGCCTCGCAGTTTTCCCTCCGTATTTTCTTCCAGCCCTGCAGTGCAAGTACAAAAGACGGCCAACGGAAAAGGCTCTCCATTTATTCGAGGCTTTACTGGTTTTAGAAATCTTCTGCTTATTGATGGGATTCGCCTTAATAATGCGGCTTTCAGGGAGGGGCCGAATCAATACTGGGGAACTGTCGACCCCTTAATTGCATCAAGAATCGAATTAATTAAGGGTCAAGGATCAGTTCTCTATGGGAGTGATGCAATTGGAGGAACTGTAAATATTATAACAAAGAGTGCCTCTCCTCTATCTTACGAGGAAAATAAATCATTTGCCGAGGGTAAGCTTATTTATAGGGGCTCAACGGCTGAACAGAGCCACACTGGAAGGGTGCAAGGCTCTGTGGGTGTTGGGCAGAAGACTGGAGTAATTATGGGCTATACTGGTAGAAGTATAGGAAATATTAGAGCAGCTGGATTAGGTGAGCTCCCGTACACTGGTTATTCAGAAAATGGAATTGATTTACGAATCGATCATTATTTCAGAAAAAACATTAGAGGAATATTTTCATTTCAAAAATTTGATCAAGACAATGTATGGAGAGTTCATAAAACAGTCTATGCAAAGCCTTGGGAGGGAACTTCTGTCGGCAATGAATTACAGCGTTCAGGAGATCAATCTAGAACGCTTGCTTATGCTCAAATAAAAGCTGATGAACTTGACGGTCCAATTCAGAAAGTTCATACTAGCATCTCATGGCATAACCACCAAGAAGATCGGCTGCGAATCAAATCGGACCAGAAAGCTGACTTCCAGGGATTTGATTTAGATAGTTTTGGATCATGGGTTCAAATGGAAAGTAATTCTATGGTTGGTAAGCTTACCTATGGAGGTAGCTACTATAGGGATATTGCAGACACCTTTCGAAATGATTTGGATGAGAATGGAAACTTAATAAGGGAGAGAATTCAGGGGCCGTTTGGAGACGATTCGACTTACCAACAACTTGGTTTTTTTATTCAGGATCGACTCAGAATATCAGATCAATTTGATTTTGATCTTGGCAGTCGATTTACCAATGTTAATGCAAGCATTGAAAAGTTTAAAGACCCTGTATCAGGTGAAGTAGGACAAATAGACAAAGATTGGAATAACTTATCCAACAGCATCAGAGGTATTTATAAACCTAGAAGCAAAGAAACACTGAATATTTTTTTTGGGGCCTCTCAAGGATTTAGAGCTCCAAATTTTTCCGATCTTTCAAGGTTAGATTCTGCTAGATCAAACGAGATCGAAACTCCATCCCCAAATTTGAATCCAGAAAAATTTGTTTCCTATGAGATTGGATCACGGTTTAATAATGAAAAATTTAAATTAGGCGTATCCTGTTTCTATACTGATATTCAGGATATGATAGTCCGGACTCCTACGGGGAGACTCATTGAAGGTGAGTTTGAAGTGATTAAGAAAAATGGTTCCGAAGGTTATGTTTATGGTATGGAATTGGATGGATCATACCAAATCAATGAACGCTTAAATGCATTTGGCGCTATAGCTTTTAATGATGGAATGGCTGACACTTTTCCTGATTCAACATTATCATCCGTCAGAGAGCCTGTTAGCAGGCTTTTACCATTAACTGGTATTTTGGGTTTACGATGTGATTTAAGTGATTCTCAATGGATAGAATTATCAACAATAATTTCAGACAAACAGGATAAATTAAATACTAGGGATAGAAGAGACGCCCAAAGAATTCCTCCAGGAGGGACGCCAAGCTATACAATTTTCAATTTGAGATATGGACTTCAACTGACTGAACAATTTCTTTTGACGGCCGCTATTGAGAATATTACTGACCAAGATTACCGAATCCATGGTTCTGGACAGAACGAACCTGGCATTAACTTCATTTTTGGAGCGTCCATAAATTTCTGATACAAATATAGTGTAATAGTCTTTAGGTTGAATCTATTCAAGATCCAGACAAAGATGTAACAGATGAAGCATTTATTACTTACTCTGGGGTTTTTGTATTTAGTTAACTTTGCGCCAGCCAAAGTCATTAATTATGCAATTGTCAGTTCTGATACCACTTCTGCAGATCAATCTTGGGTGAAAGTTATTGACGCCTTGGCGGATAAACATGATTCCAGTAAAATATTTTATTTTCCTGAAGGGAAGCCTGAGGAAGTACTTGAAAAACTTAAAGCAAGCAAACCTAAGTATACTTGCTTTGTTGCTAAGCATGGTGAGATAACTAGGGAGTGGGTTTCAAAAATTCACCAATTCACACGGAGAATTGATGATGATCCGTACACCGATACTCTCTGGGGTATTTTAACTGGTTACGATGCTGAAAACGCATTAGATATCGCAAGTACTAGAAAGCCTTTAACAATTGAAAGAGTTGCTTCGGGTACGGAGGTCGCGTTGCGGCATTGTGTTGAAGGTGTTTGGTATTGCGAATTAAATAAAGGTAAAATTGTTCAGAAGAATAGAGGTAAAGAACCCGTTCAGTTAAAAGGAAAAATTGATAGTACTGAAGCTTTGGTAAAGACTTTAACAGATTTTAAAGCACAGTTGTTTGTTACGTCTGGGCATGCAACTGAACGTGGGTGGCAGATAGGGTTTACTTATAAAAACGGATATTTTAAAAGTAAAAATGGAAACCTTTACGGGCTTGATACTAACGGGAAAAATATCCCCATAAAGTCTCCAAACCCAAAAGTGTATATGCCCATAGGTAATTGTTTAATGGGCCACATTGATGATCAACAGGCGATGGCCCTTGCTTGGTTGAAGAGCGCAGGGGTGCGACAAATGTTAGGATATACTGTGCCAACTTGGTATGGGTATGCCGGGTGGGGCTGCTTGGACTATTTTGTTGAGCAACCCGGAAGGTATGATTTTGCTGAGGCTTTTTTTGCTAATCAGCATGCTTTAATCCATCGTTTGGAGACATATTTTCCTGGAATGGCAGGAAAAGAGATTCTAAACCCTGATCAGGCGCCAGCAATGGCATCTAAAATGAAGCTCAGTAAAAATGCAGAACTGGCTGGATTGCGAATTCAAGATGGAGCAGGTTTACTTTTTGATAGAGACGCTGTTGTCTTTTATGGTGACCCTGCATGGAAGGCTAAAATGGCTGATGGTGAGCTCGCTTACGAGCAATCACTCATTAAGAAGAGTTCTACATATACCTTTAAGTTAACTCCCTTAAAAGGCGCTAAATCTTTTGAGCCGATTAATATTAATGGATCCCAAAGAGGATGGAGACCAATGGTTCATCACTTTGAAAAGAGAATTAAGGATATCGAAATTATTGATGGTAAGGAATTGAAACCAGTCATTACAGATGATTTCATAATGATTCCTAATCCTAAGATTTGTGATCCCAAAAAAGACTACAAGGTCGTATTCAGAGCTACGTTAGATTCCTAAGATTACCTAGTCAAAAGGTTCGGCTGTTTTGCGATATAGAGCGAAATCATCATCTCCGAGGTAGACCAAGAAAAGTGCTCCGTCAGCTGCTATAGCCTGAAAAAATTCGAGCATGAATTCCTGTTCCCCTGGCCACGGGTAGACAAAGAAAACATCTATCTCATCTAGATTAATTTCCATGCCCTCGTAGCTTACATCAATATGTTCACTCGTTCCGTAAACGTAATTTTCTGGTCTTATTAATTCGGCTCCTCCTGATCCTTCATAACATTCAAAACCTTCTGGCATATAATCACTCTCAATTATAGTCACATCAATATTTGCGTTTTTGGCCAAGGCGCGTGATGCCTGAACTAGGGAGGGTTCTATCTCGATTCCAAATGAATTAAACCCAAGCATTGAAGCAATGCATGAACCGACACCATAACCACTGCCCCATTCACAGTAGTTATCTCCAAGGCTAAAATCACCAGAAACTATTGACGAAAGATGCCTATAAACTAACTCTGCATTAGAGGGGATAAATCGCGGGACCTTACGATTTTTTTCAGTATCAAATAGCTCATCAATCCTAAGTTCTGCTTCGGCGAGAAAGCTTTTAACTTGCCCGGGTATCGGGGTCTCATCTATTTGGAGATCTATTTCCTCAATTGGCACTTGCTAGTGATGATTGCATAATTAATACCAATTTGCCAAAAAAACACACAATCGCTTAGTTGCACTCTCCAAACGATCAATATTATATTGAAGAAATGAAAAGTATCATAGCATTCCTAATTATCGGTATAATTAAGCCCGTAATTGCGGCTGACTGGCCGAACTGGCAAGGGCCTAACTTTAATGGTATTTCATCTGAGGAAAATTGGGATCCTGACAAAATAGGCAACGTGATATGGAAATCAAAAGTTGGCATTGGTTTCTCGGGAGTCGCTGTCGCAGATGGTAGAATTTTTACACTTGGTCACGATGGTAAACGTAGAGGTGGATCTGAAACGGTTTATTGCCTAGATGCCAAAAGTGGAAAAACGATTTGGTCAGACACTTATGAAGCTGAATTACTGCCAAACCTCCATGAAGGTGGGCCTGCTGCCACGCCAACAGTTCACAAAGGTATTGTTTATACATTGGGAAAAGATGGAAAATTGAAATCTTACAATTCAAAGGACGGAAAAAAAGTTTGGCAAAGAGACGTACTAAAAGATTCAGAAATGTCTAAACCAGCCGCTTGGGGTTTTGCTGGCTCCCCCTTAGTTTCAGGTGACAGTATCATTGTTGAGGCCGCTCACACAATTTCATATTCACTGAAAGATGGTGAGATTTTGTGGAAGAGTGATCGCTACAAGCCTGCTTATGCAAGTCCAGTGGCTTTCAAATATAATAATAAAGACTTGATCGTTACATTGAAATCTGAGGGTCTTTTAGTCTTAGATGCTGATACTGGAAAAACTGTTACACTAAGTGAATGGAAGACTCGATTTAGTACTAATGCCACTACTCCAATAGTCATTGGTAACGAAGTATTTATTTCAACTGGCTATGGCCGTGGGTGTGCACTTTACAAGTTTGACGGTGCAAGTCTCAATGAAGTCTATACCAATAAATCTCTTAGTAACCATATGGCTAACTGTGTTGTTATAGATGGTCACCTGTATGGTATTACTGGAAACACTCATGGTGCAGAAAAAAAAGAATTAGTATGTATGGATTTTGAAACGGGTAAAGTGAAATGGAAAGAAGGAGGTTTTGGTTGTGGTACAATAACAGCTGCTAATAATAAGCTCATTGTATTTAGTGAGCGGGGCGAACTGGCTGTTGGGGTTGCTTCTCCTGAAAAATTTGAAAGTTTATCTCGCGAACAAGTAAATCGAGGCCGCTGTTGGACGGTTCCTGTTCTATCTAATGGAATTATATATACTAGGAATGCGACAGGAAATCTGGTCTCTATTGGTGTGGGGGAAGAGTTTTAATTCCCAATACAAATCAATTCTTTCCCTGTTCTAAGAAGGAATTTTTTTGTTGCGACACCGTAACCGTATACCTTGTCTCCCTCCTTAACAAAAATTTCATTTTCCGATAAAACGGTAACATTTTTTTCTGACGCTTCTATTATTATGGACTTACCGTTTTTACAAAAGAGGTACACTTTATTATCAGCCCCTAGTGGCGATGCCCAGCATCCATCGGGTAACTTATATTCCCAAAGTTGTGATCCATCCTTAATACTTTGAGCCTGTAAGGTCCCAGATCTATTAATAAAATAGGCAACGTTCTTATAAAGTAATGGGGAAGCGAAACTACATGTAACAGATTTAGCTCTCCACTCAAGGTGACTTTCGGTGATGTCACCTTTACCACCTAGCCGAAGTGCTAGGCTTTGTTTGGGGTATGAAGATCCAGCAACAATTATGTTCCCATCCGTGCTTGGAGAGGCAACCGTGTTTCTTTGTATGTCATCAAACCACCAAATTTTTTTGCCATCCTTAAGCCTATAACAATCTATTAGACCATTAGAGCTAATAACAATTTGTTCTTCGTTATCATGTTTAATATAAAGTGGAGTAGTCCATGAAACTCTTGGATCTCTGGATGTTTTCCATCGTGTTTTACCATTCTTTCTGTCCAGGCAAAGTAAGTAAGAAGGGCCTTCATGATCAACTAGTAGGATAAGACCATTAGGTACACCCACGAGGGACGACCCAACACCGTGGCCCCCTTTGAACTGACCAAATTCTCTAGTAATTTTGCGGTTCCACAAATTTTTTCCATCATGATTGAAGGCGTTTAGATCACCACTTTCAAAGAATACGTAAACACCATCAGGCCCCGTGACTGGAGTTGGAGCTCCTTGAGAAATCATATTAGTCACCTCTTTAACTTTTTCGGTGGATTCGATTTTTTGGGTCCAGAATTTCTTTCCAGAGTTCAAATCATAGCAATCTAAGAAAAGCGATTCCTTATTTTTTCCACCGGTACTTGTAACATAGACGTGATTCTCCCAGATCACCGGACTGGACTGACCAAAGCCACTAAGGTCGACTTTCCACAAGATGCCTTCATCTGGAGTCCATTTTATGGGTAGTTTTTTTAGGGTAGTTTTACTGTTACCTGCGCCTCTAAATCCTGTCCAATTTATTGATTCTGATTTAGCGAACCATATAGAAAACTGAATAAAACATAAAGTGATTACTATTTTTAATTTTCTCATTCCTGGCGAGGACATACTATTAGTTTTTTGAATTTCAATTCAGTCTTAAGAGAATGCAAATTCCATCTATCAAATAAGGTTTAAGAAATATTCAATCATTTCTCGTATTCCTTTTCTGTAATAAGTCCCCAAACATCGTAAAGTTCGGTATTTTGCTGGATGAGAGTTAAGAGAGGTTTGCCATGCGAATTGTAACATTGTACTACAGTTGAATCTTCACCCTCAAAAGAAGAACCATGAGCAATAGAGTGAAAAATTTCTCCAATATCCAGAGCAACTACTGAATCCTTACCTTTAAAAGAGATGATGCCTTCTGGATGACATTCCTTTGATGGTGAAAATGCTTTTGTCAAAGAAACCATTCCTCTTTTGAAAGTTAACCAAATTGGTTGGTCTACAAAACAGGCAAAAGAAATGATATGATAGAGAGGGTGAGAAGAAATGTCTGACCGAGTGTTCTCTCTTTTTTCTTTACAGCATGGACAAAGGGTTCGTCTACAATCATTAACCTTTCCGCGTTCAGGTAAAGGATCATGAGACTTTAATAAATACTTAGACAAAGTCTTTAATGCATTGTCTTCCATAGATTCAATTTCGAATATGACTTGCTCATTTTTTTCTTTAGAAGTGAAGACTAACTGCATTTTTCCTGGGTCACATTCACTCGATTTTAGTAAGCAGCAGCCTACTTCATCAAAATTTATGTTAAGCCCAGATTCTGGAATGCATAAATATGATGCCTCAATAATGACCTGTGGAGATTCAATATTAAAACTACATGAGATCTCTGAGTTAATGATTTTGACATAGCAGGATTGAAGAACTGAAAGGAATTCTTCGTATAGCTCAGGTTTTGATTTTAGTTCCCAGGATTGACCAGATACTATGCTGCTAATAGAATTATTTGAGGGTATCACAAAATAAACAGAGATGAGTGCGGGTTGCCTTGCTATCGATTCATTGCCCTATTGTGATGATGGATTGAGGTTGGGCTTATTAATTGAGTGTTTTAGAGGAGAATCGATTCTCTTTTTTTATTACCATGCTTTATGGCTGGTTAATTGACTCAATTTAACCAATAGTTGAGGTATGAAATTTTTACAAAAATCCCTCAAAGCAAAGACTATAAAAGCTGATGTGCTTGTTATATTTGGGTGCATTGGAAAAAAAATTAAACTACCACTGGGTGTCAATTTGCCAAAGAGTACACTTCATGGTGCGAACTTAGAATCAGGAAAAATTAGGTATACTGATTCTCTGAGTGGGCCTTTTCAACAGGTTTTAGTATTAGGTCTCGGTAAAGTAAGTGAATTAAATCAGGAAAAATTGCGGCGTGCTGCAGCATTGGCAGTCAAAGAAAGTAGTAAGCATAGTAGTGAGTCCGTTACTTTTTGGATTGGTAAAAACTTTGGCCAAGATCCGTTCCTATTAGGACAAGCTATCGCAGAAGGGGCTGTCATGGGTTCGTATCAATTAAATCTTTTTAGAAAATCCTCACCAGGTTTAAAGAGGGTAACATTACATACTGATGACAAGGCTAAGAGTGGCGTAAGCTTCGGTTTAGCTGTTGGTCAGGGTAATTGCTTGGCAAGGCGACTTCAGGATACCCCTGCGAATAAGATGAGACCAAGAGATATGGTCAGAGAAGCTCGAAAAATTTCTAAATCCTCTACCAATGTTAGCCTGAAAATCATTGATGAAGCTGCAATGAAAAAATTAGGAATGGGTTCTTTGTTGTCAGTTTCAGCTGGTTCTTCTGAGCCTGCCTATTTAATTCATATGATTTATCGCCCCAAGATTAAGGCTAAGAAAAAAGTGTGTTTAGTTGGAAAGGGTCTCACTTTTGATTCTGGCGGCATTAGTTTAAAGCCATCTGCTAGGATGCATGAAATGAAATACGATATGTCTGGAGGTGCGGCTGTTCTTGGAGTCTTTGATGTTTTGGCATCAGTTGGTTCAGATCATGAAGTTCATGGATTTATTCCTACTTCAGAAAATTTGCCTGATGCCAAAGCAACTAAGCCAGGCGATGTGGTTAAGGCTTATAATGGACTTCAAATTGAAGTGCTAAACACTGATGCAGAGGGAAGGCTAATATTAGCTGATGCCCTTTCTTATGCAGAAAAGAAAATCAAACCTGACTCGATGATTGATTTAGCAACACTTACTGGAGCCGTTGTCGTCGCATTAGGTCATGAACTAACAGGAGCAATGGGCAATAATGATGCATTGATAAAAGAACTTGTTGATGCGGGAAAGAGAACTTCTGAAGGAGTTTGGCCGTTACCTATTCTTGATCTTCATAAAGAAGAGATGAGAGGTGCTGTTGGTGATCTTAGAAACATTAGTGGGCCTGCAACCGGAGCAGGCTCATCAACAGGAGGAGCTTTTCTCTCCTATTTTGTAAATCAGACACCTTGGGTTCACCTAGACATTGCAGGAAGTGCTTGGGGGGCTTCTGAAAGAGATTATCAGGGTGGCGAAAAGGGGACAGGCGTAGGCGTTCGTTTATTGATCGATTACCTAAGATCAATTTAAATTGAGATCTATATCAATTTGTCGATAGCTTCAATCAAGCGCTCTAAGTCAGAATTTTCACTGTATGCTTGCACTGAAATGCGGAAAAATTTCTCTTTTTGATNCAAGAATACAGGCAATTCTACCTTAAAATTAAAAAAGAGATCATGGTGAAGCGATGAATAGTTACCATCAGGTAATACATATGAGCGCATTTGTGGAGGCTCTAGTGAATGGTGATCATACAGATTTCGCATACCAGTAACTTCGAGGATTCGTAAATTAAATTCTTNAATGAGTTTTTTAGATCTCGGCACGAATTGGTTGAACCAGTCGTGGTTTTTCAAAAAATTAATAGAATCTTGAATGGCAAGAATTGAGGATATATCGGTAGTGCCTTGCCAATCATTTTCCAAAAGTAAACTTGAAGNNCCATCAGAAATGTTTCCCCAACTAATGACTGGTGGGCGAATCTTATCTTCATATGATCTAGAAGCGTAAACGAACCCAGCTCCCTTTGGTGAAAGCATCCATTTGTGGCAATTGCCAACATAAAAGTCTGCGTCAATGTCATTCAGATTTAATCTCAATTGCCCTGGTGCATGGGCCCCATCAATAACAGATATTGCACCAATTTCTTTTGCTATTTTAACCAGTTCTTTCGCGGGGAAGACTTGGGCAGTTGCAGCAGCAATGTGAGGAAATGTCATTACTTTAACTGATGTATCAGCTTGTTCTTTAATTAGGCTGAGTATTTCTTCTGGTCCATTTACTGGTAGCGGCAATTCCACTTTAACGAATTTTGCGCCCCGCTCTTTACAAATAATTTCCCACATTCGCTCAACGGCTCCGTATTCATGTTCCGTGGCTAATACTTTATCCCCCTTTCCTAATTTAATAGTTTGAGCCACCATATTCATTCCGTAGGTGACGTTGCGCACAAATGCGATTTGGTCTGATCCACAATGAAGAAAATCAGAAAGGCTTTCTCTGACTTCTTGAATTCGAGATGAAAAGTTTCTGTAAAGCAATGTTGCAGGCTCAGTTTCTAGTTCTCTCTGGTATTTTTGATAAGCTTCAAATACTGGTCTTGGACAGGCTCCATAGGAGCCGTGGTTTAAGTAAGCAATTTCCGGATCTAATAGGAATTGGTCTTTTAGATTATTCATGGTTTAGGCCTATTAAATATTGAATGGCCCTCGGCTGAGCTCCTTTCATCAATTTGGTCATAATTATAATAACTCTTTAATTGGTAAGTTCTGTTATTTAGTTTTGCTAATTTTCCAGCATGCATTGATAATGAGTGAAATTTTCTAAATAAAATAATCAATTCTAAGTTGAAATTTCCTCAGTCAAAGATAGTGAATCCTAATGTCTAAGTATGATCTCATTGTTATCGGTGGTGGACCTGCCGGTTATGTTGGAGCAATCCGTGCGGCTCAGCTAGGGAAGCGCGTGGCCTGTGTTGAAAAAGAGCGAGCAGGAGGCACCTGTCTTAACTGGGGATGTATACCAACAAAATCACTTCTACGAAATGCCGAGCTCTATCAATTAATGCGTAATCATGCGGATGATTTTGGCATGACATTTGATAATCTTCAATTTGATTGGGATAAAGTCATCTCTAGAAGTCGTAACGTATCCGACAGGTTAGCTGGAGGTATTGAGTTCTTATTTAAGAAAAACAAAGTCGACTATGTTTTAGGGACAGGAAAGATTTTGGAGAAGGGTAAGGTTGAGGTCTTGGGTTCCGATGGACAACAACAAGTACTCGAGTCTGAGCACGTTCTCATTGCTACTGGATGTAAAACCAGAGAGTTTCCTGATTTACCATTTAATGGTCGCTCCGTAGTAGGGAGCTCAGAGGCAATGGTTATGAAAAATCAGCCTAAGGATATAGTTATTATTGGAGCCGGAGCCATTGGGATTGAATTTGCATATTTTTTCAATGCTTTCGGCACCAAGGTTACAGTTGTCGAAATGATGCCGAATATTTTGCCAGTCGAAGATCAAGAAGTTAGCGCAGAGTTGGAAAAAAGTTTTAAGAAGAATGGTATTGAGATTTTGAGTTCCACTAAAGTAGTAGGAACTAAGGATTTAGGTGACAGTGTTGAAATTACGGTTGAAGAGGAGGGGTCTGGCTCCAGAACCATTGGAGCTGAGGTCGCTCTGATTGCTATTGGTGTAGCCCCAGTCTTGCCAGCAGACTTTGAATTGGAATTGGACCGTGGATACATTGTGACTGATGAAAATTATCAGACGAGCGCACCTGGAGTTTATGCTGTTGGCGATATTATTGGGCCTCCTTGGCTTGCGCACGTGGCCAGCTTCGAAGCCATTCAATGCGTGAGCGGACTTTTCACAGATGCTCAGCCTAAAAAGGTCGGAGCTTTTCCTGGATGCACTTACTGTCAACCGCAGGTGGCTAGTGTTGGCCTCACAGAGGAGGCGTGTAAAGAACAGGAGCTCTCATATAAAGTGGGTAAGTTTCCTTATCAGGCGAGCGGTAAGGCGCAAGCTGCAGGCGAAACAGAAGGGTTCATTAAAATTATCATTGGAGAACCACACGGAGAAATACTTGGCGCTCACATTATCGGATCGGAGGCCACAGAGCTCATCGCTGAGTTGGGTCTCGCCATTGAGTCAGAATTGACTTACGAAGAAATTGAAAACACTATTCATGCACACCCAACATTAAGTGAGATGGTCCATGAGGCGGTAGGAGCTTCCGAAGGTAAAGCAATACACTTTTAGTCTGATTTGTATCAAGTAGCGGCAAATTGACGTTAGCTTGTCGTTTTTATAGCTGTTAATTAACATATCTTAAACTTTATTGATAATAATTCTCATAATCAATTGACAGCGGCGCATTTTTCGATAATGAGAACCAGTCTCATTTTCTAAATGAATAAAAATACATAATCGTTTTTATCTTCAACACCCACCCTATGTGGACTCTTTGAAGGATTAAATATACAAAATAAACCAACAAAACTANCTACCAATGTTAAATAAAGAAAACTACCGACTTCCAGCAATCACGCTTGGAGTCATTGCATCTTTTGCGCTGATTGTTCCCAATGCTGTCGCGCAGGACGAAGAAGCAGCCGAAGCATTGGATCCGAGTCTAGTAATTGGAGGGGGAGATGTTTTTGATCTTCCTGGTTCTGGTTACGTTATAGACGCGGAAGAACTTCGGTCTCAAAACTACTACAATATCAACCAGATCCTAGATCGTATTCCTGGTGTATACTACCGCGAAGAAGATGGCTATGGTAACTTCCCGAATATTTCTATTCGTGGTGGTGAAGGTACTCGTAGTGATAACGTAACTGTGATGGAAGATGGAATTCTTACTGCACCTGCAGCATACTCCGCTCCTTCAGCTTATTACTCACCTAATGCTGCTCGTATGGGTGGAATTGAGATTCTTAAAGGATCTTCTCAGATTGCTCATGGACCACATACTACTGGTGGTGTCGTGAACTTTCTCTCTACTGGATTCCCTACTGACCACAGCTTCTACTTGAGGTCTACTTATGGATCTAATAGCGCATTTGATGTGCACAGCTACTGGTCTGATACATCCGAGGGTGACTTTGGTAAAGTTGGTATCTTAGCAGAAATTTACTACCGTCAAACTGACGGATTCCGCACAATTGATGCGGGTAAAGGATATGCAGGATCTGATGAGACTGGTTTCGACCTTATGGAGCCAATGGTTAAGCTCTTCTGGGAGCCTAATAGCGACGTTTATCAGCGTTTTGAATTCAAGTGGGGTACCACTGAATTTGAAGCTGATGAAACATATGCTGGTCTTACAGAGGCTGACATAGCAGCTAACCCACGTAGACGTTATGCTGGTACTTTCCTCGATCACATGAGTACTGAGCATACTCGTACTTATTTGAAGTACTTGGTAGAGCCTACTGACAATTTAACTATACAAGTTGCAGGTTATTACAATGAATTTGAGCGTGATTGGTATAAGATCAACAAAGCTGGTGGACAAAGTGTTTCCAAGGTAGTTGCTGATCCAATTACATATGCAGCTGCTTATGATGATCTTCGCCTACTCGGCGTTGGAAGCTTAGGAATTAAGCACAATTCTCGTGGATACAATTCTAAGGGTGTTCAGTTTAACTTTGACTATGACACCGAGCTCGGTGGAGTAGCTCACAACATTACTGGTGGAGCTCGTATGCACAGTGACTCAATTCGCCGTTTCCAACAGCAGGACACAATCGACCTTTCAGGTGACGCTCCTGTAGTTGTTGAAGGAGCTTTAGGATCTGGTGGTAACCGTTCTCAGGTAGCAGATGCTCTTTCACTTTGGATTGAGGATGACATTGATCTTGGTAAATTGACTTTGAGCCCAGGTGTGCGCTATGAAAAAGTTGAAGGTGACTGGATTGACTTCGCAAGTGATGACACAAACACAAAAACTAATGGTGCTACTGGTGAGATTGACGAAGTTGTTCCTGGTGTAGGAATGACATACGAATTATCTGAAACTACCAATGCATTTGGTGGAGTATACAAAGGTATTTCAACTCCTTCTCCTCGTGGTTTCCTTAAGAGTGGAACTGGTATCGAAGAGAGTACTGGTTACGAACTTGGAATCAGAACTCAAAAAGACGGATCTTCTACTGAGATCGCTGCTTTCTTGAGTGATTTCGATAGCTTAACAGGATCTAATGCAGGTCTTGGTGACCTTGCCACTGAGTTTGGACTTGATGGAACTAACGCTGGTGAAGCTGAGGTTAAGGGTGTTGAATTTCTTCAGGCCTACACAGCTAACGCAGATAGTTCAGTTGCTATCCCGCTTTTCGTAAGCGCAACTTACACAGATGCAGAGCTTACAGCACCTCTTTCTGAGGGTGGTGAAGCCGACATCCTTGCTGCTGACGAGCCAGGTGCAACAATTCCATACATTCCTGAGTGGAAACTTTCAGTTGGTGCAGGGCTTTCTGCTGAAAACTGGGGTTTGAATGCTATTGGGTCATATAGATCTGATATGTATGCTTCTGCTAAGAACCTTGAAGTTTCTAACGGCCGTGAAGGCAAGGTAGACGGAGGTTTTATACTTGATTTATCAGCGCATTATAAGCTTAATGACACTACTAGAATTATCGGAGGTGTTCACAATGTACTCGACGAAGTGCTTACTGTGAGTAGACTTCCTGATGGACCTAGAGCAAATGCTCCTAGGGAATTCTACATAGGTTTTGAGCTGCAATGGTAAAACATATACTTAGTATATCAAACAAACTAAAAACATATGATCTAATCCTAATTGTTAACTTGTTGTTGTTTTTTACAACAGCAGCTCAATCTCAGGAAAAGATTGCTGACGGTGACACCCAAAAGGTGTCACCGTCTTTTATTTTACAAGAAAAGATTCGTCAATGGGTTGAAACTCAGAAGCTTCAAGGCAAGGAGAGCGCTGATTGGAGCGAGCAGAAAAAAAATATGGCCTCTCTGAACGAGATTCGCCAAAAAGAGATTGGGCAAATTAATGCCCTTATTGAGTCAGCCGGTAAGCGTCTCAGTGATGCTACCACCAAAAAAGACCAACTCCTAGCCGAGAANGAAACTCTAAAGAAACAGCGCGAAGTTATTCAAGAGCGCGTGGAAAACTTTGAAATTTCGTTACGTCAAAAAGTAGGCATATTTCCAGATTCATTACTTTCAAAAGTTAGTGATGAAGTTGAGAGGGTTCGGAATGAGGAGATTGAGGGGTCAGTTCAGGACAGGTTGCGAGATATTGTTGCTATTCTTAGTGCGGCGTCTGAATTTGGTAATGCAATGACAATTACTAGTGAAATTCGTTCTTTTGGAGGTAATGATGTTGAGGTTGAAGTTTTATATTTAGGGTTTTCTGGAGCATGGTATGTTAGTAAGAATGGTAAAACTTCGGGTTGGGGAAAGGTTCAAGAAGGTACTTGGAACTGGATTGAAGATTCAAGTGTGGCTAGGCCATTGTCTGCAGCCATGGAAATGTATCGAAAGGAGAGGGCCCCTGACTATATTCCTCTAAATTTCAATGGAGCTGAGGGTAAATGAGAGCTGTCATATTTAATATACTCATCGCCGTTAGTTTTTTGAGCTTCAAATTAGTTGCTCAAAATGTTGATTATCAAGCTGCAGCTAAATCAATTGATGAGGACCTGAAAAAAGAGATGAAGGCTCTTTCAGAGCTTCGTCAGGAGATAGCTAAGGAAAGGCCGGCGCTGGCTGAAGAAACCGAAAAGATAGCGGCCGAACTTCGCGATAAAAGGAGGCGTTCTCAGTTAGCCTCTCAGGAGAGGGACGCTTTGTTGTATGAATTATCAAGTTTATCATCAGAAGTTCGGTTATGGAGAGATGAGTCAGCCTACATAGATAATTTATTAGGTGACTTTAGAAGAAATTTCGAATCACAAATGAGCATTGCGGAGGCAGAATCTATGCGTCCTCTACTGCTATCTGCCGACAAACAAACAGAAAAAGGGCAAGATTCTAAACTTGAGCTTTTAGATAAAGCATTGAATCGATTAAACCAATTAACTTCTCCCACCTCGCACAATGGGTCGGCACTAGACTCTGAGGGTATTTTGAAAGATGGAACTTTTGTGGAAGCTGGACCCGTGAGTTGGTTTATCTCTGATGACCAAAATACCGCTGGCCTCACTGTTACAAATAAAGAGCTCCGGGCTCAGGTTATTTCTGGAACTGCATCTGCAGATTCAATTCAAAATTTAGCTGCAGGTCAGAGCTCTGAAATGATTTTTGATCCGACAATGGGCATGGCTTCGGTATTAAATGAAAGTGAGGGCACCGTTTACGATCATATAATGAAAGGAGGTAAATGGATATTCCCTATTCTTCTCATAGGGTCATTAGCTTTGGTTGCTGCAATCTTGAAATGGTTGCAACTATTAGGTGTAAGAACGTTGAGGCCCTCAAGGTTGAGACATATTATCGATGCTGTCCATAAAAGTGACTTTGAATCGGCCAAGTCTAGATTAGGCAGTCGCTCTAATCCTGCCAACAAGGCTCTAGACAGAGCCATAGAAATGGGGAATCAATCACCCGAGAATGTAGAAGAAGCGCTCTACGAAGAGTACCTTCGGGCGAAGCCAAAACTTGAGCGTGGTCTTTCTTGGATAGCAATAGCTGCAGCAACTGCGCCGTTATTAGGACTACTTGGAACGGTAACAGGCATGATACATACTTTTAAACTAATTAATATTTTTGGGACTGGTGATGCCAAGTCCCTTTCTTCAGGTATATCAGAAGCATTGGTTACTACAGAATTTGGTCTCGTCGTTGCTATTCCTGCTCTAATTTTACATGCGCTTCTTTCTCGGAAAATACGAGGCATTCTTTCGACCATGGAAATGGCTAGTATTGCTTATATTAATGGNCTTAAGGCAGGGGGAAAATCTAATAGCTANTNNATAGTTCATGACAAACGGAATTAGCCAAGANTTTTTTANCCTCAGTTCAGAAGGAGGATGGGTTTTTTGGTGTTTATTAGCTTTAGCTTTTGGAATNNNTTTTGCAGTNCTNTCAATTTGGAGCCTACTACGTTTGCCCAATGCTCCTATTATAAAANGCGAGCAATGGAAGGCTCTTTTACTACAGAATTCCANTTCATCGANTTTATTTAATAAGCTGACAAAAAAAATTGATGAAAAGAAATTAGGAGGCCAACTAAATCAGATCGAAGCTCAAATGTTTGCTTCCCTTAAAAGAAGAATCCCATTCACATTTGTTTTAATCTCAACTGCGCCTTTAGTGGGTCTCTTGGGAACGGTGTCTGGTATGTTTACAACCTTTGATGGAATGGGTAATTCCTCAACTTCAGGGCCATCCACCGTCATTGCTGAAGGCGTTTCTGAGGCACTGATTACAACCCAGACAGGTCTCGTGATATCTGTTCCAGCTTACATCATTCTTTTTTATCTTTGGGTTAAGTACAAGAGATTGAGGCACGGTTTTCGATTAATAGAGTGTAGATTAGGAGAAAAATTTTAATTATGCCTAAGGGATTTAAAAGATTTCAAGATCAACAGAGTGAAAGTTCTGGAGAAATTAATATTTCCCCTCTCATTGATGTAGTTTTCATACTCTTAATCTTTTTTATTGTTACTACTGTCTTTGTTGATGAGACAGGCGTTGAAGTCGAAAAGCCACGTGCCGCTTCACAACAGGAATTAGATCGTAACAGTATTCTCATAGGTATAACTGCTGAGGGGAGTGTTTTTTACGGCGGTAGAGAAATAGGTGTAGGAGGTGTCCGGTCTGTGGTCGGTAGATTATTGAAAGGAGATGATGTGCCTGTAGTCATACAGGCTGATAAGAGGGCAGAAACACAAAAGACAGTACAAGTCCTTGACGAGGCGAAGTTAGCAGGTGCTGCAAGAGTTTTTGTTTCCACCTTAGGGGGAGGCTCGTAGTTTTTTCAAAATTATATGCAACTCACTGGAAAAAATTCATTAAGAGCAATACTTGTAAGCCTACTGAGTAGACTGGTAGGTGCCGCTTTCCTAGTTTGTTTACTTCTCACTTTCCTTATATTGATGCGTTTGCTTGATGCGAAGAGGTTACCTGAGCAAACTATTCGAATGGTGGAAACTCTCGAGGAAATGGCGCCCCCGCCTCCGCCTCCAATTGAGATTCAAGAATCTACGCCCCCGCCCCCGCCCCCGCCTCCTTCTCTTCCTAGGCTTGAAATGCAAATTGAGAGTATAGCACCGCCTGTAGTAGCTACACTTGACCCCCGGATTGATCTCACAATGAGGAACACTGAATTTGAATTGGATTTTATTCCTAATGCAGAACCTGCTCCAATCCCTGTGACGGCTCCAGTGGCCGCAAAGCCTTCGTTAAATACCGTTCCTAAACCTCAGGTTCAGGGTCCAGTTTCGGTTGGTGATTTAGATTCAAGGCCTCGGCTTCTTAATAGACCTTCAACTAGATACCCTTCTGCCTTGCTTAGGCGAGGAATTCGAAGCGGCACGGTTATTTTGGAGGTTAGTATTTCCATGAGTGGAAGGGTGAAAGTAAGGCGAGTTATTTCCAGTTCCCACCCCGAACTCACTAAGATGGCATCTTCATTTGCTTCTCGTGCAAGGTTTTCAGCACCCAAGAAAGATGGTAAATCTGTTGAAGCCCTTTACCGTTGGCCAATGACTTTGCAGCCACCAAATTGATGTTATACCACAAAATCATTATTGCTTTAATTTTCACGATAGGAGCGAGCTTTGCATCGCAACTCCCTATTGATCCCATCTGGCAGTCAGAATCCTTTTTAAAGGCATATACGGCATCATATGGGGTTGATTCGAGGATTGAACCCAAACTGAGTCCCGAAGAAAAGAAGGTCCTTGAATCAGTCGCAGAAAATATGGGTAAGAAGGATAGAAAAGGTGCAATATCTATTCTTTCAGAAAACGCCCTCACCGATGATAGTCCTGCTTTACTATTTAATCTCGCAAGTTTGCTTTTTGAACAAGGGCAAGCACCGGCATCGATAACTAATTTTACAAAGGCGATAAAGTTGCAGCCTAATTTTCGTGACGCACACCGCAACATAGCGATAGCTCATGTTCAAGAGGGAGATTTTATAAAAGCTGAACCTTCACTAAGAAGAGCCATAGAGCTTGGTGCACAAGATGGTCTTACAATGGGTCTCCTTGGTTATTGTTTAAATCAATCAGGTAAGCCCAATGATGCTCTTCAAGCATACAGGATGGCCAAATTAACAATGCCAAAAGAGATTCAGTGGCAAGTAGGAGAAGCAACAGCACTAATGAAATTAGGTAGCTTGGAAAAAGCGGCTTCAATCTATGAAGGAATACTTATCGATGAACCAAAGCGCGTTGGAATATGGGTGAATTTGGCTAACATAAGAATGCAACAAGGAGAATCTGTTCGAGCAATCGCCGATCTTGAAGCAGCCAGAAGGCTACGAGGATTAGATCCTGTTGCAATGATTACACTTGGCCATCTCTACCTTAATGAAGAGCTTTCGAATCAAGCAATGAATTGTTATAAGAAATCTTTGGAGGATCCAGAGGCCGTCGCTATAAGCCAGTTAGCTAAAGCTATTGACTACCTTTTACAGTATCGCCTATGGACTCTAGCTGATAAGCTTAGCGGTGATATTAAAGCTGTGGCTTATTTTAAAGATAAAATAAATAAGGATGACAATATCAATCATCGTTTTGAGCGTGCTGATGCCATTATTCAGATGAACCTTGGAGACCGTGATAAAGCAGCAAAGCGCCTAGAAAGCATTATTAGAAAAGATCCCCTTGATGGAGAAGTGTTATTCACATTGTCAGAATATTTCTTGGGTAATAAAGAGGAAGAGAAAGGTTTAATGTTACTAGAACAAGTCGTTCCAGTCCAGGGATTTACAGCTCGCGCAGAGCGTCGGATAGGGGAAGTTTACGTTTCTAGGGGTGATTATAAAAAAGCACTTTCTGCATTAAAAAAAGCTCAGAATTTAGAGCCTCATAAGGCACTTGAGGAATACATCAATAGTGTGGAAAGGCTTTCTAAATTATACGAAAGAAACTGAGCAGAGAATAGGCTTGTTATTTTTTTCAGTCCTTAATTAAGAAAGGACTGAATCTTGCTAAACAATAATTATATGATAGCAAGGTATTCATCCGATTCATCTGATGTCGTTAGAGCATTCATCTTAGTTACCTTTATTGGTTTTATTGGTTTTTTAAATTATGTCTTAGCCGTTAATAAATCGAATAAACAAGAGTCTCTGGACGTAACAAATAAGAAAGCAGAGGCAGTAGATAAAGATGAAGACCTAATCGAGAGTTTTCAAAATACTCTCAAGAGTAAGGGAATCGAAAAACTTCAAATTAAAAATGTTTATCCGATTTCTAAGAATGACGATTTAGAAAGGTTTTCCTTACAAATAGATGAGGTCTCTAGCGATGACAATAAAGTTGATACAATCGATCGTTTACACGTTGAAGTAAAAAAATCAGTATCTGGCAAACAAGAGATTACAAAAATAATTCTTCCTAAACGTTTACAAAATGAATCTTTTAATACATTAGGTTTAAATGATAAAAGCATAGAAATTCTTTATGAGGATGATGTATTCTATATCGCGGATTACTTTATTACTGCACTGAGTGAACTTAATTATGAAAGTGCAATTTCATATTGTTTGTCTGGTGGAGCTCTCGCTGAACAAATAGCCGGGCTTTGTATAATGATTGAAGGTGCTAGATTTAAAACTTCTGAAGAGAAGCCATTTGAAATAGTCGAAGCAAATTCGAACCTTGTTACTTTAAGAATTCATTTAGATTCCATTGATGACAGAAAGTCATTTCATTTTAAGGTTAGATTAGAACGTCAAACTTCAAAGGATTATGATTCATGGAAAATAAATAGAATTTATCTTGATGAGGCTTTTACTTCATATTTTTCTCCCGAAGACACCAGTGTTCCTTATGTCCCAATAAGGACGGATCTAGGTTCCGGTGATTGCGTTGTTATTTATTTCGATTTTAAGAGCTCGGATCTTCATCCGAGAGCTCAAAAACAACTTCAAATCCTCACTGATGTACTTAGAGAAATGCCAGCAAAGGCCGTTAAGATTCATGGGCATGCTGATGAGATAGGTACTGATAAATATAATTTAAATCTTTCCCTCGAAAGGGCCGAAAATGTAAGAAATCTCCTTATTTCTGGAGGAATTAAGCCTAGAAATATCTCTATTTTAGGAAAAGGTGAATCCGAGGAATGGTTGCCCAATCGCCTTGCTAATGGTAACGACAACCCAATTGGAAGGAGTTATAACCGGCGCGTTGAGATCTGGTTGGACTAGTTAATTTACTTAGAAATACAATAAATTTTGGAGAATGTCCGCACCAACAAATTGCCATTTGCTACGGCGGGAGTTGCATATATACCGTCATCAAATTTGTATGAACTAACAGGCTCTAATTTATTAGTGGCGCTAAGAACATTTAATTCACCTTCTTTGCTACAACAATAAATCCTGTCATTGATGATTATGGGAGAGCTGTAAGGAGCTCCGACAACTCTTTCTTGCCAATGCACCTTACCATCTTTCGCACTTCTGCACGTCATGACTCCACCATCATTAAGAAGGAAAATCATTCCTTTATGGGATATGCCTGTTGGAACATAAGGTAATCCCTTGAGGCCTGCTTCCCAAGCGACCGAGGGTTTTTTCGATTTTACGCGAACGACTGCTGACTCCTTACCTCCAGAACCCGAACCAGCGGAGACAAAGATTGTGTTTCCAGAAATTACCGGGCCACCAACGCACCTCTGTGAAAAGCCGGCATCATGTTCCCAACGAATTTTTCCGCTTCTTGGATCAATGGCTGTGATACCATGAGCGGTACTACTGAAAATGAGCTCCTCTGTGCCATCATCAGCAGTTCTAAAAACTGGAGTGCTGTATGCTCCTTTATCATTTGAGTCACGGTCAATGCGCCATCGTTCGACGCCGTTTTCAGGATTGAGACCAACTACATAGCTTTTTCCTTCTTCGCCATGACTTCCGATGACTAACGATCCCCCGGCGAGAACAGGAGAAGCTGAGCTGCCATGTTTAGCATAAAATTTACCAAGCTTTTTTTTCCATACTTCTTTACCATTATGATCCAGAGCAATTGCTTCAACGCCATCTGGAGAAGTCCATGCTACATAAACCCTGTCCTTGTCACAGCAGGGTGTAGAAGAAGAAAAATCATTAAATCGGTGCTGTCGGTAAATTTTATGTGTTTGTTTATTACGCCACTTTTCTTTTCCAGTGTCCAATGATAATGCCATAACGAAACGAGTTCCCTGGGCTTTCTTCGATGAGACGGTTAAGAAAATGGAGTTACCCCAAACCACCGGCGAGGAATGACCAGTTCCCGGTAGATCTAATGCCCACTTAATTTCTTTTTCTGTAATCTTTGAAGGAACATTTTTGTCGGAGGAGTGACCCATAGTTCCGGTTCCACGAAATTGCGTCCATTCTTGCGCTGACGCTAATTTCATGAGCAGTCCGAGGTGCGTAAATAAGAGAAATACCGTTAAAAACTTAAAATTCATGGTCTAAACATAGCTTCTCATCTAAAATTAGTCACGATCATAAGCAAAATTCCTATGAACGATAATTTTTATAGATATTTGATACAATCGATCTGTGAGCGTATTATTATAAAAATTTACAATGCCTAGCCCTCTCATCGAAGAACTTCCTGATTCAAAAGGCCATTTTGGCACTTACGGAGGCATGTTTGTGCCTGAAACTCTTATGGCAGCCTTAGAAGAGCTGACAAAAGAATATGAGGCTGCTAAGTCGGATCCTCAATTCCAAGCAGATTTGGATTATATGTTAAGAGAGTATGTGGGCAGACCCACTCCTCTTACATTTGCAGAGAGGTGGACGGATCTTTTAGGAGGTGCCAAGATTTATTTAAAGAGAGAGGACCTTCTACATACTGGCGCCCATAAAATAAATAATGCTATGGGCCAGATTTTATTAGCAAAGAGACTTGGAAAGAATCGCATCATTGCAGAGACGGGAGCTGGACAGCACGGAGTCGCTACCGCCACTGTTTGTGCGCGTTTTGGTTTTGATTGTGTCATATATATGGGAGAAGTGGACATGGAGAGACAGGCCTTAAATGTCGCAAGGATGAGATTTCTAGGTGCTGAAGTTCGTGGAGTAACTGCTGGACAAAGAACTCTTAAAGAGGCAGTCAATGAAGCTATGCGTGACTGGGTAACCAACGTTAGAAGTACGCATTATATACTTGGTTCAGCCCTCGGCTCACACCCTTATCCAATGATGGTAAGAGATTTTCATCGTGTCATTGGAGAAGAGGCAAGAAAGCAAATTTTAGAAAGAGAAGAGAGATTACCGGATTACTTGGTTGCTTGTGTTGGGGGGGGAAGTAATGCGATGGGTTTATTTCATCCTTTTTTATCTGATGAGTCGGTTAAGATGCTAGGAGTAGAAGCAGGGGGCCGAGGTATAAAACGAGGTGATCATGCGGCCAGATTTCAGGGTGGAAAGCTGGGTGTTCTGCAAGGAACTAAAACCTGGCTGTTGTCTGATGACGATGGTCAAATTGAGTTAACTCATTCTGTTTCTGCTGGCCTTGATTATGCCGCCGTGGGTCCCGAACATGCTAACCTTAAGGATGTAGGTCGGGCTGAATACACCTTTGCAACTGATGATGAGGCCTTGGAAGCTTTCCAAGAAGTTTCTACTGTTGAGGGAATAATACCAGCCTTAGAAACGGCGCATGGGCTTGCAGGTGTAAGAAAGCTCGCTCCTAAACTTGGTAATAATGGCTTAATTATCTGCAATTGCTCTGGTAGGGGCGATAAAGATGTTGCTCAGGCAGCAAAGGCAATTTTTGGCGAAGATGTTTTTGGTTAAACTAATAAAACCCCCTATCAAAACTCACAAAATTTCATGAAGGTTCAAATAATGATACTTTTTATTGCCGCTTTCTCGGTCCTCAATGTTGTTGCTCAAGAAGGCGATAAAAAGCTTGGAGACCCTATTGATGTTACTGATGAAAAAGCTATCGAAGCGGCAATCGGTAAAACTGTATTGATTAAAGGTAATGTGACAAGGTCTGATAGTTCCCCTCAGACCGCTGACATACGGATATGGTTTTCTGACAGTTTGTTTCGTCTCTATATAAAATCAGACGTTTTTGATTCTAAGGAGAATTGGGGAATAGATGAAACTATTGGTAAAGAAGTTTTTGTTCACGGTAAAATTGTTAAATCAGATAGCTTTATACAGATCGTACTGCGTTCTCCGAAACAATGGGGAATGAATATTGATGATCTTGTTATTACAAGTCCAAAAGGTTCTAAGCCTGGTGAAGATGGTAATAAAACTTATGATCCTGTTTCGCCTGGTGCCATTCTGCCTATAAAGCCAGGTCCCAGAGAATTGGACCCAGAGATAACTGAAGCGAGCGTCAAAGTTGTCCTAGCGATGCATGCGACTGAAGTTCCAGTCATGGTGGTGAGTGAAGTGAGAGCGGAAATTATAGATTCAGATGATAGTGGTCCCATGCAGGCTACCTTTGAGTCGAAGCCTAAGCTTACCGTTAAACCGATGACATCTGTTATGACCTATTTGCCTAGAAAACATTTTAGTGAGGGCTGGCCAGTAAATCAAAATGTACATTTTGTGATAGATGAAATCCAAGCAGACAGTGCGCCACCAAATTTTGCTGCTGCATTTTTAATTGAGTGCCTTCTTAGAGGAATCCAAGTTCCTGAAAATTTAGTTCTTTTTGGCGGCATGGGAGGCGGAGGAAAAATCAATTTCAATATTGATAATAAAAGAACCCAAGGTTCTTTAGGGCAGGCTATAAAACTTGCAGCCAAAGCCGCCCAAAATCTTGGGGAAGNTCCTGGTGCTGATAAACCAAAGACGGAATTTTCTAGTCCAAGTGCTTTAGGTAAGAAAGCTCCAGTTGCAAAAGATACATTTTATTTAATTACAGGCGAAGTGTCGAATGCGATTCTGGATGATCTCATATTAGACGATGATATGGCATCACTTAATGCAACGCAGGTTCTTTCATGCGTTGATTTAGATGAAGCAGTCAACTTTGCACGAGATATTTCTTTAGGCGTTGGTTTTGGAAAATCTATTACCGATTTAAGTGCCGCTCAAAAGGTTCTGAGGGACCGGTCTGTAAGAATGCTTTCTAATGCCCAAGTCTGGAACCGAGTTGTTGGCGCGGGTAGAGCAACTCCAAAAAATAAAACGGCTTTTGCTTACGCTAGATTAAGAACAAGGAAAGTGTCCAAGACCTATTCTTTAGATAAATGCTTATCGCACTTAGATCAGCAAATTATTACTGCTGAGGGCAATTCCTTAGATAAATTTACTGATAGAGAAATGCGCAAGTATGTAAGGGACCTATCGAGTAATATGAAAGAGATTCAGTCTAAAATACACCCAAAGGCTACGCCTGTTCTCGCAAGTGCTCAATTATTCCTTAAAGAGATCGCAGAGTATGCATCAGCTAAGAGAGATATTAAAGCGGGTGAAAAAGTTCCTGAGCGCACGACAAAAGATTTTGAGGCTGCAAAGAAAGCCTATGATGATTCAAAGACTCAAGCTCAAGCAGCTCCTTGAGACTATCCCCATACTAGGATTTCTTCATCTTTATCTGCGTTGGCTAGAGCTTCTTCGAAAGCTTCTTTATCCCAACCCTTAAGTTTACCCAGATATTTAAATAACTTGTCTGAGCTCGCAACATTGGCTGGAATTTCAAGTTCTTCAGGATCAGATCCCTCAGGTAAATTAATCGAGATCAATGGATCTCCTGCATATGATGAAACCCTGACCTTAGTGATGTCACCCCAAGCCACTGTACCAACTTTTTCTTCTCCTTCATAAAGTTCAATCATCTTTGCAGTGAACTTGTAAGCCATCGAAGTTTCATCATCATCATCGTCATTGTCCATGACAACATCATCATCGTCATCACTTACTGAACCCTCATCATCGTCATCTTCTTCATCTGGTCCCTGAGGCTGAATGCCAAAACCACTGGCTGGATCATAACTGTATTCTCCATTTTTCAAAATTGCATGAATATCAGCCAACCAACCTTCAAATGAGTCAGCAAGCTCTTCATTTTCATCACTACTTACATATTTACTAATGCCGCCAGCCTCAAGCTCTACGCAGAGCATATCACCTGAGCCATCTTCAGCAAAAGGAAGCCAGTCACCAGGGCAAGTCTCATCCTCACCAGCGTCGTCTCTGAGTCCTTCTAATTCGTCCCAAGATTCTTGCACTAGATCAAGCGGCATGAGACTAAACATATCAAAGAACCCAGGATTGCTCTCCTGACTCTGACCATTGTGCATTATCAGGAAATCCCTGTAATCTGTAGGGAGTTCTTGACCAATGTATTCCTCAAGAGCTTCGACATCTGCTTCGTCTGCTCCTAAGTTTAATGATTCTAGAATTTCACTTGCTTTTGATGTTAGTTCACCTTCGAGCCGGGACCAAATCTTCTTCATAAAATTTAGTTGTTAGTTGTTTATTTTTCCCTAGTGGGACCCTGTACATTTTCAGCCATAACGAATTCCGCAAACTTCGCAAGAAAACGTTTTGAATAAATTGCATTTATTATTATGTCGTTTTCGTGGTAATCCTGACTCAAAATCTTCCCTTCGCGGTGTAAAAGGGCCACTAAATCTTGTCTAGATTGTGGAATTTTAAGGGAATTTCGCACAATATTGCTCAATAGCATCTCATTAATCTTGCTTAGAAGATCATCAATTCCGACCCCATTTTTTACTGAAATTAAAATAGCCTCCGGAAAAATATTTTTTAGCTCTTCGAGCCTTTCATCACTAATTATATCTATTTTATTAATTGCAGGAATAATCTTTTTTTCGTCAGCTCCGAGTTCTTTTAGGACTTCAAGTGTCGTTTTAAAGTGATCTTGAACATTTTCTGAACTTCCATCAATGACATGGATCAAAAAGTCCGCCAAAATTGCTTCCTCAAGGGTCGCCTTAAAGCTTTCAACTAGACCGTGAGGAAGTCTTCTTACAAAACCAACCGTATCAGTAAGTAGAATTGTTTGTCCATCTTCCAAATCCAGTTTTCGAGTGGTTGTATCTAAGGTCGCAAAAAGTTTATCTTCCGCAAGCACCGCACTTTCAGTTAAACCATTTAACAGAGATGATTTTCCGGCATTAGTATAACCGACTATGGCAGCATGAGGGAGATCTGCTCGATTCCTTTCTTTCCGCTGTGTCTTTCGCTGCTGACGTACTTTTTCTAATTCAGCCTTAACTCTGTCTATTTTTTTTCGGGCCAGCCTTCGATCAACCTCGATTTGTTTCTCACCTTCTCCTCTTGCTGCTCCACCACCGCCCTTGCCGCCACCTGAGCCACCGCCCTGACGGTCTAGGTGACCCCACATCCGAGCCATTCTTGGAAGAGTGTACTGCATTTTTGCAAGCTGGACCTGTAGGCGAGCTTCCCTAGTGCGGGCTCTGAGTGAAAAAATATCAAGGATTACCTCTTGCCGATCAATGACAAGGATGTTGGATTCATTTTCCCAATTCCTTTGTTGGTTTGGGGAAAGCTCATTATCAAAAATAATACAGTCACAATTGAGCTCTTTGGACTTCTCAATGATTTCAGCCATTTTTCCTTTCCCTACCAGATGGGATGGAAAATTTTCACGAACTCGAATAAGAGAACTGTCGACTATACCGATACCCAGTGTCTCGACCAGCTCTTGCAATTCTTGCAGAAGGCTTGAGGCCTCCGTTTCTTTGGCCTTGTCCAAGTAGACTCCCACAAGCAGGGCTCTTTCTACGAGCTGTGGTTTTTCGCGAACTTCAAACATAAGTACTCTAATAATGCCTTAATTCAGTTAAGCTAGCACTTGCAAGTAATATATTGGTTTAGCATGTTAGTTATAAAGTGTTTTTCAGAATAGATACGAATTTAGTTCAANAAAATTAAAACAAATATCATTTTAATTCTATGCGGGATATTCCAATAATTGAAACGACTGAACAGATCATGTTTTATGATACGGATGCTGCTGGGGTAGTCCATAACATTGCTTATCTAAGGTTTATTGAAAAAAACCGAACTATATTGGGTTCGGAGATTGGTCTTGATTATAAAGAAATGTCGGGGCAGCAAACTTATGGCGCTGTTGTCAGGACTGAGATTGATTACAAGAGTCCCGGTTTTTTAGGAGATGATATTGTTATAAGAGGATGGCTTGCTGAGATTAGTAAAGTTAGATTTTGGTGTGAATTTGAAGTTAATCGTATTTCAGATCAAAAGAACCTAGTAAAATCTAGGCAGCAACTCGCTTTAGTAAAGATGCCAGAAGGTAAACCAGTAAGATTACCCGATCATTGGGAAAATTATTTTAAAGATGGAGAGAATTAAAATAGTCATTGCTTACGATGGCAGCACTTACAAGGGTTGGCAGATACAGCCGGGGGAACGAACTGTTCAGGATTCATTAGAGTCGGCAATAAAAAAAATTACAGGTGCCGATGTAAGGGTTCAAGGTTCGGGTCGTACTGATACTGGTGTTCATGCGTTAGGACAAGTGGCGCATTATGAAGTTTCTAAAGAATCAAGAATGGATTCTGGAGAATGGCAGAGAGCATTAAATGTAAACTTACCTAAAAGTATTCGTATTCTTTCTGTCGAAAAAGCCCCCTTAGATTTCCATGCCCGTTTTAGTGCTAAGGCAAAAACATACAGGTACGAAGTTGACACTTCACCAGTACTAGTTCCTCACAAAGTTGACAGAGTTTGGCATCATCCATCAAAAATTGATGGTAAAGTTTTGAAAGCAGCTTGCCAACTTTATGTTGGAACGCATGATTTTGCTTCCTTTGCTGGGAACCGTGGAAACAGTATCCCTACTAGTACAGAAAGAACAATTTTTTCGATTGATGTAGAATCTCATCAAGACACTATCAGCATGTCGTTTAGTGGAAATGGTTTTTTATACAAAATGGTTAGGCTTTTAGTTGGTGCCGCTGTTCGTGTCGCTGAAGGCAGAGAGGATATAGAGTGGATTAAAAAAATGCTTCAAGATCCGGGTAAAAATAAATGCCAGTACTGCGCTAAGCCTGATGGCCTGTATCTAGTTGAGGTTTCTTACTAAACTTACTTCAATAGATTTAACGCGCTTACTAGGGCTTTGACTCCAGCAATTTCAATTGAAGGGTCGACCCCGCATCCCCATGCCCCATGCCCTTCATTGCTCTCCAAAAATATATACGCTGCAGAATCAGCATCAGAACCACCCTTAATTGCATGAGAGCGATAATCAGTAAGCTTAAACGATTTCTGACCAACTGTCTCCAAAGCGTTAACGAACGCATTGATGGGACCGTTTCCAATACCCTTGATTTCATAATTATTACCCGAGACTAGAATAGTCGCTTGGCAGCAGACTTGACCATCTTCAGACTCATTGGCCAAGATTTCATAGTGCTTAAGAAAGAAAGAATCCTCTACATTCACGAATTCTTTTTTGAATGCTTCAAGGATTTCCTGATTCGTTAATTCTCTACCCTTTGAATCAGCAAGTTTGTAGATTTTAGATCCCACAATTGGTTGCATTGGTTTAGGGATATCAAATCCATATTCACGGTCCAATATATATGCAATNCCACCTTTTCCAGACTGACTGTTGATTCTGATAATGGCCTCATAGGTCCGTCCAATGTCATTTGGGTCAATCGTTAGGTATGGAACGCCCCATTCGGATTTAGAGGGCCCCACTCGATCCATTCCTTTTTTAATGGCATCCTGATGGCTTCCAGAAAAAGCGGTAAATACCAAGTCGCCTGCATAAGGGTGTCTGTCAGGTACTTTCATTTGGGTGCAGCGTTCATAGATTTCTCTCGCTTTTGGTATATCTGAAAAGTCTAGTCCCGTCTCTATACCGTGACTGTTCATATTAAGTGCCACTGTAGCGATATCAAGATTGCCCGTCCTCTCTCCATTTCCGAAGAGTGTGCCTTCTACCCTGTCTGCACCGGCCATAAGACCTAGTTCTGTTGCAGCGGTGCCGGTTCCACGATCATTATGGGTATGCAAACTAATTTTGACACAGTCTCTATTTTTTAGGTTTTGACAAAACCACTCAATTTGATCTGCATGAACGTTTGGAGTCGTCCACTCTACAGTTGCTGGAAGGTTTAAAATTATGGGCTTCTCTGGGCTAGGCTGCCAGACATTCATGACCCCCTCACAAACTTCCAGTGAAAACTCTAATTCCGTATCAGAAAAGCTCTCAGGGGAGTACTCAAGGTCAACNGTTGTTCCTGGAACTGAGTCAACAAGTTCCTTGATGACAGCGGTTCCTTCAATAGCAATTTTTTTAATGTCTTCCTTGGATGCTCCTCCAAAAGTAATTTCCCTTTGGAGNGGAGAAGTAGAATTATAAATATGAACTATAGCATTTGGAACACCATCAATTGCTTCAAAAGTTTTTTTAATTAAGTGTTCTCGAGCTTGAACAAGGCACTGTAAGCGGACGTCATGGGGTATAAGATTTNCGTCTACTAATTTNCGAACAAAATTAAACTCAGTTTCAGATGCTGAAGGAAAACCAATTTCAATTTCTTTAAATCCGATATTAACAAGTAATTCGAACAGCTCTAATTTTTGGGAAACGTTCATNGGCACGGCGAGCGCCTGGTTTCCATCCCTAAGGTCAACACTGCACCAGATAGGTGCGCTGGAGATAGTATTATCTGGCCATGTACGATTAGGGAGATCGACTGCTTTGAAGGCGTTGTACTTATTTAAGCTAGATGGCTTCATTGAGATTCGGGAGAAGATTCACCCATTATTTCTTAGGTTTTATAAGTTAATTTTTAATGTTTTAACCTAATTGCCAAGACAAAGTAATAATATTGACCGGCTTGAATTATCAGCAGCCATTACTTTGAAATTTCTTCTTATCACATTCATAATTTTAAGGCGCGTAAAGATAATGCGTTGAATTGCGAAGTCAATATCGGCTATATAGGTCTAAAATTGCTCCATCTCTTTTAAAATGGTAGCCAAATTTATCTCAAATGGAATGAGGGATAAATTTAAGGAATTATGATCTTTGGGATTAGATTTTTAACTTAATCGCCAGTTTCAGTTTGTCTTAATGGCATCTTAGCTCTTTTCTTAATGTTATATGAAAAGTATGACTGGATTTGGTAATGGTGAGGTTCTTATAGATGATTTGCTTTATCGTGTTGAAATCTCATCTGTTAACAGAAAACAGGCAGATATTATTATAAATATGCCGCGTGAACTCTCTGCTCTTGAGACTCGCGTTAGAAAGATGATCAAAGAATCAGTCTCTAGAGGGAGGGTTAATGTAAATATTTTTGTTAAAGCTTCGAGTTCTGAAGGTGGCACAATCAATGTTAACAAGGAATTGGCAAAACAATACTATGAAGCTTTGAGAGTTTTGGAATTAGATTTAGGCAGCAATAATTTTACAGATAATTTTGACCCCATGCGCGCGAATGGAGTAATAAATTTTGGAGTTACTTTACCTGAAGTCGAAGATGCATGGTCACATGTTAAGCAGGCCTTGGTCCAAGCCGTTGATCATTTAATTGTAATGAGATCAGATGAGGGTGCTCACTTGAAGGCAGACTTGGAATCAAGGCTCGATAAGATAAAGACTAACTTAGAGAGAATATCAGAGCAGGCTTCGCATGTCGTAAGCCGCCACAAAGAAAATTTATTTAAGAGGCTGACTGCTTCCGGTCTCGAGTTGGACTTAAATGATGAGCGCGTAATTAAAGAGATCGGAATTTTTGCAGATAGATGTGATATAACTGAAGAAATCACCAGACTCGAAAGTCATTTAATTCAATCTGAAAAATATTTTTCAAGTAATGAAGCCGTTGGAAGGCCGCTAGATTTTTTAGTACAAGAAATCAGCCGAGAGTTGAATACTATTGGAAGCAAGGCTAATGATGCAAACATTGCTCAATCTATAGTTGAGACTAAAACTGAACTGGAGAAAATCAGAGAGCAGGTTCAAAACGTTGAATAAATTATTATGGAAGATTTACATGAGACGCAGCAATCGAGATCAGGTGTTCTGATCTTATTGTCTGGCCCAGCAGGATCTGGAAAGTCGACTCTTTTGAGGCGAGTGCTCAAAGATTGTAACAATGTTTTCTTTTCGATTTCATGTACAACNAGGTCCCCAAGAGAAGGTGAAACTGATGGTAAAGATTATCATTTTTTGAANGACGATGAGTTCAATTCAAAGATTGATGATAATGAATTCTTGGAACATGCAGTGGTACACAAATGGAAATATGGAACGATAAGAGATTCTGTAAAAAAAGCCNTAATAGAAGGAAAAGACATCATAATGGATATTGATGTGCAAGGTGCGCGACAAGTAAGAGAATGCGATGATGACATAATATCTAACGCATTAGTTGATATCTTTATCACGACAAAAGACGTTTCTGAACTTGAATCAAGATTNCGTGGTCGAGGCAGTGAGGATTCCGAGACCTTTAATCTAAGAATGAAAACTGCGAGTGAAGAGCTTAAAGAGTGGGACAGCTACACCTATTGTATTATTAGTGGGACTCAAGATGAGGATTTTGAACTCTTATCTTCAATAATAGATTCAGAGAGGGTAAAAGTGAAGAGGATGGAAGCTTAGCGTAATGCATTCCTGTACGTTACAATTCCACTAGCAATGCCGCTAGACAGTATCGNCAGGTAAGAAGAGCTCGCGATTTTCTTAGCCTCTGCAGGGTTACTTAAAAAACCACCCTCCACAAGTATAGCCGGCATTGATAAGCCCGCCAACACAGTAAACCTNTCTCTTTTAATGCCNCGATCNTCTGCCTGTGTTTTTTTCATGATTGATGCATGTATAGCTGTGGCCAAAGCTATGTTNTCGGAGTCTCNNACATTACCTTTCAAAAAATTATTTCGCACTCCTCGATCATTATGAGTTCCTGAGCCTTGTGGGCTTAGTGCATAAGTCTCTATNCCTTTAGCAGTNTTANTATCAAAAGAATTGAAGTGAATTGATACAAAGATGGCATTTGGAATACGATTAGAAAATTGGACNCGTTNCCCGAGTGTAGGATAAACGTCGGAGGACCTCGTCATGCGAACTCTGAAACCTTTTCTCTCTAAGTCTTTCATCAAGATTTTGGCGANACGAAGGTTAAAATCTTTTTCTTTTCCGTAACGATTTANGCTACCNGGGTCCGTTCCGCCNTGACCAGGATCGATAATGACAGTATCAAATCGCTTNGCAGTTTTNATATAACTTGGACGNAGAACAGGATCGATAAGCTTGGCCAAATCAATTCTTGAAAAAAGATAACTACCCTTATTTGAAATGACTTTATAACTTAAACGAAATAAAACAGAGTTGATGTATAAATTATCAGAGCCATTTTTTATACTCATAGTGACTTTTCCTGATTGGAACTTTAAAGCTCCATTAGAAACTTTTAGGGAATCAAACCGATAAAAATTTTTGATGTTTTCNGCNGTTACATANTCGCGACCATTCTGTTTGATGATGTTCCAAGCNGCTCCATTTGCTACTGAGCTACTGAGCAAAAATAATATAAATATAATGAATCCAAGCCTTGGAATACATTTTTTTTGGCTTTTTTTAGGGGAGTTAAACAGGGCTAAATGTGCGGTTTTGAGGTTAATTTATGGCAATATTGGAATGTCTTTAACGCTATAATTAAATTCACCATTAATTAGATTTTGCAAATTGGGTTTGTATCAAGTTATTTCCGATCTCATGTCAGTCGAAATATCAAAGGCTTACGAACCAACAAAAGTTGAAGAAAAGTGGTTTTCCAAGTGGATTAGCGCAAAAGCTTTCCATGCAGACCCTTCATCAGAGAAACAAGATTACGGTATTGTAATCCCGCCACCTAACGTTACAGGCGTTCTTACGCTCGGTCATGTTCTCAATAATTCTATTCAAGATATTTTGGCAAGGCGCGCCAGATCTAAAGGCAAAGAAGTTCTTTGGTTGCCTGGGACTGACCATGCCGGCATAGCAACCCAGTCGAAGGTTGAAAGACATTTAAGAGAGACTGAAGGCAAGNGCCGTCGTGATTTAGGTCGGGAAGNCTTCCTTGAGCGTGCCTGGGAATGGAAAGAAAAACATGGAGGTATCATTATCAAACAATTGCAGAAATTGGGTTGCTCATGTGACTGGGATAGGGAGAGGTTCACGATGGACGAGGAGTATTCCACAGAAGTTCAGAAATGCTTTGTCCATTTTTTCAACAGTGGAAAAATATATAGAGGCAAGAGAATGGTCAATTGGTGCCCTTCTTCTTTAACGGCGCTCTCAGATGAGGAGGTCATAATGAAGCCTCAAAANAGTAAGCTCTTTTATATNAGGTACGAGATTGTTGGACGTGAGGGAGAGTATTTGGAAATAGCAACGACGAGGCCGGAAACATTGATGGGTGATAGTGCTGTTGCAGTTAACCCTAAGGATGAAAGATATGCCGACCTTATTGGACAGAAAGCCTTTAGGCCTTTCCCCAAAGCTGAAATTCCGATTATAGCAGACGAGCATATTGACCCAGAGTTTGGAACTGGTGTTCTTAAAGTGACTCCGGCTCATGATAAAGCCGANTTTGAAATAGGCCTAAACAATGACCTTGAGATCATTGATGTTNTAAACCCAGATGGGACTCTTAATGAGTTAGCGGGTGAAGAATTTTCAGGGATGGATAGGTTTGAAGCAAGAGATCATGTCGCTNCAAAACTTGATGACATGGGACTACTCGTGAGAGTTGAAGATTACGAGAATAACGTTGGTTTTAGTGAAAGGGCAGATGTTCCAATCGAGCCTAGAATATCCATGCAGTGGTTCTTAAAGTATCCGAAGATCGAAGAATCAATTGCTTCAGTCTCTGATCAGGATATTCATTTTAGGCCTGAAAGATGGGCTAAGACGTACAGCCACTGGATGCAAAACATACAGGACTGGTGCATTAGTCGACAGCTTTGGTGGGGACANCGTATTCCAGTTTGGTACCGTAAAGACCGGGCCGAAGAGTTGCAAAAAGCTGAATCTCTCGATAAAGAAACTGCAGGTGATGCTTTACATGTTGGTATTGATCCTCCAGAAGATGAAGAAAATTGGATCCAAGATGATGACGTTCTTGATACATGGTTTAGTTCATGGCTATGGCCATTTGCGACTATGGATGAAACAACCANAAATAAATTTTATCCAACTGCAGACTTGGTCACAGGCCCTGACATTATCTTCTTTTGGGTGGCTCGCATGATAATGGCTGGTTATGAATTTACAGGCGAGAAGCCATTCTCGAATGTTTTCTTCACGAGTATTATCAGAGACAAAAAAGGTAGAAAGATGTCAAAGAGTTTGGGTAATTCTCCTGATCCTCTTGACCTGATAGCCCAGTATGGTGCAGATGCACTTCGTTTTTCCATTATGCGNATTGCACCTTCAGGGACAGACGTNCGGTTTATTGAAAATAAAAATAAAGATGAGGCTGAAGTAAATGATTATCCACAAGTTGAGGAAGGACGAAACTTTGCTAACAAGCTTTGGAATGCTGCAAGATTTCGTCAGATGCAAGGAAGCACTGACGGTGTAAAAGAACTTCCCGATTTAGAGGAATTATCAATTTATGATATAGATATTCTAAGNAAATTAGATTCTCTGAATGAGGAACTGAGTGATTCTTATTCGTCNTACAAGTTTCAAGAAATTGCGAATAAACTTTATGATTTCTTCTGGAGTGAGTTTTGTGATTGGTACCTTGAGTCTATCAAGTTGAGTTTTAGAGATGATGCTGATCAGGACCGGAGAACGATTGTNCTAACAGTAGTTGATACTATTTTGTCTGGATATTTAATGCAGCTGCANCCTTATATGCCTCATATTACTGAGGAGCTTTGGGAAAAGCTTGGTTTTGCCAGTGATGGCGAATTACTAATGCAGCGCACCTTACCAAAAGAAAAAATACTTTCAGGTTACGAAAAAGAATTAGTTCAAGAAGCGGCTAATAAGACAAGTTCTATACATGAAGCTACAACCAAGGCACGTCATATTAAAGCGCAATACAATTTAGCAGCTAATCGGAATGTTAAATTTTTCCTACATACTCAAGACGAGTGGGTCGANAGNGAGTTGGAAGTTTTAAAGTTACTTTGTGGTGCAGGAGAAATTGTTATTGATGACTCATATGAGCCAAGCCCTGGCACGCCAACATTCCTTACCCCGATTGGGAAAATGTTTATGCCTCTTGAGGGACTCGTTGATATTGAGGCAGAAAAGANAAGAATTAATAAAGAAATTCAGAAAGTAGAAAAGGATTTAAAACAAACAGTCGGCAAATTATCTAATCCAAANTTTACTGAGCGCGCTCCTCAAGAGGTTGTCCAAGAAAACCTTGATAGGAAAGACTCCATGAAGAAAAAGTTGGAGCAGTTACAGGAAATGTTGCAGAACCTTTCCTAAATGTGTAGGTGTCTACTGAATAAAATAATAAATAATTAGTGGANNCTAACGAAGANAGCTCTGACAAAGCGATAAAAAGNNATTCGGAAAATACCGAAGACNAACAGCTTTCTTCACTAGATTGGCATGAAGCCAGTGCTGCTAGTGAAGATGAATTTGAAGAGTTGGCTGAGGTCNTCATCACTAATAATATTGATAAAGGAATANAACCCTTAGAACATAACAGTTCAATTATCGGGAATAGCCCCGTTGATCTATCTTCACATAAAGAAGAATCNGGTGANAGCGNTCCTAAAACTCNTTTNGATAATGANGAAGAAAAGAGTAATTTTTTNGACAAATCAAAGTTAGTTAGTGTTGATGAGTACAGAGAAGGTAAAATACGTGTGAGTCCTCTTGAAGGNAGGCATGTTGGTAACAGGACGGGTTTCGATGAAGTTAAGCCAAGTTTTCTATCTGGCCGTTTTCCCAAGTTTAAGGAACGAGGGGTTCCGTACCCTCAGCCAGGAAAACTTTTTTTTACTAGTTTAATTGTTATGAGTGCCCGTGTGATGCTTGTAATTACTCTTATAGTTCTGGCTCTTTCTTTTTTTATCGGTACTCAAGGTATAATCATGAATAAAACAGATTATGGTCTATGGGTGGTCATTCCAGTTATTAGTGTATTTTTGTTATCATGCCTCATGCACTTCATATCTACTCACCAGACAAGGTGCAGGGTTTGCAGTTGTCAGTTCTTCAGATTTCGCCGGTGTGATAAGCACAGGCTAGCTCATCGAATACCCATATTTGGATATGCGTTTGGCTCTGCGCTACATTTGGTATTATTCAAATGGATGAGATGCATGTATTGCGGCACTGCAATTCGTCTGCGGCAAAAAAAGGAGCAAGAGGAATTGACTGAAGAATAATAGTTTGTGGTCACTCGCGATTTTTGGAGTCAATCCATATGGTGACGGGTCCATCATTAGTCAACTTGACTTGCATAGATGCACCAAATTTTCCTGAAGAGATGTTTCGTTGAATTTTGCTTTTCATTTTTGAAATAAACATCTCATAAAGGGGTATGGCATAATCAGGCTTAGATGCTTTAATGAATGAAGGCCGATTACCTCTTTTGGTGCTTGCATGAAGAGTGAATTGGCTGACTACAAGAATCTCACCGCCCACATCATTGACTGAAAGGTTCATGTGACCCGCGTCATCTTCAAAGATCCTCATTTTGGATATTTTGGAAGTCAGCCAATCAACATCTTCTTCCAAATCTTCGTTTTCTATTCCCAATAATATTAATAAACCACGACCAATATTACTGTATTCTTTATCCGCTATTTGAACGGAGGCTGAAGAGACTCTTTGAATTAATACTCTCATGAATGGGTAATTAAAAGTTGGATAAAATACCATCTATTTCGTCAATTGGTAAGCATTCCTTAAATAAAGAGAAAGCTGAAAAATCGTTTCCCAGTATTGACAGCATTAAGACCAGAGGATATCTAACAGACTCGCTTGTGAAAGTGAGTATATTGGCGAGGTAGCAAAGTGGTAATGCGCTGGTCTGCAAAACCGGTATCGCGGGTTCGATTCCCGCCCTCGCCTTACTTTTGATTATTCAATCAGTGATCTGAGAAATGTTTGTTAGTTGCCATGATGGCAATTTAGGATCAACCTTCTGATTAATAATTATGAAAAAGATTAGCTATCAATTTATTGGTTCGAAGTCTCTATCGATAACAATGATCAAGGTTTTCGGGATGTTGTTGATTTTATTAGCCAATGTTTCTGGAAATGTCTATAAATCAAAAATTAATCCTAACTGGTCTAAGGAAAATTCTTATTTTTGGTATCGGAATAATTTAGCAAAGGGACAAAGTGAATTCGTTCTGGTTGATCTCAACAAAGGAGTTCGTCGTCTCGCTTTTNATCACAAAAAGTTAGCAAATTCATTATCTAGTATTGCTAACAATAAAGTGCGACCTNAACAGCTTCCCATTAACGATNTGGGATTTGATCTAAAGAAGAATACAACTTCTTTTCGAGCAATGGGAAAGTTTTACTCTTGTGACCTTAATACCTATGAGTTGACTCAAATCGAAAGGCCTAAGGCATTGATTAAAGAAAAAAATCCCAAGCCCNAAAAACCAGAGGAAAAAAGATCTAATTCAGATAGACCTAAAAGAGAAATTTCTCCTGATGGTCGTTGGAAAGCTTTTGTGCGCGATCATAATTTGTTTGTACGAGAAACGGATGGAGTTAATGAAATTCAGTTAAGTGAAGACGGTGAAAAAGGTAATTCCTATCAAGAACCGTATTGGGCCCCTAACTCAAATAACTTAATAGCTTTCCGTGTCAATCCTGATGAAGTTGGTGAAGTTCATTTACATGAGTCATCTCCCAAGGGGGGTGGAAGAGCAAAACTTTATACCCGACGCTATGCTCTTCCAGGTGACAAATTTACAGAGTATGAGCTTAATTGGTTTGATATTGAAAATAAGCTTCACGTTAAACCAGAAGTTGGAATCATCGACTTCAGGGGCCCTCGTTTGAGGTGGACTAAGGATGGGAGATACTTCAGATATCAGAAAATTGATCGAGGCCATCAAAGATTTCAAGTTATTGAAGTTGATATTATAACTGGTAAGTTTCGCAGCATNATTGATGAGGTTTCAGATACCTTTATTTGGACCGAGCATTTTAAGAATTTAGGAGTTCCCTTAGTCAATTGGTTNGATGAAACCCAAGAGGTTATTTATCTTTCAGAGAAGGANGGTTGGAGGCACCTTTACCTCATTGATGTANAGACCGGGAAAACAAAGAACCAAATCACTAAGGGCCAATTCGTGGTTCGCTATGTNGATTGGATTGATCATGAAAAGAGGCAGATTTGGTTTAGAGCCTCTGGTCTTAACAAANATCAGGACCCTTACCTGATGCATTACTATAGGNTCAACTTTGATGGGTCCGAATTCACTCATCTAACTAAAGGTAATGGTTGGCACAACATTACTTATTCGCCAGATCGTAAATACATCATTGATCAATATTCACGAGTTGATATGGCTCCTGTTAATGAATTACGACGCGTCTCTGATGGTTCTCTTGTGTGTGAATTAGAGAAAGCCGATATAACAGAACTTATTGCGAGTGGTTGGGAGGCTCCAGAAGTCTTTAAGGCTAATGCGCGGGATGGGAAGACCAGCATATGGGGTATTCTGGCTAAGCCAAAAGACTTTGACCCTTCAAAGAAGTATCCTGTGATTGAGGACATGTACGCAGGCCCTCACGATTCTTATGTGCCAAAACAGTTTAGTGCTGGTAGGCGTTTTGCTTCCTGGACGGACATGGGATTTGTAGTTGTAAAGATTGATGGTATGGGTACGGCAAATCGGTCTAAGGCATTTCATGATGTGTGTTGGAAAAATTTAAAAGATGCTGGCTTCCCAGATCGAATTCTTTGGCATAAAGAGTATTCTAAAAATAATCCTTGGTATGATATTTCTCGGGTTGGCATTCATGGGGGCTCTGCTGGCGGGCAGAGTTCTACTGGAGCGCTTCTTTTTCACCCGGATTTTTACAAAGTTGCCGTGTCTTCATGTGGTTGTCACGATAACCGAATGGATAAAGCGTCATGGAATGAACAATGGATGGGGTACCCGGTTGGCCCTCAATATTCAGCATCATCAAATATAGACAATGCTCA
>PAHQ01000047.1 GCA_002705125.1 Verrucomicrobiales bacterium | reverse complement strand
TTTGTTGTGAGGATTGGACTCTAATTTTATGGGTATTTGTTCAACTATCTCTAGTTTGTGAGCATTGAGACCAACAACTTTCTTTGGATTATTAGTGATTAGCCGAATTTTTCTAACACCTAAATCGTATAAAATCTGTGCACCGATTCCGTAATCACGTAGGTCGCTAGGAAAGCCTAATTTTTCGTTAGCTTCTACAGTGTCATAACCTTCTTCTTGTAGTTTGTATGCATGTATTTTTGCTTTGAGTCCGATTCCACGTCCTTCTTGCCTCATATATAGTAAAATGCCGCATTCCTCTTTTGATATGCGTTCCATTGCGCTGTCTAATTGTTCACCACAGTCACAACGTTTAGACATAAAAACATCTCCAGTGAGGCATTCGCTGTGAACTCTTACCGTAACAGGGGCGTCAGGATTGATTTTGCCTCTAACAAGTGCAAGATGAGTTTCATCGTCATATGAGCACTGATACATGTGAAGATCAAAGTCTCCCCAATTGGTTGGAAGGTTAATCGTTTCAAGATGATCTATTAGCTTTTCTCTTTTTCTTCGATATTGAATTAGGCTTTCAATAGTTCCAATTTTTAGGTCATGTTCCTTAGCTAACGTTATTAGCTCTGGGAGTCTGGCCATTGTTCCATCATCGTTTAGGATTTCACAAATAACAGCTGATTCATTCAACCCGGCAAGGTTTGTAAGATCAGTTGCAGCTTCAGTGTGTCCAGCTCTTCTTAATACTCCACCTGGTTTGGCAAGAAGTGGGAAGATATGCCCAGGCTGTACTAAATCTTCACCAATCGTGCAATCATCAGCTAATAGTCTTATTGTTGTTGCTCTGTCAGCAGCACTGATTCCAGTAGTGATTCCTTTTGCAGCATCAACGGAAACAGTAAAATTAGTTTTGAAGGACTCCCTGTTGTTTGGAACCATCATTTGTAATTCTAACCTATCTGCAACTGATTGAGTTATTGGTGTACAAATTAGTCCACGACCAAACTTTGCCATAAAGTTAACAGTTTCGGGTGTGATACACTCTGCTGCGGCAATGAGATCACCTTCATTTTCTCGGTCAGCGTCATCTGTTATGATGACCATTTTTCCAAGTTTAATATCCTCGATTATATCTTCTACAGGGCTAAATGGAGAATTACTGTTCATGATTACTACAACGTCACTATAACACCGATTGGCTTTAGATGCTCATTATGAAGTGATGAAAAAATGCTTTTTTAAATAATTCAATACAGCTATTGTATTAATTATACCATGAAACCCCAAATAAGACGCTTTTCCCCGCTAGCAGTCTATCTCTCTCTGCTTGCGATATTTTCACTGATACAAACAAAAGTTTCCGCTGAATTTTCTATAACGGAAATTAAAGCTGTCGCTGAGATATCTTTTCCAGACGATGACGGTGAACCCTCTGACTGGATTGAAATTACTAATAACGGTGACTCTGATGCTTCTTTAGGTGGGTATTATCTAACTAATAATTCTGACAATTTAAAGAAATGGCAACTTCCACAGATTAAAGTTTCAAGTGGAGAATCAATTATAGTTTATGCTTCAGCAAAAGATCGTAATAATTTAGATAGCGCATTGCACGCAAGCTTCACCCTCGACAGAAAAGGGGATTACTTAGCTTTAATAGCACCTGATGGATTAACTGAGATTTCTGGATTTAATGACGGTTATCCTGAGCAGTTTCCAGGTTCTTCATACGGATACGGAACATCTGGTTTGGTTAGCCGTGAGGTTTTGGTCGCATCTGATGCAAAGGTTAAATATTTTATTCCAACAGACGAATCTCTTGGAGACCAATGGAAATATCCATCGCCCCAATTTAACGACTCTAGTTGGACTGAATCTGATCACCCTGTTGGGTTTGAATCTAATGGAGGTACACTTGAGCCAATGATCGCAACTAACATTGCGGCTGATATGAAGGGAGTTAATGCCAGTGGATACTTCAGATTTCCTTTTAATTTTGATAGTGTGGATAGAAGAATAATTTCAGCTCAATTGGCTGTAAGTATAGACGATGGATTCGTCGCATACCTAAATGGTGAAGAGATTTCAGATTTAAATGTACCTAATCCTATTGTTTTTAATTCANGGGCGACTGCCTCAAGGCTTGATAGGTTAGTGATAGCGGGTCCTGAAATTGAAGATGTTTCTTCAAAATCAGGCTTAATTAAGGGTGGAGATAATGTTTTAGCTCTGCAGGCAATGAATCGCAGTTCATCAGGTTCAGATTTTGTTGTTGGTGTTGAACTTATCGCTGAGGTTCAAGACACAAGCGGAGGCNTTCAGTATGGATTTTTTAAAGAGTCAACCCCAGGCTCTCCTAATGGCATTATATTTAACACACCTCCTGTAGAAGTGGCTTTNTCTGAAAGNAGTCAGTTATTTGAGTCTAATTTTGAATTAGTTCTTAGTTGTGAGACACCAGGTGCTGTTATTCGATACACCACTGATTTGACTGAACCNTCCAACGAATTTGGATCTGAATCTNCNCTTTACAGNGGGCCTATTTCGATAAATAAATCTACTCAAATTAGAGCACAATCTTTTATCCCTGGTTCTTTGGATGGGCCAATAAGTACAAAAACATTTTTAAAGATGTCGGGATCAGTTCCTGACTTTACTTCTAACCTCCCAATCATAGTAATGTCTACCCTAGGAAAGGGTGGCCCTCCTGATAGTGGAAGTACTTCTCGGAAAGATGCTTATTTATTCTTTTTTGAACCGGACCCTGAAACGGGTCGTACATCATTAAAACAAGAACCTCAAGTTGTCACGAGGTCTGGTATTCGTAAGAGAGGATCGAGTTCGGCGGGTTGGCCAAAATATGGTATGTCTGTGGAGACATGGAATGATGGTGATGATCTTGATAACAACATTAGGCCCTTTGGTTTTGCTCGTGAGGCTGATTGGATTTTCAACTCCCGGTATCAGTTTGATCGAGCTTTAATTAGGAATCCCCTTATTTATGAAATTAGCCGTAACGCCGGCCGTTATGCAGCGAGAAGTAAATTTGTTGAACTATACAATGATGTCAGCGGCAGTGAGCTTAATGATGCTGATTATTTTGGAGTTTATTCGTTGATGGAGAAGATAGAGACAGATCCTAACAGAGTAGAGATTGACCGCTTAATGCCTTGGGATAATTCAGGGGATGAGCTAACGGGAGGTTATATCTTTAAGCGAGATAGAAATGATGCAGGAAGTCCTCCAACATATAATGTCCAAGGGGCTGGAGGCTCACTGATTCCACATGATCCAGGTGGTAGAGAAGTTTCGAGTCAGCAGAAGAGTTACATTCAGAATTATTTAAACGAAATGAATTCGGCGCTGCTTAATAGACCCAGCGGTATAAACACCAAAACAGGATTACATTTCAGCGATTATCTTGATGTGGGTTCATTTATTGATCACCAATGGCTNAATACNCTNGCAATGAACGTGGACTGGGGAAGACTCAGTGCATACTACCATAAGGACAAGTCAGGNAAGGTGAATGCAGGNCCAATTTGGGATTTTGATCGTAATATGGGATCTGAAGATGGACGNGATGCTAATCCAAGGACTTGGAATGGTAGCGGAGATTCCAGTAGGACTTGGTATGATGGAAGGTATCCTTGGTTTGGTAATTTGATAGGGCCGAACTCAAATCCTGCTGCAGCTCATTATCCAGATGTNAGNCAACGTCANACCGATAGATGGTTTGAACTTAGACTAGGTGCTTTCGCCACAGAGAATATTCATGGAATTATTGATAGAATGGCAGGGGAGATAAGAGAGGCCCAAGAAAGAAGTTTTGCGAAATGGACTTCAGCTCGGCCTAATGGTGGAACGTATGCAGATAGAGGATTAAGAGGTTGGGAAGCTGAAATATCACATTTAAAGGGTTGGATGAAAACAAGAGTAGAATGGATCGATGATCAGCTTTCCACATATTCTCCTCCAGAGTTTTCACAAGAGGGAGGAATAGTAAATCAAGGTATAGAACTGAGTATGATTTCTCAAAATGCCCAAGTTTATTACACTACGGATGGGACCGACCCAAGATTAGAGGGGGGCATTGTTTCTCCAAAAGCAACACCGTTTCAAGGCGGTCCAGTTGATACCGAGCTAATTAATAGTGCTACTTCATGCCGATACTTAGTGCCCACAGACGATTCTTTGGGATTGGAGTGGGTTAAGGCTGACTTTGAAGACAGTGAATGGGCGGTTGGTGAAAATGGTCTTGGTTATGAAACTCCAAATGGCCCTCTTGAACCTTTTGTTTTNACTAACACATATGAATTAATGAGATCTCCTGGTAGAGCATCTTCAATTTATATTAGGTACGAGTTCGATTTTGAAAATGTTGANAACATNAATAACNTTATTATGAGAGCTATCATAGATGATGGATTTGTGGCTTTCCTCAATGGTGAAAAAATTGCCTCATTTCAAGCTCCTGATGAATTAAACTATANNTCTAGGGCTTCCGGCTCCAGACTAGATTCAGCAGTTGTTAGAGAGTCATCTTGGCCAACATTTGATTTGGCATCACGCAAAGATCTTCTAAATAAAGGAAAAAATANTTTAGCAATTCAAGCGATGAATACNTCTGCAGGAGGTTCAGACTTTGTTTTTAGTGCAAGGCTTGACGTTAATCATACAGTTACGGCTACACCGTTCATTCTTAATNAATCTGCAGTTGTGACGGCCCGTGCTTTTGATGGAGATCTTTGGAGTGCTCCAGAACAAAGAACATACGTGATAGGAGATGCAGCAATCGACGCAAATAATCTCGTTGTCTCTGAAATTATGTATCGCCCTTCTCAGGAAACTGATGAAGAGGAATTAGCCGGATTTACTGATCGAGATGATTTTGAATTTATTGAACTTTTAAACATTGGTGAAAACCCGGTTTCCCTTTTGGGCTCATCATTTACTGATGGGTTTGACTTTGATTTNAATAATGCTTCTAAGTCAATGATTGGAGTCGGAGAGAGAGTGTTGTTGGTCAAAGATGCTGCAGCGTTTACAATGCGTTATGGGGAGATAGCGGCTAGTAAAATTATTGGTGAATTTCATGATAGAACAGGCCTGAGTAATGATGGNGAAACAATCACGATCAGTGGAGTTGACGGAAAAATAATTCGCAGTTTTGCTTACAATGATAAGGAACCATGGCCTGAAGGTGCAGATGGTGATGGGTTTAGCTTGGACCTTATTTCTCCTNTGTCTAACCCAGACCATAATGAGGCAACTAACTGGAAATTAAGTTCCGCTGTAGGTGGTTCACCTGGTGAGGATGGTGTCATTGATGAGATNGATACAGATGAAGATGGTTGGTTTGATGCAACTGAAATATTTTTCGGTAGTTCACCTACCGAGGCAGAAAGCGCTCCACNATTTCAATTAAAATCCAATGTATTAGCAAATGGGCAGGTTCAATTTATGTTCCCAGCTGAACTAGGAAGCCAATATGTTATTCAAACGTCCAACGACTTGAAAACATGGTTAACTTTAGAAAAGCTAATATTAGGTAGTGGTAATATTGTTACTGAGAGATTTTCCACTTCTGGCAAAAGCAATTTTTTCAGGATAAAGAAACAGTAATTAAAATATTACCTNAATAATANAATNTATTTGGNGTGACGCGTATCCAGATAAAAATTCTTATGCGGNNAAAAGGAGTTTTATCAGTAAGCGTTTTTAGATCGAAGATGGAATTGAAGAACTAGTATCTAAGGATAATATTCNAAGAAGTTTTATTTTAAATTGCCCNANATTGGCTATCAGGCTGGATGGCCTAAAGAGTGGGAAAATAACATAATCAAAATTGTAAAAACTTAACATAGTGATGAATCCGAGGATCAAAACTATTAACAACTTTACCCCTATGGAGAGTCTAAAGAATACGTGCCGACAGTNTCGATAAAACTGTTTCCAGAAGTCCATCAGGCNNTATTACGNATATGAATCCATGCATGAACATGNGGATCTCCGCGGAAGTAACAAATCATAGAAGGGCCTTCTATCTGCCAGACATCCCAAACCTTATCTTTACCAACATCTTCATTTTCAGAAAAAGCCATATGTAGATGATCAAAACCGGCGTCATTAACCAACTTCAGGGCTTCTTTGACGTCCTTTGCACGATATGGTGCAAGAATGTCGACTAAAGTTTCACGGACTTTAGATTTTTGATCTACAGTAAGTTCAGTTAGTGGAATTCCTTCAAGTCCATTTTTTCTGCCTGTCAGTTCAACCGTTTTAGTGGCTTCTTCATCTCTGCATTCATCGATAAGAGCAAGTTTACGCTGTCGGCCATCAAGCATTTGGAAAACTTCATTAGCACGTTTTGCTTGATACCAATAAGCGTTTCCTGGGTGGTGAGGTTTTTCAACGAAACCTTCAGCTGCATGCCCATAAAAAATAGGTCCCCCAAAGGCGGCGCCTTCTACTGAATCACCATCACATCGTCGAGTGCAGTGACGACCTGTTAGAACAAATTCAAATTTTCCGCTTCCGGGTTTGCCAAATAGAGCTATTGAGGAGTCTCCGAAACCAGCTTGCCCACTATCATGGACAACTTGATCGTAAACNGNTTTAGCATATTCATCGCTATGTAAGCCCATAAANATCTCTTTTACCAATGCCTGCTGTTCGGGGGTATATGATTTACCAAGTCTAGGTTTAGTGATATGCCAGTTGTTATTTACTTCTGACCGCAGCTTATGGTTGAAATCAAAGCATATAGCAGATTTTTGTTTTTCGNTTAGAGATTTATAAAGTTGAGTTACTAGAGTTTCACTAGAATAAGTTGTTACCTTGGCCTTCTTGGCATCTGAAGTTAATGGGATTGAGAGGCTGGCACCTGCTCCAATAGCGGTACCAAGAAATTTTCGGCGGTCGGTATTTTTTTTCATGGGTTTCTATATTTGCTATTAATTTTAGCTACGAAAGTCGTTGATAATCAAGAGTAGATCTGCGGAATGCCCTGATGCTGTATATTTAGGATAATTTAAGCCTTAGGTTCAGTCATNCTTGATGGCTCAAGTGCCGCTTTAAGCACTTCTTCAGTGATGTTTAAATCACCTAATTGCTCNAGACAGAGCTCCCTAACCGTTTTCCCTGAAGTAACAGATTCTTTAGCAATTCTGGCAGCGACTTCATAACCTATAATCGGAGCAAGACTTGTTACCATGGATAGCGAATATTCAATCAATTCGTTACAACGTTCACTATTTGCAGTGATTCCATCAACGCAGCGAGAACTAAATACCTCACTAACTGATCCCAAGAGTTCGATAGATTCCAAAATGGCCTTGGACATGACAGGCATGAAAACATTCAATTCAAAATGCCCATTTGCTCCACACCAAGTTATTGTAGACTGATTACCAAAGATTCTGGCAGCCACCATCGTAACAGCTTCTGACATTACTGGATTAACTTTTCCAGGCATAATAGATGAGCCGGGCTGAGTTGCTGGCAAACTAACTTCACCAATTGCGCATCTTGGCCCTGAACCCAAAAGCCTAATGTCATTTGCCACTTTGAATAGACTTGTGGCGATAGTGTTTAATTGACCATGACATTCTACTAAAGAATCTTTTGCAGCTTGTGCTTCAAAATGATTTTCAGCTTCTCTAAATTCTATCCCTGTTTTTTCTGAAATAAATGCGATCGCTTTCGCGGGGAATTCAGGGTGACAATTAAGTCCTGTTCCTACAGCAGTTCCTCCCAATGCCAGCTCATGAATTGCTTTAAGTGCTTTGTGAGCTCTGTCTATACACCTTTCAATTTGTTTAGCATATCCTCCGAATTCTTGACCTAGTCGAACTGGAGTTGCATCCATAAGATGAGTTCTTCCAATCTTGAGAATATCGTGAAATTCATCGGCCTTCTTGTTCAAGCTGCAATGTAGTTTTTCAAGTGAAGGGACTAAGGTTTCTTTAATGGCAACTGCTGTTGCAATGTGCATTGCAGTTGGAAATGTATCATTTGAAGATTGTCCCTGATTAACGTGATCATTTGGATGAATTGGATCTTTTGAACCAATAGGCTTTCCAGCTAGTTGAGAACAACGGTTAGCGATTACCTCGTTGACATTCATGTTTGTTGAAGTTCCTGATCCGGTTTGGTAAACATCGACCGGGAAATGATCGTCAAGTTTACCCTCATAAACCTCCTCTGCCGCGCGTTCGATTTGAATTGTTAGATCCTTATTGACATGACCAAGTTCTCCATTGACTCGAGCAGCAGCCCATTTAATTAATCCGTAAGCATGGATGAGCCCAGGGTTAGAGCTTTCACCAGATATTGGAAAATTTAATACGGCTCTTTGAGTGCTTGCACCGTATAATGCTTCCTCCGGAACCTCCATTTCGCCCATTGTGTCACGTTCTATTCTGGTACTACTCATTTTTTCTTTTTATAATAATTTTGTGTATGTTTGTATAGAGTCCTAATCGTGTGTAAGTTACTACAAATTTCAAACCTTTAATGTTAATTTATTGATTGAAATAACTTCATTTGAAAATGAGTTAAACAGAAATGATTAAATAATTCAAACCTCTGTATCATTAAGAAGCCTTTAAATGAAATTACTGGCTTCAAGCCTGAAGGGTTTATCAATTCATCCCTATAACTCACAGACAGAGGTTAAGGAGGCTGTGAATAAGGATTGTTAAAATCTTAAATAATAAAAAAAAGAGAAATTCCTTGGTAAAAAGAACTGCAATTTACTTCAAGACCACATAGAGCCTTTAAATCAAAAGCTCTTCTAAAAAAATAATTACCTAGAGTTTTCTGGATAGTCCTCTCCAGTCCAATGCCATTCTCTAAGTTTGGCTGCTTCACCTTCATCATAATCTCTTACGCTATTGTCAGCCATAAGAGCATTGATTCGATTTTTAAATCTAAAATCTACAATTTTTGCAAGTTTTGAACCTGAAGTAAGATCTCCAGATGCTACATCCCAAGAAATCCAAGGTCTGCATTCAGGACTATTTCCAGCTTGTTGTGATTCAACTAACATAATGGAATCAGACCTTCTCTCGATTCTACTGATATGACGCCCCCTCATTGGGTCTGGATTATCTTCAAGGTCGTATCCAACTAGCGTGTCTGTAGTTGCGTATGAGTTGTTAATTCGTTCTTGTCTATAATACCCTCCGGTTGGAGTTTCCCACTTTAAACCAGAAGACACAAATATTTTGGTTTGTGGATCCATTCGAACTTCTTCAATTTCAAGATCAGGATTAGCTGCAACGACTAGTTCAGAAACCCAATTATCGAGGCCTTCGATTTGAATGTCATTACTTTCTATTGAAGGATACTTTCCATTGTTGTCACCCTGATATGCGTTTAGGAGATCGCCAATCGATCTTAGCTTTGCCTTCGATGTTGATGAATCAGCCCCTTCCTTGACCATGTTAAAGACAGGAATGGAGACTCCAGCAAGTATCACGATAATAGTGACAACAACCAGCAGCTCTATAAGAGTGAATCCAGAATTTGAAATCTTTTTAATTGGGGTATTCATAAGCTGCCTATTTTACCTAATTACGAGATGTTATCAAGAATTGAAGATTTTTTATAGATGTTTGCACATTACGTTTTCGGAAAGTAGTATTCATACACTGTGCAAAGAAGCGTAGTTATAAATATTGTTGGGTTGACTGACCGTCACTTGGGTGAGAATATGCCCAATTTATCATTTTTTTGTCAAAAAAGGTCTAAATTTAATGTTAAGCCGGCATTTCCTGCAGTGACATGTACTGCTCAGGCCGCATATGTTACTGGAGCTCCTGTTAGTGAACACGGCATAGTAGGTAATGGTTGGTATTCTAGAGAATTAGCTGAACACCAATTTTGGAAACAGTCTAATCATTTGGTATCAGGAAAAAAGATATGGGATGTCCTAAAAGAAGAGAATCCCAATTTTACATGCGCTAAGGTCTTTTGGTGGTTTAACATGTATTCAAATGTAGATTATTCCATTACTCCTCGACCTATGTATCCTTCGGACGGTAGTAAGGAATTTGATGTTTACACTAGCCCTATGGGGATGAGGGAGGAAATAAAGTCAGAACTTGGATCATTCCCATTTCATAGTTTCTGGGGTCCAAAATCAGGAATTGAATCTTCTAAGTGGATTGCCAATTCAGCGAAGTGGATAGAAAAGAAGCATGCTCCTTCATTGTCCTTGGTTTATTTGCCTCACTTAGACTATTGTCTTCAAAAAGAGGGTCCTGATTCTTTGAAGATAAATAAGGAGTTGCAGGAGATTGATAATGTTTTTAAAGAGCTTTATGACTTTTATACTCATAGGGGGGTTGATGTCACAGTTTTGTCTGAGTATGGAATAACGTCGGTTAATAGACCGATTCATTTGAATCGAGTCTTCAGGGAAAAAGGCTGGATTCAGATTAAGAATGAAATGGGGCTAGAGATGATTGATTTGGGTGCAAGTAAGGTTTTTGCAATTGCGGACCATCAAGTTGCTCATGTCTATGTAAATGATATTAGTTTAATGGATTCGGTGAATGATGTTTTGGCTTCTGTTGAAGGAGTGGAAAGAGTAATTCTACCAGATGAAATTAAAGAGCTGTCTTTAAATCATGAGCGTTCTGGTGATATTATTGCCGTATCAGATGAGAGGAGCTGGTTTACTTACTACTTTTGGGATAATGACAAATTGGCCCCTGATTACGCCAGGTGTGTGGATATCCATCGGAAACCTGGATATGACCCTGTTGAATTATTTATTGATCCAAAGATTAAATTTAAGAATCTTAAAATTGCTTCTAAGATAATCAGAAAAAAATTAGGTTTTCGATACCTAATGAATTTCATTCCATTAAACGCCGAATTAATTAAAGGTTCGCATGGGAGAATTCCCGCCGATCTTAAGGATTGGCCATTACTTATAGGAGATTTTGACAGTATTAATGAAGAACATTCATCCATAAATGCGGAGGATGTATATTCAATGATGTTGAGTGCGTGTAGAAAAAATAATGTATCCTAATAATAGTTTTATGAGAAAAAATTATTACTTTTGAAGTATGTCTTAATTTCTAATTTAAATTCAGTTGCATGAAAAGGGTTGGACGGCTAAAATCTGCCTCCAACTTTTGCAAATCTGGAGTGGTAGCTCAGTTGGTTAGAGCGCCGGCCTGTCACGCCGGAGGTCGCGGGTTCGAGTCCCGTCCACTCCGCCACTTAATATTTTAGTCATGAGGCTAACTAAATGGCCTAAAATTTAGTATAAAGCTTTAAATTTATAAGATATTAACCCTTCCAATTTATAATTATAATTTAACAAAATACTATAAATTCCATTTTTGATTAAATTGCTGTTGCGTGTGGGCACTATAGATACTATGAATATCGCCCTTTTTTACAGATAATCCTGAATAGTTAGAGAATAATTTCATGTCCACTGATATCATTAACAAAATCGAGAGAGAGCAAATGAACACAGACATTGGATCGTTTAATGTTGGCGATACAGTAAAAGTTCATTGCAGGGTTGTTGAAGGTGGCAAGGAACGTATTCAGATATTTGCTGGTATATGCATAGGTAGGAGAGGGAGTTTGGTTAATGAATCTTTCACAGTTAGAAAAATTTCTAGTGGAGAGGGAGTTGAACGTACTTTTCCTCTGCACTCACCTAAAGTGGCTAAAATTGAGGTAAGCAAGAAGTCCAAAGTAAGAAGAGCTCGCTTAAATTACTTAAGGGATCGTCTAGGCAAGAGTGCCACCACCTTAAAGGAACCTACTGGCAAAACAAAAGGTTCATTGATTGGTTCAAGCGTTGCTTCGGTTAAAGCAATTCAAGAAGTTGAAGCAGAACAAAGTAAGGTTGTTGAGGAAGCTCCAGCGGCAGAGGAAGCTCCAGCGGCAGAGGAAGCTCCAGCGGCAGAGGAAGCTCCAGCGGCAGAGGAAGCTCCAGC
>PAHQ01000046.1 GCA_002705125.1 Verrucomicrobiales bacterium | reverse complement strand
AGTTATAGATAAGGAAAATAACGCCATTTATTTCTCTCGGAGCTTGATACCATACCAAACCAGTGAAAGCCCGGCGGCTCCTTGCTACCGGCATAAAGGGATATACGGATACACTAAAGAATTTCTTTTGAAGTTTGTCCGTTGGGATGCTTCTCCCCTAGAACTTACAGAGAGTTTGGAACAACTAAGGGCTGTTGAAAACGGAGAGAAGATAAAAGTCATTATTACTGATGATGAATCTATTGGCGTGGACACTCCTGATCAAGCCGCTACCGTAGAGAGACAAATCCTTGCAGAAAGCTAAATATTTAAACCAAGCCGCTACCTAAAATGAGAAAAACTAAGTTTATATTTGTGACAGGGGGAGTTGTAAGCTCTCTAGGCAAAGGGCTCGCTGCGGCATCGCTAGGAACATTACTTGAGAAAAGAGGCCATAAGGTACTACTTCAAAAATTTGACCCTTATCTTAACGTAGATCCAGGCACCATGAGCCCTTTTCAACATGGAGAAGTATACGTTCTTGATGACGGAGCAGAGACAGATCTTGACCTAGGTCACTACGAACGCTTCACAAGTGGCGTCCTTTCAAAGCTTAATAATCTTACATCTGGGCAAGTCTATGAAACCGTCATCAAGAAAGAAAGAAAAGGTGATTATTTAGGTAAAACGGTGCAAGTCATCCCACACGTAACTAATGAGATAAAGGGTAGAATTTATGAAGTCGAAAATCGAATGGATGCCGACATTATCATCACTGAGATTGGAGGTACCGTTGGTGACATCGAAGGACTACCGTTCCTTGAAGCTCTTCGTCAATTCGTTCAAGAAGTAGGTCCAGATAACGCGCTCTTTATACACGTAACATTGGTGCCATACATAGGTGCTGCTGGCGAACTTAAGACAAAACCCACTCAGCAAAGTATTGCAAAGCTAAGGGAAATTGGAATACAGCCNCAAGTCGTTCTTCTAAGAAGTGAATTACCAGTGGAAGAAGATGCTANAGAAAAGATCTCAATGTTTTGTAACGTACCCTCAGAGGCAGTAATTGAGTGCAGAGATGTACCACATTCAATTTATGAGTTACCTCTATACTTGCACGAAGAAAAACTCGATGACATTGTTTGTGATAGGTTGGGTTTACCTCAGAAAAAACCTAATCTCAAAGCTTGGCAAGAATTTGTATGGCACGTAATTGACCCTAGCCATGAAACGAAAATTGCCGTTGTCGGTAAATACATTGAACTGCAGGACGCCTACAAAAGTATCTACGAGGCATTAACTCATGCAGGTGCAGCAAATGATTGCAGAGTGTTAGTTGAAAGGATTGATGCTGAGGACCTAGAAAACAATGAAGACATTGAGGAAAGACTCGATGGCATTGACGGCCTCCTCATTCCTGGAGGCTTTGGCGACCGAGGCACTGAAGGTAAAATAAATGCGGCAAATTTTGCCAGAACACGGGGAATTCCTTATTTTGGAATCTGCCTAGGAATGCAAATAGCTACNATCGAATTTGCTAGAAACGTGGCCAANCTTAATGNCGCAAACAGCACAGAATTCGACCAAGCCTCACCTCACCCTGTTATTTGTCTCCTAGAAGAACAAAAAAGCATCACTCATAAAGGGGCATCTATGCGATTAGGCACATGGGTCTGCGACCTAAAGCCCAAAACAAAGTCTTTTGATTTATACAATAGCTCAACTATAAACGAAAGACATAGGCACCGTTTTGAGTTTAATAGCGATTANAGAGAAGAACTCGAAGCGGCAGGGCTAATAGTAGCCGGAACTTCCCCCGACGGATCTCTCGTCGAAATCATTGAGCTTGGAAATCATCCTTTCTACGTCGGAGCCCAGTTCCACCCTGAATTTTTATCAAAACCTAATTATTCTCACCCTTTATTTAAGGGGTTTGTTGCAGCGGCGCTGGCACGGAGAGTCGGCGTTGCTAAGCATGCTGAGAAAAACGCTTCCACGAAATAAGGTCTTATTTTTTAGACCTCAAAANACAAGGCATGACCGTAGATAAAAAACGGATCCTGACTAACTCCACAACAGTTATTGCCACCCTATGTCATGCAATAAGTTTTTATCTTCCTTTNATCAATTTAAAGAAAGGCCTAGAAATTAGAAGCTCTNGTGGAGAGCCNTTAAGCATTGAACCTGGGATGGCTATTAAAACTAGCGACCTCATAAGCAGCTCNCCTCTATTTGGGGCCATTGAGCTTTTAGCCATTTTAGGTCTAGTCTCCTACTTGTTTGCCATTTTTACCTGTAAGAAAAAGAAACGTGAAACTGGCACTGGAATATTTATTGGTTCNTTACTGCTAGCCCTAGCAGTAACTGCAATAATGCTACCAACCAAAGGTTTCCATATCATTGATAATGCAAACCAAACAAATTTCATCGAGTTCTTGCCAAAGTTTGGATACATTATTTGGGTTATTTCGCTTTTCATCGGTGGCTTAGCAATTCATCTTATCGCAAANTTAAGATGGCAAATATACAGCCNATCTAAGTAGATAAAATAAATCTCCCTAAATGGAAAAGAATATCATCGAAGTCATTTTAGGGAATTCCAACCGAAGGTTCTCTGGTGTCACTTCAACAATGTTGAGAGTTCTTGAATATCATAAGGACCAGTTAGGCATTGTTGTTCTGGGAGGGCACCACCTACCTAANGACATTAAATCAGTTACTTTTCTAAAGTGTGCCAAAATATGCCGCAATCCATTACCTAATGGTAAGTTTAGAGTTTTTCATGCGAGACGAAACAATGAAGTCATTCAGGCACTCATCTTNAAGAAAATATTCCGGGCTAAAATTAAGATCATTTTTACATCTACAGCCCAAAGACAACACACTTGGATTACTCGTTGGCTCATTCGTCAGGTTGACTCGCTAGTTGCCACTTGTTCGGGAGCTGCCGCCGTTCTCAAAAGAAAACCTGATGCCATCATCCCTCATGGCGTTGATCCCGAAACGTATANGCTACCAGCTAANGGTAAAAAAGANGAGTGGTCTTCTCTAGGCTATCCTGGCGAATACGGTATCGGAATATTCGCACGAATAAGAGCACAAAAAGGCATCGGTATTCTCGTAGATGCTATGATTCCGATAATGAAAGATGACCCAGCACCTACCGTACTCATAGCAGGAGAGACAACAAAATCGCACGAAGGGTTTGTTAATGAGTTAAAAGAAAAAATTAAGAACGAAGGTCTAGAAAACAGAATACTACTCCTTGGTAAAATTCATTATGACGACGAAGTTCCAAAGCTGATGCGAGGGCTTTCTATAGTCACTGCTTTAAGTACCATAGAGGGTTTTGGACTACCCATTCTTGAAGCTATGGCAAGCGGATGTGCCGTGGTGGCTTCAAGAACCGGAGCTTGGGAAGATATAATTAATCCAAAGATACATGGAAAACTAGTGCCTTGCAACGATACCAAAGCCGCTCACAAAGCACTCAAAGAATTGACAGCGAATCACTCCAATTTAGAAAAGATGGGATTCAAAGGTAGAGAACGAATTAAGGAGCAATTTACCATTGAATCAGAGGCAAAGTCTTTACTTAATCACTATCAAAGCCTGCATTAAAATTCATACCGATGATGTATAAAACCCAAAAAACTATTCACATGGTGCCTTAAGTGGTCGCTATAATTTGTTTCAATGCATTTAGGGTTTGAATTTTTCAAGTAATCCAAAATATTATAAAAGAATAGCCAGCTATCAGTCATAACTGATAGAACAGTTTTAATTAATCACACTCTTATATGAACAAAAATCTATCTCGCAGAAAATTCACAAAAGCCGCAGCTGCCAGCTCAGTCTTTAGCCTGATCCCAGGCAAAGTCATGGGCGCCAACGAAAAAGTGAACGTCGCTTTCATCGGATGCGGTGGCCAAGGAGGAGGAATTGCTCACAACGTATATAATACGAAGTTGGTCAATCCGGTAGCTTTATGTGATGTTGCGCTAGGCACAGGCCATACAGCGGGAACAGAGAAAAAGTTCAACGGCGTTCCTAAGTTTAAGGATTTTCGTAAGATGTTCGATAAGATGGGCAAGGAAATTGACGCTGTTACAATCGGTGTTCCTGACCATTCACATTTTCCCATTTCAATGAGAGCAATGAGTGAAGGAATTCACTGCTTTGTGGAAAAACCGTTGGCCCACACATTTCAGGAGATTGAGCTAATGATTGCAGCAGAAAAGAAATTCAAAGTTTCCTGCCAGATGGGGAACCAAGGTCACTCTGGAGCCAATTATCACCAGTTCAAGGCATGGAAAGAAGCAGGCGTCATCAAAGAGGTAAAGAAAATCACCTCTTACATGAATTCAGGGAGACGCTGGCACCCATGGAAATTTGATAAATGGCAGACCGGTGAAAAAATGCCAACGGAAATGGATTGGGATACTTGGCTTGGCACTGCCCCTTCTCACCCATTTAGCAAGTACCTGCATCCAGGGAACTGGAGAAGTTGGTACGACTACGGTAACGGCGCATTCGGTGACTGGGGACCACACATTCTGGACACAGCGCATCGCTTTCTCAAGCTCGGCCTTCCCAATAAAATTACTGCGGTCCACCGAGAAGGCGTTCGAAACTTAATCTTCCCAATGGGCTCAACCATCCAGTTTGACTTTCCTGAAAGAGAAAATGAACCAGCCTGCGAAGTTCGTTGGTACGATGGCACTCGCAACAAACCAGACGCTCCAAAAGAATTAGAAGAAGGTAGAAGGCTAGAGAACAACGGTAAGGTTATTTATGGCAAGGACCTGACATTCAAAGGAACCTCTCATGGCAGCCCTCTAAGAATTATCCCTGAAGATAAGATGAAGGATATGGCAAGCAGCCTTCCAAAATTTGGCGGTGGATCCAATCATTACCTTAACTTCGTGCTCGGAGCCAAAGGAGAAGAAAAGACAAGATCACCCTTCCACATTTCTGGAGTATTAAGCCAAGTATTCTGTCTTGGAGTCCTTGCCCAAAGACTAGGAGGAGAACTAAATTTCGATCTCAATACAAGAAGAATAACCAATAATAAGGTTGCAGATGCACTTTTGGAGGGACCTCCACCGCGCAAAGGTTGGGAAGAATACTATAAGATTTAATTACTAATCTAAGACTATTCTCCTATCCGAAAAAGGCTCTTCTCTGAGCGAATATAGATAGCTCCTTCGCTGATACCAAAAGAGGCGAGGGTCCTTTCCTTTATTTTATTTTCAGCGATGATCTCAAATTTTCTTCCTGCCTTGATGACGGTGGTCTTTCCCTGTTCGTCCAAGAAGTATATCATACCATTAAAATGAACAGGCGATGCTGAAATAGGCCCAGCCGTTCGTTCCTGCCATATAACCTCTCCCGTCAAAGGTTCTACACAAGTGGCGATTCCTCCATCCGAAATAAAATAGAGAAGATCATCAACGACCATAAAAGAGGGTGTGTTTGGTGCCCTCTTAGTGATCTCCCACTCAACGTGAGATTCAGTTACATTACCTTTAGATTTTTCATCAACTCTAATTCCAAGGATGTGAGCTCTCTCGTATCCCGTACCAACGTAAATCATATTCTTATAAACTCCAGGCTTAGGTATTACCGACCAACCACCATAATCAACACTCCACAACTCTTCCCCCGTTTTTGAGTCATATGAAAAAACAGCACCACTCGCTGGGCTTATTATTTGAGAGCTTCCACCCATGCTAATCAAGGTAGGAGTACTGAAAGAAAATTTCCGAGACTGAGCAGTTTCAGATCTTAGCTTTTTCCACAGAACCTTACCTGTATTCTTATCAAGAGCCACGACAAAAGGGTTTGTCGAAGCATCAGCACTATAAAAGAAAAGATTATCCACAATAATAGGAGTACCCCCATTCCCATGAATGGGATCATACTTAAGCTCATTATTTTTCCAAAGAATCTTTCCTTTCAAATCCAAACAAGCTGATCCCATGTGTCCAAAATGAACATAGACTTTCCCACCCTCAATGATAGGAGTTGGACTCGCGTGTGAATTCTTATGATGAATCGGCCTCTTTAAAGGCTTCTGATCAAACACTTTAGTGTCCCAGATCTCTTTGCCATTAGAAGAGTCATAACAAATAACCCTAAGCTCCCTACTCACATCCGCAGCGTCTTGGTTATCTCCTTCTGCGACTGCCGAAGTTAAGTAAATTTTACCTTTCGAAATGACCGGTGAAGACCAACCCTTGCCAGGGACAGACACTTTCCACTTTACGTTTTCAGTATCACTCCATTTTAAGGGTATCGATTTTACCGTCACATGACCATCTCCAGTAGGACCACGAAATTTAGTCCAATCCTGGGCTGATGTGAAAACTGATAAGAAGGCTAAAACAAATGAGTTATAAATCAAAAATCTCATGTTCTTTATTTAAATCAGACCATCCAGCACTTCAATAGTTGATATGTTTAAATTTAAATAGGTCTGTTCATTTATCTGTCTCGCAATATCACTCAGATCATTTATGTTTCTCATTAAGATGGAAAAAGACACAAAATTTGAACATTTAGAGGGACTAATTGCTGCCACTTTCACTCCTTTTCATGAGGATGGGCAAATCAACCTTGAACCAATACCTGCAATGGTTGAGCACCTAGCAAAATGCTCAATTAGAGCTATTTTCATTAATGGAACTACAGGCGAAGGTCCATCTCTCACAGAAGAAGAAAGAATAACACTCGCCGAAAATTTTGTTATAGAGGCCAAAAAGAATAACATCAAAAGTATTATTCATGTCGGACATGAAAGCTTGCAAAGCGCTGGATCCTTCGCAGCCCATGCTAATCAGATTGGAGCAGACTGCATCTCTGCAGTTCCTACTTCCTACTTTAAACCATCGAGCCTAAATACTTTAATAGATCACCTCTCTGTAATTACTTCAAATGCTCCCAAATTACCATTCTACTATTATCACATACCAAGAATGAATAGCGTGCAATTCGACATGCTGAGCTTACTTGAAACCGCAGAAAGAGAGATTCCAAATCTAGTTGGAATTAAATACACAGCAGCCGAGCTTTCTACTTTCGTTGAGTGTAAACAATTCAAGTCAGGAAAATATAATATGCTTTTTGGAGCTGATGAAATGCTTTTGGCGGGGCTTTCCATGGGAGCCGACGGCGCCGTAGGATCAACCTATAATTTTATGGCCCCCATCTATAATACAATCATAGAGAAGTATAAGGAAGGAAACCTCAAGGCCGCACAAGAACATCAGGCCAAGGCAGCAGAACTGATCCGTATTATCACAGGACCAACTGGAATGACTGGATTGAAAGTTGCGATGCGCCTTGCTGGCTTCGATTGTGGACCTCACAGACTACCTCTTAAAACGCCATCACCTGGTATCGTTGAGGAAATGCGTAACCGGTTAGAGGCTGCAGGCTTTTTCAACTGGATCTCCCCTTCCGATGACCAATAAAAAAAACTGCAAACGACGCCTTGATTAGTTACCTGACTATCTTTAGCGCCTGCGCACCAGTATTTATTATTATTGCTGCAGGTTATGCTTGCCGACGGCTGCACCTAATTAATAAAGAATCAGACAAGTCGCTCGTTAAGTTGACTTTAAATATCTTATTTCCTGCCTTTATCATAGATCACATTCTTGGGAACGAAAAGCTATCTAGCCTCTCAGAGATCGGAGTAGCGGCAGGTACCGGATTCATTTCATTACTCTTGGGGATCTGCATTTGTTATTTTACTTCAGGTATTTTGAAAACAAAAGACGAGCAAAGAAGAGCCTTTGCAGTGACCACAGGTCTACAAAATTATGGATTCATCCCTATCCCTATCGTTCTTGCACTCTACCCAGACGCCAACATCATTATTGGCGTACTTTTAATGCATTCTGTAGGTGTCGAGTTGGCGCTCTGGACTGCTGGAGTCATGATTCTAAGCGGGAAACGAACTAGCATATGGAGTAGACTCCTCAACGTCCCTCTTATTACTACGGTCATTTGTTTAATAATAAATTTCTTGGGCCTAGGAATCGAAGTGCACGGGAAACTTGAAGGCACTTGTAATATGCTTGGAAACTGCGCAGTCCCACTTAGCCTACTTTTGATTGGGGCAACGATTAACGATTTAATCCACGGATCTAAAGAAAAAATCTTTAATCAGCAACGGTCTGCCGAAGCAATCTTGGCTATCGGCTTAAGAATGCTCACCATACCGATATTAATTCTACTTTATGCTAAATTCTCACAGATCTCTCCCGAATTAAAAAAAGTACTCGTTATTCAAGCCGCCATGCCGGCAGCCGTTTTCCCAATTATTCTTACTAAAGAATATGGGGGTGACACAAACACATCCGTTAGAATTGTCATTGCCACTACATTACTTTCAGTTATCACTATACCTCCAGCCATAGTCTTTGGACTATGGTTTGTCGGCATTAGCTCTCACTAAGAGTAGACTTTTCAATTACCAAGATTTGAGATAATCTGAAAACCCATTTTAGAATAATTCTTCAAAATGTGATTCGCCTTCAAATAAAAATCTCATGTTCCGCCTAACTCTTATTATTTCGGTTATTGCACTAACAAATAACATTAGGGCAAATTCTGAAAGACCAAATGTCATTCTAATTATGTGTGATGACCTAGGCTGGGGCGACGTTGGTTTCAACGGGAATAAAATCATCAAAACTCCGAACCTAGACTCTATGGCTAATTCGGGCATTAAATTTGATCAATTTTATGCAGCTGCTCCGGTCTGTTCTCCAACTCGGGGAAGTGTACTGACCGGCAGGCACCCTTTCCGTTACGGCATTTACTATGCCAACACCGGTCACATGAAAAAAAAGGAATTCACCCTTGCCGAAATCATGAAAACCAAAGGCTACAGAACAGGGCATTTTGGGAAATGGCACCTTGGAACATTGACCACAAAAATAAAAGACGCTAATCGAGGAGGGCCAAAAGGCGCCAAGCATTACTCATCACCTCAACAGAACGGCTTTGATATCTGTTTCTCTACCGAATCAAAGGTACCAACTTGGGACCCTATGCTTGTTCCTAAAAAATTCAGCGATGGATCCAGCAGAAGAAAATGGTGGGACCCATTAAATGAATCCAAAAACGCAGATCATTATGGTACCCACTACTGGGATCAAAATGGTAAGGTCGTGACAGAAAATTTAAGAGGCAGTAACTCCAGAGTCATTATGGATAGAGCTATTCCATTTATGAAGAACTCATTAAAATCCAAGTCCCCTTTCTTCACAGTCATCTGGTTTCATACTCCTCACTTACCCGTTATCGCTGGACCAAAATATACCAAAATGTATCAATCACATTCAAAGTATCAGCAGCATTATTTTGGATGTATAACTGCCATGGACGAGCAAATAGGACGGCTACGGAAAGCATTAAAAGATGCAAATGCACATAGAAATACGATGATTTGGTTCTGCTCAGACAATGGGCCAGAAGGAAACGACTCAGCACCCGGAAAGACGGGAGGCTTTAGGGGAAGAAAAAGAAGCCTTTACGAAGGAGGGATCAGGGTCCCTGCCTTACTTGAGTGGCCTGAAAGAGTACAAACCAAAAGTACAATCAAGTGCCCAGCAGGAACCATAGACTACCTACCAACTATACTCTCCGCACTAAACATTAAATTTCCAGACAGCCGTCCAGTTGATGGCATTGATTTAAACCCTATCATTACAAATAAGGTTAAAGTTCGCGGCAAGCCAATGGGATTTCAAAGTAATTCAGTAGCATCATTAATAACTGACCGTTATAAAATAATAGTAAAAAACAAAAATAAAAATGTCGAAATGTATGACCTTATAAAAGACCCATTCGAAAAAATTAACATTGCAAACACGATGGCAGACAAAGCATCAAAACTTAAGTCTGAATTGAGCGAATGGATNNAGTCATGCTCCAATAGCGATAATGGTAAGGACTACCAAAAATCTCAATCAAAGAACTAATGATAAAATCCAATCATAAGANAGCAGNTGTCTTCTTTCTGCTTTNTGTGACACTACTTATAAATTCTTCCTCAGAAGAATCTCTAAGATCATATGAAATAAGATTAGATCAAAAAGGATGGGGCAACGGATCCCCAAAAGATATNGAAGCAGTTCTTTATTCGNCTTGTGACTCTATCNATAAACACTTTTCCNCACTAGAGGAAAAAGAACCAATTAGAGTAATAAGTGATNAGTCAGGACCCATCACCTTATTTAAAAGAAATTTACGTGGAGAGATTATCGTTAAGCTAAACACCGGTGACCGCTTCTGGTGTCAATACGCCTATCAAATGGCACACGANTTCTGTCATATTCTTTGTGGATTCAAAAATGGTAGCCGTAGGAACCTNTGGTTTGAAGANACTCTTTGTGAAATGGCTTCCATGTTTGCCTTAAAATCAATGGCTGAGACATGGAANACCNATCCTCCTTATGCAAACTGGAAATCATANTCATCAGCAATTGAAAATTATCTAAATGATATCGAATTAAAAAATAGACTGCCATCAGGCACCTCTCTGAAAAACTATTACAAGAAAAATGCCAAAACTTTGGCTGAAAATGCCACCAATAGACCTATGAATGGAAAAGTGGCTGCAGAACTCTTGGTGGCTTTCGAAACAAACCCAGAGCATTGGGCTTCAATCCGTTATATTAATCAGGGAAAGGCTAAGAAAGACATTCCATTCAAGGAATACCTTAAGAATTGGCTAGAAGTATCCCCAAAAAAACATCATATTTTTATTTACTCAATCGCACGGAAGCTAGGCATATCACTTTGAGAAAAAACTTTTATATAATGCCAAAGCCCGTTTAGAATCCCAATCCGAAACTCAAATCATCAATTTATATGGCAACTAAAGTAGGAATAATAGGAGCTGGCGGCATGGTCGGCTATCACATCGCAGGTTTTAAGCAGGCAGGAGCTGAAATTGCTGCTATCGCCGACATGAATTTGGAAGCAGCTCAAAAAGTTGCTGAAGAGAATGGTATCCCTCAATCNTTCGGCGATGTCTCTGAAATGTTAAGCGNCAATGAAATCGATGCTGTTAGCATAATTGTTCCAAACAAATTTCATGCACCCCTCGCCATTCAGGCGCTTAATGCCGGGAAACATGTTTTCTGTGAAAAACCTCCTGCCCTCAATGCTGCTGAAGTCGTAGAAATGATAGACGTTGCTAAATCAGCGGGCAAAGAACTCATGTTTAATTTTAATAACCGTGCACGGCCAGAGTCATACGCAATCATGGACAAGATTAATGCTGGTGAAATCGGAACTATAAACTCAGCTCAAGCCAAGTGGTGNAGAAGAACTGGCATCCCAGGATTNGGAGGTTGGTTTACNACAAAAGCACTCTCTGGAGGCGGCCCTTTAATCGACTTACTGCACATGCTTGATCTTGCTATGTATTTTATGGGCTATCCAAAACCATCACATGTCGTGGCTCAAACCTTTAATGATTTTATTACTGATAAAAGTTTCAAAGGACCTTGGGGTCTCCCTGACAATGATGATGGAACGACAGACGTTGAATCAGCAGCTCACGGCTTTATTAGCTTTGAAACTGGACAGGTTTGTAATTTCCAAATTAGCTGGGCTGAGATGATTAAACGTGAGGAAGTTTCCGTTGTCTTTCAGGGCACCAAAGCAGGAGGAAAAGTAGAAAGACTCTTNAAGGAGGACGGCCTTGATGAAACAGCTATTGATAGCTGTGAATTATATACACAGAATGGCCCCGAAAGAGTTGACACCAACATTGAAGTTGAAGAGTGCGAAGACATGGGGAGAATCAAGTCTGCTGCAAACTTCATTCTTGCTATCGAAGGCAAAGAAGCCCCTCTCAATACACCAGATCAAGCGCTCACTCTTATGAAAATCATTGATGCCGCTTACGAATCAGCAAATACTGGAGCACCTGTAAGCTGCAAGTAATTATAAGATCAAAATTAACTCAAACATAAGAAAGAAATCAAAACTATGAATCGCAAACTACGTATGGGAATGGTCGGCGGCGGCCGAGGAGCATTCATTGGAGCCGTTCACAGAATGGCTGCTAATCTTGATGGAAAAATTGAACTCGTTGCTGGAGCCTTTTCTTCATCACCTGAAAAATCTAAACTCTCTGGAGAAGATTTCTTTCTAGATCCTGAGAGAGTCTATGATTCATACCAAGAAATGGCAGAGAAAGAATCAGCTAGAGAGGATAAAGTTGACTTNGTCTCAATCGTCGTTCAAAACCATCTTCATTTTGATGTTGCTAAGACATTTCTAGAGGCAGGTTTCAATGTGATATGCGATAAACCAATGACGAGAACTCTTGAGGAGGCACGCGCATTAAGAGACATCGTAGATGAAACTGGTAAGATCTTTTGTCTTACTCATAATTACACTGGTTATCCTATGGTCAAAGAAGCAAGACGTATGGTCAAAGACGACGAGATAGGGAGGATTCTTAAGATTGTTGCAGAATACCCCCAAGGCTATGCAGTTGGTGACGTTGAGGGAGATGGTCAGGGACAGATCTCAAACTGGAGATCCGACCCAAANATCGCAGGGTCTTCAAATTGCATGGGTGACATTGGAACCCATGCACACAATCTTGTTAGATATATTACTGGATTGGAAATAGAGGAGATGTGCTCAGAGCTTACGGCTTTTATACCAGGTAGAGAATTGGATGACGATGGAAATAATCTCATCAGATTTGAAGGCGGCGCCAAAGGAATTATCTANGCNTCCCAAATCTCTAACGGAGATGAAAACGCTTTAAANATCCGCGTATATGGAACAAAAGCATCTTTGGAGTGGCACCAAGAGGATCCCAATGACTTGATCGTTAAATATGCCAACGCTCCCAGAAAAATTTACCGNAGGGGTAATGACTATCTCGGCGAAGCTGCTCAAAATAATTCTCGAACTCCATTCGCTCACCCAGAAGGTTTCATTGAGGCATTTGCAAATGTTTACCTTTCTGCAGCTCAAGCCATTTCAGATAAAATAGATGGTAACGAAGCGCCTAAAGAAGGTTACGACTTTCCTGATGCGACAGACGGCATAGCGGGTCTAGCGTTCATAGAAACTGCCGTAAAAAGTAGTGGCAGTGATGATAAATGGCTAAAGTTTCCTGAACTATAGTCAACTNGCTATCAGGAAGAATTTAGGTTATTTNTAAATAAGGTTAATAAGATATAGGATTATATTATAACGTAATCTTATATTCATTATTTATGGTTAACATGTANGGGTGAAATATTTGCTCTTCTTGTTTATTCCTCTCACTGCTTTTNCTCTTGAACCTGAAGTTAGAATAAAATTTGATGGAACAAATNTTACCCTAACGCCCGATGGAAAAAATAATCGAGAGTGGGTCTTTGAATCCTCAAAAAACTTAAAAGATTGGAGCCATGTCACTGACATGATGCCTGTATTTTCTGGTGAANCTTCCTCAGCAAATAAGAGCTNNCTTAATTNATGGAATTTTTTTAGAGCTTCTAGAACTGAGGGGTTTTATGACCCAAGATGCCTAAGAGTCATTGATTTAAAATTCGAAAGCGAACAATGGCAGAACCTGCTAACTCAGAGCTATTCTTCAGGCGAAGAAATACTTGGATCACTACAATATAGGAACGAAACATTTATAGACGTTGGCATCCGCTACAAGGGGAACACTTCTTATACAAGATCAGGAGAAAAGAAATCAATTAATATAAGTATCGATGCTACGGACGAGAGCGCTGATATTGATGGNTACAATACACTAAATTTAAATAACGCGGCTGGAGATGAGACTCTTTTGAGGGAGGCTTTATATTTTAATACCATGAAAAAATATGTCGCTTGCCCGTGGGCAGGGATCGCCCAACTTAATATTAATGGAGAGAACTGGGGTATTTATTCTAATGTTCAACAGCAAGATANCTCTTTAATTAATGAATATTTTAAAGATAACAAAGGTGACCGATGGAAAGCTCCAAGTGGGAATGGAAGCGGAAATGGTGCCAATGGTGGTGGCGGATTTCCTGGTGGCCCAGGCGGTGGCAGACCTCCAGGNGGTGGCAGACCCCCAGGCGGTGGCAGACCCCCAGGCGGAGGCGGACCTCCAGGCGGTGGTGGTGGCGGATGGGCAAGTGGAGACAAAGCTTTACTATATCTTGGAGAGGACCAGGCGGCCTACGAAGCTCAGTATGAGTTAAAAAAAGAGAACTCAGAAAATTCATGGCAAAACCTTATTCATGTTACTGATGTTCTAAATAATACCCCCCAAAATAATCTTAAGGATAAAGTCAATGAAGTGCTCGCAGTTGACAATTGGCTATGGTTCTTAGCCTTAGAAAATATTTTCACTGATGATGATAGCTACTGGAACAAGGGTTGTGATTACCTGATTTATTTTGAACCTAATTCGGGAAGACTATTCCCAATAGAACATGACGGAAACGAAGCTTTCAGACCAAATCAAACTCGGCTCAATCCTTTCGAACATGAAACCAATATAAATCGACCTGTTATTAGTAAACTTTTATCANTTCCAGAGTACCGGCAAAGATANCTTGCTCATATTAGAACCATCCTAAAACAAGATTTCAATCNTGAAGTAATGAAGAAGAGGATAGACCACTTTGTGGAAATTATTGAAACTCCTATGAATGAAGATCCCAAAAAAGACTTCACAATGACGGCCTTTTATTCAGCAGTGAGTGATTTAAATAATCTAATAGAAACTCGCCATGAATTCCTAATGNATCATCAAGAAGTNTCTGAAATTGGACCAGAATTTATTTCAGTTTCAGTTACTAACCAACCCANCNCCTTTGAAGAAACCATAATAACAGCAAGCATTAATCCNAATGAAAATGATGGANTCAGCTCTGTCTATCTGTATTACACACCGAATGGCCAGATAGACCCTTATCAGATCACCCAAATGNTNGATGATGGAAAAAGCGGTGATGNNAATNCTAATGATGGCATCTATGGAGCTTCAATACCTGGTTACCCTTCGGGTGAAAAGGTTTGGTTTTATATTGAAGCCCGGTCAGGAAATTCATCGAAAACAGCAACTTTCTATCCATCTATGGCTGAATCAAACCCATCATCATTTAGAGTTAAATCTATGATCAGTGAAAATGATTCACCAGTCATAATCAATGAGTTCATGGCTTCAAACACCAACTCTTTTAAAGACCCTCAAGGTGACTATGATGACTGGATTGAACTTCTGAACACCACAGAAAATAAAATAGACCTGTCAGGATGGTACTTAAGTGACAATAAAGAAAATCCAAGAAAATGGCAATTTCCTGAAGGCACATCTATTGCGGCTAACGAATACCTTTTGGTATGGGCTGATGAAAATGGTAGCGCAGCGGAAGGCCTGCACTCCAATTTTAAATTATCTTCAAAGGGTGAGTTTTTATCCCTAACATCACCAGATGAACAGGGTAATTTAATAATGGATATGATCACTTTTGGGACTCAATCAAAGGATATTTCATTTGGAAGAACCTCTAAAAAAGATGAAACTTTTCATCCAATGACACCAACTCCTGGAACCTCCAACTGATAAAAACAGTAAATTAGGCAGGGAAAGCATCACCAATACCTATTTGGACATTGATTTGATGTAGTGTAAATTAATCTCATTATTAATACAATTAAGCCTCACCTTTAACTAACACTTACAATAAAATAATTAGTTTTGTTTACTATCTAAATAAACAAAATAAATAAAAATACAATTCTTAGACAATGAGAAACTAAGAAATCGAAAAATAGAATTAAAAAAATATGCCTGAAGATAAACTCAATAAGCAGTCAATCTGGTTCTTAATTCTTGCCCCGCTTGGTATAATCTTCCTTGGATATCTATTTACCAAAGATCCCAAAGAGGGAAATCAAAAGAATACTAATAATTCAATTTATACATTATGGATTGCAGAAGCCGAGGTTGCTGAAGCAAAGAATGATGGTAGCAAGTGGGATGTCGACGCCACTGCTCCCGACCTCAGCGCAATGGTTGTATGGAAAAATCAAGTCATTCTAAATACAGTCTCTAGCGATGATTCACTTATAGGGAGATGGGACCCTATAGCGATATCTGTGGGTGATGTCATCAAGGGAGAAGTTAGCACCTCAACTGTAAAGAGAATCGCCCGAATAAGGGCAGAAAAAGGACAAAAGTTTAGCATCGGATTATTCGATAAAGATATTGTTAGCCGTGATTACATTGGTGGCTGGGAAATAGACACGACTGAGCTACGCCCAGGTAAATGCGAGTTAGAATCAGACAAATCACTCAAGCGCCTAGTCATTGCTGTAACTCAAGATGATGACCTTTCTATTCCGGATAAATCTTTCAAGATCACTGGGGCCTCGTACCTGGAAGAACCTGATGAGGTCATGCTAGAAACTGTCAAGCGCTGGGCCAAGGAAGCGCAAGAAGGAATTAAAGAATTCAGCGGAAACGTCGGCGAGGAAATTCAAAAAATTGGTGATCAAGTTGATCAACAAAGAGACAAACTAGAGGAAGTCATTAAAGAAACCACCAAAAAGACGGAGGATAAACTCCGTGAATTATTAGAGTCTTTTGGTGATAAATGAAACGTAGAGCCTCTCTGATATTAATCGCAATTTCATGCTTTCTATTTGGAAGCGCCTCTATAATTCCGATTTTTTCTGTAGAACCTGCAGCAGGTGAATGGACGAGCATAGTTGAATTACTATCTCCTTCTGATATGAAAAAAGTAAGTTTCAGCTTATTAGAAGGTGTTAGAAGTCTATGGAATGAAGAGGAAAAAATACTCGCCTCAATTATAGCTATTTTTTCATTAATCCTACCGGTTATTAAACTCTCTGTACTTTGGGCAGAAACTTTGTTCTTCGGGCTCTTATCCGAAAAATGGATGGGTTTTTTACAGATAATATCAAGATACGCAATGCTCGAGGTATTCCTAGTAGCTATGACTGTCCTCCTTTTAAAGGAAATGCCAGGAGGAAGTCGCATCACCCTGGAGGCGGGGTTTTATGCTTTTGGAGTTTCTGTAATATTAAGCTTGTTAACTGCTCAATGGGTTGAGAAAAAAAATAAAAATCCTGAAGCAGTATCAAGAGCTTAATTTTCTAATAACTTCTTTAATGTTAGGAACACACCCTCCCCAAGTTCCCCCACCAGTATTTTGTAAAGCTGCCCAAAGTTTAACAGATTCAGGCAAATTCGGATCCTCTTTCAGCTTTGGATTCACAGAACGCTCATTAAATGACTTGGTGTCTCCTAAGTAATCAACAAACCCAGTGCAATGATCTTTCTTGATTTCAATTCTAATTGAATCACCATCTCTTAATTTACCTATAGGCCCACCGGCTAATGACTCTGGGCCAACATGTCCAATGCAGGGGCCAGATGAAAATCCCGAAAATCTTCCATCCGTGATAAGCGCATTTTGGCTTAGAGCTTCAGTATACTTAAGGGCACTTGTAATTTGAGCCGTTTCAGGCATGCCAGCACCAATCGGCCCTCTCCCAATTAACACAATAACTTCGCCAGGACGGACTCGGTCACTTCCAACAGATTTGACCGCTGAAATTGCTGAATGCTCATCAGTAAAAACGCGAGCCTTTCCCTCATGTAAGTAAGATCCAGAATTAGAATAGAGTTCAGGAGAAATTGAAGTACTCTTAACGACTGCCCCCTCTGGAGCCAAGTTACCTGACAAAAAAGCTAACGTTCTTGCCAATCCTTTTTCCACAGCTCTGTCTGGTGACATTATGACATCATCTGGATCTACTCCATCGCTATTATAAAGAATATCCCTAAACCTAATTCTTCGATCAGAGTTTTGCCAACTTTCAAGATTATGGCCTAATGTCTTACCTGTCACAGTCAGGCAATCTAAATTTAATAAATCCATTTCTCTAAGATGAAGCATTACCTCTTGGACGCCTCCAGCAAGGAAGACTTGAACGGTCATATAATTATTGGGCCCATTAGGAAGAACATCGACAATCCTAGGAACTTTACGATTAGCTGAAATCCAATCTTCAAGAAGAGGAGCCTCTAAGCCAGCTGATCTAGCTATTGCTGGTAAATGAAGAAGCAGATTAGTGGATCCTCCCATAGCAGCATGTACCAGCATAGCATTACTAAATGCTTCTTGAGTAAGAATGTGACTCATGTGAAGTCCATTACGAACCATATTGATTAGAGCCCTTGAAGAAGCTCTACCACTCTCTAGCCATACTCTCTCTCCTGAAGGCGCTAAAGCTGAATGAGGTAAAGCAATCCCAAGCGCTTCGGCGATCGCCTGAGAGGTCGCAGCCGTTCCAAAGAACTGGCAACCACCTCCTGAACTTGCACAAGCCACGCAACCGGCTTCAGCAGCTTCCTTTAAAGAAATCTCTCCATGCGAAAAACGAGACCCAATTGATTGAACAGTTCCTGCATCTTCTCCTCTCTCTGGAGGCAGCGTTACTCCGCCGGGAACCAAGATGCCAGGAGACTCCCTAGATTCAGCGAGTGCCATCATCATTGCTGGTAGCCCTTTATCACACGTTGCTATACCCATTACACCACGAGCCGTAGGCAATGATCTAATGAGTCGACCCAGTACTTCAGAAGCACTATTACGATAAGCAAGACTATCCATCATTCCTGGTGTACCTTGAGTCCTTCCATCGCATGGATCAGAACAGTGTCCAGCAAATGGAATCCAACCACTTTCTTTAAACTGAGTAGCCGCTTCTTTTGCAACTAGGTTCACCTCCCAATGACCAGTATGATAACCGAGTGCAATTGGCTTTCCATTATCAGATCTAATTCCACCAGAAGTCGTAAGAATTAACACTTGATCAGAGGTGATAAGGTCTGGCCTCCACCCCATACCGACGTTGTGAGACCAACCAAACAAATCACCACTCGGAGATTCTTTAAGCATTTCTTCAGTGAAGGGTAGAGCTCCACTCCTATTAGGCGCTTTTGTCCTTACTTCGTAGGCAGCATCACTGAGAGCTAATAAGTTATCCGAATTATCTGTCACTATTAAGACTTTTCATCCATTAGGCACGAAATCCAGAAAAAACCTTGAAAGGTTGCAACGTTTCCACCAACCTTGAATCCCCTCAAATATAAAAAATTACAATTTACAAACTAAATAAATAAAATGGCACGTCCAGTTACATTATTCACAGGCCAGTGGGCCGATTTAGACACAGAAACTATTTGCTCCAAAGCAAAATCATTTGGCTACGACGGAGTAGAACTCGGCTGTTGGGGCGATCACTTCGAGATCGACAAAGCAGATTCGGATTACTGCAAAGCTAAAAGAGAAACTTTATCTAACCATGGTCTCGAATGCTATGCAATATCAACTCACCTTGTAGGACAAGCAGTCTGCGACAATATTGATGAGAGACATCAACAGATTCTTCCAGATTATATTTATGGTGACGGTGAACCTGAAGGAGTCCGACAGAGAGCAGCAGAAGAGCTAATCAAAACAGCCCATGCAGCAAAAGAATTTGGCGTGAAAGTCATCAACGGCTTTACAGGGTCTTCTATATGGCATCTTGTATATTCATTTCCTCCTGTTTTACCAGGCCAAATCGATGCTGGGTATGAAGACTTCGCAAAAAGGTGGAAACCCATATTAGATGAGTTTGTAAAGTGCGACGTGAAATTCGGCCTTGAAGTTCACCCAACTGAGATTGCTTTTGATATTTCCTCAGCTCAACGCGCCATAGACGCTCTCGATGGGCATCCTGCCTTCGGTTTCAATTACGACCCATCCCACTTTGGATATCAAGGCGTCGACTATGTGGAGTTCATTTACAGGTTTGCAGATAGAATCAATCACGTGCACATGAAAGACGTTAGCTGGTCCGACTCACCTAAGGATGCAGGTGTCTTTGGCGGTCACGTAGATTTCCACAACCCTTCAAGGTTCTGGGACTTTAAATCAGTGGGCCGTGGAAATATAGACTTTGAAAAAATCATAAGAGCACTTAATGACATAAAATATATGGGACCATTAAGCGTTGAATGGGAAGACGGAGCCATGGACCGTGAATTTGGTGCTACAGAAAGTTGTTCTTATGTGAAAAATATCGACTTCCCTCCGAGTGATATTGTTTTCGATGCTCAATTTGCTGAGAACTCTGAGGAGTAAAATTCTCATACAAATACAAAACTATTTACAGAAAAGTGCCCGACACCTTTGCCGGGCATTTTTTCTTACTANTAAAGACTAGATCATGAGAACACTTATCTTAATCCTAATAGCTCCATCCATTCTTAATGCGGAACTGTCTGTTCCTAAGGTCTTTGGGGATAATATGGTAATTCAACGAGATGCTCCAATACATGTATGGGGAAAAGCAACGCCAGATAAAAACGTCAGGGTTATAATTGGAAGCCGAGATCTAAGCGTAAAAGCAGACACTAATGGAGATTGGTCTCTCGATCTGGAACCACTCCAGGGATCGAATCAAGCGAAGTCTATGTCNGTGTCTTCTGATGGTGAGAACATTGAATTTGATAATATCATGATAGGAGATGTTTGGGTTCTTGGTGGGCAAAGTAATATGGAAGACGCCCTAGANAGCATTTACCATGGAGACACTGAAGTCATTTCTGCAAACTTTCCATCAATCCGTTTGATGACAGTNCCTCAGAAAGGAGCCAATGAAATTCAANATGACATTGAACGAATTAATGAATTTAACGCTTGGGAGAATCGTTATGAATTAAAAGGACATTGGCAAATATGTACCCCTAAATCGGTCGCTAGATTTTCTGCGATCGGATATATTTTTGGGAGACGGCTTCATCTTGTTTCAGGTTTTCCAATTGGCTTGATTGATGCTTCGGTTGGAGGAACGACTGTCGAAGCATGGACATCACGTAATAAACTTAAANCGGTTGACGGCACGGAACATCTTCTTGAGGAATGGGATCAAAAAATATCTAGCTATGATGCGCAAGAAAGCCTTAACCAAAAAATTAAAAGNTGGGAAAAAGANACTGTAAATAGAAAAGAGCGAGGAGAAAAACCCAATCCAAAACCAACCAAGCCAGGACAGGATCCCGCTACTGACAGAAATAATCCGGGCGGTTCATTTAATGCAATGATTGCACCACTTGGCGGCCTAAACATCAGCGGGGCCCTCTTTAATCAAGGATATAATAATGCTCTTGGAAACGCCAGGCCAGCTTTGTACAGAAAAACATTTCAATCCATGATCGAGGATTGGAGAGTCAATTTCAGAAATGAAAAGATGCCGTTCTGCGTAATCGGCCTCACTGCTGGAGGACAACCGCAGACCAATGAAAACTTTGAATTAAGAACGGTAGATCCTGCACCTTACATTAGGGAGGGACAANACAGAGCCATCAAATCTCTCAAATTTGCCGCATTTTTACCTGCCTACGACCAACAAGTACCTTGGTACCATCCCCATAAAAAGTTTGAACTTGGAGAACGTGCGGCCAGATGGGCAATAAATACTATTTTGGGCCATAAAAGAATCGGTTGGGAACCAGTAGAACTGTCATCTGCAGAGAAAAGCAAAGATCATTTTATTCTAACCTTCGAAAANCCTGTCAGAGTCCATGANGGAAGACCTTTTGCTGGCTTTTCAATTGCCTCTGATAATAGACACTTCATTCCAGCGCTAGCCGAGTTCGTCATCAAGGGGTACGACAAAAATAAACGACCAATTTATGATGAAAAAAGACTTAAAGTTTGGAGTGATCTAGTNGAGAATCCTGTAGCTGTTAGATATGCATGGGCTAGGAACCCAATAGGTAATGCCGTCAACTCGGGGCATCATGAAAGAACTATTCCAATACCTTCTTTCAGGACAGACAATTGGGACTGGCCTGAAGCACCCTTTAACGCAGAGGGCAACGAACGGATTAACAAACATAGGGAATCAATTACCAAACTCAGAAATCAAGCAAAGAACAATAACGCCAATAGATTGAAACTCTCCGAGTAAGGCGTTTAATTAATAGTCAGCTAGAGCCACGCTCAACTTCATCCAGAAAAGCATCCATCAATCTTCGCTTTCGCTTAGTGGGCCTCCCTTCGCCTCTGATAGGTTTGACTATAGGATCAACTCTTTCTTCTACGATTAAAGAGATCTCTTTTTTATAAGCTGTCACCTCTTTTGCAGACACCCTTTTCTTTAATAAGCTCAATACTTGAACAGTCATCTTTGACCTTGGTTTTTGTACATCAATCACATCCCCCACCCTAATTAATTTTGATGACTTTACCGNATCTCCATTGACTCGTACCTTCGAAGATCTACATGATGCGGATGCTAAAGTTCGCGTCTTAAATATCCTCACGCCCCACAACCAAATATCAACTCGAATCGAATCAATAGGCTCTGTCATTTTCTTTCACCATTTTTACGGGCGTCACATGCTAACTCAAAGGCGCGTTCCTCTCCATATCGCCTTACTGAAAACTTCATTCTTTTTCTGACTCCAGAATCACAGGACCATGTCGCCTGCCAGAATTCGTATCTTCTCATACCAGTCTTGATCACGATCCTAGAAACACCGACAACACCAGAAATGTTGCGCCTCGTCAGCTTTCCCTCTGCTCCAGCGCGGACAGGGTCAGGTAATGTTTTAATTAAATCATTCCTGTAGGATCTAGCAATTACTAATGCNTTATCAACTCCACCGTGCTTTCGATCTGAGAAAAACTTAGAAAATAATTTACCACGTCTTCTTAACCTAACCTGCCAGCCATGAGTCTTCATCAACGGCAAATCAATACGAGAAATTGCATAAGAATCATTCATGAAATTATGAATGAGACTATCACCCACGAAGTGTGGTTGCAATGNTGTGGTTAGTGTAATTTAGAAAAAAATTAATCCCAACTTAACCAAGCTCCGGATCTTTCATTTTTTCATCTGAAACCACTTCTAACCATGATTGATTCAAAACTGCNAAAGTGAGGGCNTTAAGAAAAAATTCCTGAAGAATTTCTGATTTGTTATTCTTGTTCTTATCTTTCATTTTGATTGTTTAAAACTACANATAATTTNTACGAACAAGGTTATTAAAATGTTTCATGAATTTTCAAAAATAACGGTTTTCTAATTCATTTTTGGTTAAATTTTGTAAAAAAGATTAATGTAAGTATTAATAACTGAATTATGATTCACTAATGTTAGAGGAAACTCATCTGAGTGATAGCGAACTAAAACGCTACGCCCGCCACATCTCTTTACCCTCATTTGGTATTGACGGTCAGGAGAAGTTAAAACGCTCTAGCGTATTGTGCGTTGGAGCTGGAGGCCTTGGTTCCCCATGTTCAATGTACTTAGCAGCAGCAGGGGTCGGGAAAATAGGGATCATTGATATGGACATTGTTGATGAATCGAATATCCAGCGCCAAATTTTACACGGATCTGAGGATATCGGAAAAAAGAAAATTGACTCGGCAGAGGAAACTATAAGCAGTATAAATCCAAATGTTGAACTCGACCTATACGACCAAGAATTTAATGAAACTAATGCACTAAAAATTGCAAAAAATTACGATGTTATCATAGATGGAACTGACAACTTTCCCTCTCGTTATCTTGTTAACGACGTCTCTGTTTTGTTAGGAATCCCAAATGTTTACGGATCAATATTTAGGTTCGAAGGTCAAGTGACAGTATTCTCTAATAGTGACAGTGGCCCTTGCTACCGCTGCCTATTTCCAGACCCACCAGCTAAAGGGGCAGTTCCTGACTGAACAGAAGGAGGAGTCTTGGGCGTGCTCCCAGGAATAATAGGAACACTTCAAGCGACAGAAGCTATTAAAATTTTAACAGGTGTAGGCGAACCATTGATTGGAAAATTTCTTCATTTTGATGCTCTAAAAACTCGATTTAAGACTTTTAACATAACCTCTGATCCGGATTGTGTAATCTGCGGTGAAAACGCAACGATGAAGACATTATCAAGGATAACGGGCTATGATGATGAAATAGAATTTCCTGAAATTAGTGTCGATGAGCTTTCTCACATGATAGAAAAAAATAAAAAATTTAATCTTCTAGATGTGAGGAACCCAGATGAAGTTGAGGAGTTTCATATCAAAGGCGCTCAATTCATACCATTACCACAATTAGAAAAACGCATCTCCGAGATAAACACCTCAGTTCCGCTTCATGTCATTTGCAAATCAGGAAAAAGAAGCCTGAAAGCATGCATGATGCTAAAAGCAAAAGGATTTAAAGATCTCACTAATGTACACGGAGGAACCGANGCATGGAGAAACAATTTTCATTGATGACAAATCCATACTAAANTTAACTTCGTAACAAAATATTATATGGACATTGATAACATAGGCGCTGCCCTAGGAAAAATACCAAGTGGAGTCTTTATCGCCACNAGTAGTATAGACGGAGATGAAGTAGGCATGCTTGCAAGTTTTGTTGAGCAAGCTGGCTTCAACCCCCCAACTATCACAGCNGCTATTGGTGTAGACCGCAGGTTAAATCAAGCCATTGAAGAATCAGGAATGATTGGTATTAACATATTAGGAGAAGAAGATGGCAGACTAATGAAACCATTCAATCAGCAAGANAACCNTTCGCCNTTCGCTTCACTTGAACTTGATGACAATGAATTCAACTTACCNCANTTAACTGAGGCGTTAGCTTTTCTGGCCTGTAAAATAACGGGAAAGATCGAAGGTGGAGACCACATCATATACGCAGCCGAGGTTNTAGATGGAATTCTCAATGATCCAAGCAGTTCCCCNATGGTCAGGGTAAGAAAGAATGGATTCCAATACTAAACTGATTAATCTCTTATTAGATCGAGNTCTGGCTTGAAGTCAGAGGCATGGTACGAACTTCTTACAAGCGGTCCTGATGCCACATGCTTAAAGCCTTTTTGCTCAGCTGTTTTCTTTAAATGATCAAACTGGTCGGGGTGAATATAATCCACAACAGGCAAATGTTTTTTTGAGGGTCTTAAGTACTGACCAAGAGTTAATACCGTAACATCATTATCTAGTAGATGATCCATAGCCTCTAAAACCTCACCCTCTTTTTCTCCTAAGCCAAGCATAATCCCACTTTTGGTGGCAACTTGATATCCCATTTCAGTGGCAAATTTTTTAGCCTTCTTCAATATATCAAGCGATCGTTGATATTGGGCCCTAGATCGGACCAACCTGGTCAACCTTTCAACGGTCTCTAGGTTATGATTGAAAATATGTGGTTCAGACTCCATACAAACCCTCAATGCTTCATCTTTGCCATTAAAGTCAGGCACAAGAATCTCAACCACGATTCCAGGATTCTCTCTCTTTGTAGATCTTACCGTTCTTGCAAAGTGTTCAGCTCCTCCATCAGCAAGGTCATCCCTAGCGACTGCNGTAATAACAACATGGTTGAGCCCAAGCCTTTTAGTCGCCTGGGCCACTCTAAGAGGCTCATCAATTTCAAGCGAAAGTGGCTTAGCTGTGCTTACTGCACAAAATCCACAGGCTCTCGTACAACGCTCCCCAGCAATCATGAATGTTGCTGTACCTCCACTCCAACACTCCCATCGGTTGGGGCATTGAGCTTCCTCACAGACTGTTGTAAGGCGCAAATCATCAATTAGCCCTTTCGTGGACCAGAATACTGGATCACTTGGGAGCCTAACTTTTATCCATTCTGGCTTGGCATCCTTGTGTAGAGCCGGATCAATCTTACACGACATATATCAGTTTTAATCTAGGGATTTGCTAGCTTTTGGCAATCAAGTTTTAAAGTTTTCGTCTTCCATCAAGAGCCCTGTATAGAGTTAACTCATCAGCATTTTCTAGCCCCCCACCCGCTGGAAGCCCTTGCGCTAATCTTGTTATATCAATCTTGATGCCTTTTTCCATAATCAAATCGGCCAAATAATTAGCTGTCGCTTCGCCTTCCACGTCAGAACCAACACCTAAAATTAATTCTTTAAATTCAAATTCACTGATTCTTCGAATTAATGAATTAATCCTAAGGTCGTCAGGACCAACATTATCAAGAGGTGCAAGCTTTCCTCCAAGGCAATGATAATGGCCTTTAAAGACTCCTGTTTTTTCAAGAGCAATCACATCCGTAGGNTGCTCAACAACACAAATCAATAAACTCTCCCTTGATTGGTCTTTACACAAAACACAGCCATTTTCTTGACTACTAAAAAATCCACACTCTTCGCAAAGGGTTATTGAATGAGATGCATTCTCTATAGACCTTGCCAACAAATCGGAAAATTCCTTATCCTTATTAATTAGCCAAATTGCTATTCTCTCTGCGCCCTTAGGCCCAATACCTGGCAATTGTTTAAATCTCTCTATGAGCAACTTAATCTCTTCAGGGAATTCCAATCNTGCCATATATTTTAAATAGTACGCATCACATTATATATTTCTTTAAAGATAGTAACTTTATTATTATTCTTTACCTGCATCACGGTATGAACTAACGACCATTGAGCTTAAAAAAGAATCCGGATCCACAACAGCATCAGCCGNAATTAGAAAGTCTTCTTTACCTGTATTCTTTTGTATAAGCTTAAGGCCAAACTGATAGTCTTTGAATAATGAATTACATTCATTTANTGGACTTGTACCTTTTGCTAATGAANGCTCNGAAACCGCTGAAACAGCATCGTCAGAGAATTTTATCTTCACTCCATGCTGACGATGAAATTCAGAAGCAAACATTTTCATTTCCCTGATAACTTTTCCTGCATTCATTTCCAAGCCCTTCTTTTTATACTCTTCAAGGACTTCACTAGTATTATTAAGAAGCTCAGCGTTTATTCTTAATTCAGTTACAGAGGTTCCAGGTAGTTCAAANTTAAAATCTCTTAAAACCCTCTCGCAAATAGTCAAGAGGCCTCTAGCACCTGTCCTTTCNGCTGCGGCTCGTTCTGCTATGATCTCTAANGCGTCTTTATCAAAATTTGCCTTCACACCATATGCAGCGAACTCTTGTTCATACTGCCTAAGTAAACTGCCTTCAGATGATTGCATTATCTCCAATAGATCGTCACTTCCTAAATGTTCACAAACAACCCTAATAGGCAAACGGCCTATAAATTCGGCCTCAAAACCATAATCAATAAAGTCCTGCGTGGTAACATGACCAAATAATTCCTTATCCATAGGGACCTCTACGCTATTACTATTAAAACCTATATTTCCTTTGTTGACTCTTTTACGAACGAGTTCTTCTAAGCCAGAAAAAGCACCACTTACAATGAATAGAATATCACGNGTNTTGATAATTTTAGGNCCAGACTTTCCACTCTTTAAATCAAAGACGGCTTGCATCTGAGACTGGATATCCATGGGATTTCTTAATTGAACTTCTGTCTCCTCCATCAATTTGAGAAGAGCAGTCTGAACCCCTCTACCACTCACGTCTCTACCCATCGAATTACCGTGGCTAGCTAGCTTATCAATTTCATCTATATAAATTATTCCATGCTCTGCAAGATCAACNTCCCCNTCAGCCTTTTGTACAAGTTCTCTAACTAAATCATCNACATCACCTCCAACATACCCAGTNTCACTAAATTTNGTTGCATCTGCCTTTACAAAAGGCACTCCGATAAGTTCTGCAATATGTTTAACTAAATAGGTCTTACCCACACCGGTAGGGCCAACAATAACAACGTTCTGCTTTGCAAACTCTATGTTAGACGCAGANTCNNGACTTTGATCCTTTAATTGCCTTAAAAACTTTGCNTGATTATAATGGTCACAGACTGCGATNGATAGAGCCTTCTTNGCTTCTTCTTGNCGAATTACATAACGATCCAGGTGAGCACAAATGTCCTTCGGTAAATAATTAAAATCAAAAATATCCTTATCGTCTTTTTNTTCNGNCTCTTCTGGNATTTCAGGTTCCTCATCCAGCGTATTAGCNTCATTAAAAGAACCAAAACCTACAGAATCTCCNAAATTCTGTTTAAAAAATTCACTTAATTTTTTGGAAATTTCCTCAGGTGATGGTTGTGGCGGATCATTCTCTTTATCGCTCATGTTTTAATAATGCAATAGATATGCCAAACGCTCAAGAAAGAGCACAAAGAAATTATGAATTACGTTCAAATTCAAGAATTCTAGACCAAAGTAATTGAAATTGTTTATCCTCTACTAACCCACTGAGGGCAGAGGATTGAGAAAGTCTTCCTACTAAATATAAAAATAGCACTCTTTCCTGCATTCTTTCCTGTANAATTTCTCTATCATTAATATTTCTATCAAAAAAAACTGACATCGCGATTAAAGACGATGCTGAAACTTGCTCAATAGAAACTTTAGCTTTTCCCTGAGCTNCACCAAAAGAATAAGTAAACTGGTCCCTATCTGCAGAAATAATTTTTAGAATTCTCGAAGATCCCTCGTTCGTCAATATAGGCCCACGATAATTAAATCTATTTATGTCATTCACTATTCTTTGAATNAAAGACTCCGAAGATTTCCATATCTCTAACCTGTCTACTTTTTTTTGTATAAACTCGGGATGAGTAAACCTCACCAACTCAATCATATTCAAACCGCGAGAAAATTGAAATCTTGTAGAAAAACTTTGGATGTTTTTTCTCAATAGAATCATTTTTTGTAACTCTTCAATACGTAACTTTGCCATTCTACTTTCGACCTCTTGCGCTTCTTCTGTCACGAGCTTCTCCGAGAGTTTCTGATAATTTAGTATCTGATCATTTAAAATATTTTTTATTTTTTGAGACACTACTAATTCAATTATTTCTTCAGAAACATTCAAGGCAGTCAGCACATCATTAGAATTTGGATTCTCACGAATTGTTGGAAATTTTCTAAATAGATCAATGTCTTTAAGNTATGGTGTAGTAATTAATTTTAAATCTTCTATCCATGGATAATTTTTCGGCGAGACATGTAACGAAAAACTTCTTAAATACTCTTCTGCATCATCAAAATCCTCGTGTTGCCAATTCTGAAGGCCAAATGCTAATAGGGCAATAGATTCATAACTTTTACCTTCATAATTAGCCAACTGATCATAGCTGATTGCTTTTCTTTGACTCAGTAATTGTGAAGACTTTCTGAAAAAAAATTTTAGGCCCTGACTTTCAAGGCCATCAGAGTTAACACTTCTTTCCTCTAATCTTTGATAGACAATTCGCGCTCTCTCGAGGTCACCTTGTAAAAGTAAACTTAAGCCTTGATTGAAAAGCGCCCAATTCAAGGTAGGCTGTAAAACCTNAGGAAACGAAGCTATTTCAGCAAACTCCCTTTCTGCGGCGCCGTAATCAGAAGCAACCATCATTTCTACACCTGAATAAAATTTCCCAGTTACAGTTTGTTTGGAGCTGTTAATATCTATAAAANTCAAACCCTCATCAAGGTCTTCTGAAATTATTACCTTTTTGTTGTTTTCTTGATCCTGTAGAACGAGCACTCCTAGCACTCCAAGAAACAATATGACAAACAATATAGAAGTTGTTATTTTTCGTTTTATGTTAGATTTTTCAGACTTTTCAAGTCGAAGGCTTGAGCCAATTAATTTTACAGAGGTCTGACTTAATTGACTTCGAGCATTTTCAAAATCATTCAATAATTCGTCATAGGATTCGTGCCGGTTGCTTGGAGTGTTATCCATCATTCGGTCAATCAAATCACATGTAGATATTGAAATATTCGGAGCATTAACTTCTAGGCTAGTTTTCTTCTGCTTAAGCAACTTAAGCTCATCAATTGAAGATGTATCCGAGGAACAGGGCGGCTTGCCTACTAGGGCATGAAATAGTGTTGCGCCAAGACTGTAAACATCTGAACGAAAATCCTCTTTGGCCCCGTAAAGCTTTTCAGGTGGAACGTAAAAAGGAGTTGCCCACATCTCACCATCATCCGAACGATTTCCAACTTCCCTGCGAGCCAAACCGAAATCTACTATTTTAGAAACTCCGTCCTCAGAAAACAGNATATTTCCAGGCTTNACATCTCTATGGATTAGACCTGCCTTGTGNGCAGCCTGGAGACCTCGAACTAACTCTGCCCCGATTTTCAAAGCTCTTCTTTCAACAATTTTACCCTTTTTGTGAATCAACTGATCCAATGACCCCCCGTTGACCAGCTCCATAGCCATAAAATAGTGGTCCTGATCTCTACCCGCTGAATAAACTTTAACTACATTTGGGTGACTGATAGANGCTGTGATACGAGCTTCTCTTTCAAATTCTAGGGCTCTTTGAGAATCTTTACTAAATTCAGGNCTCAAAACTTTAAGCGCCACCTGTCTATTTAAAGTCTGGTCAACGGCTTGAAAAACTCTACTCAAACCTCCTTCACCAATTTTTTTCTCGATTCTGAAGTGTAAAAAGTCCGCTCTCACTCTTATAGCAGTAGAGCACTCAGGGCAGATCACTTTCGAATATGGATCACAACTAGAAACATCCATAACCTCACCACATCCAGGGCAAGCGTTCATGAGATGTTTACTATTGGATTTTTTATCCATCGACATACAATATCANCACTGAGGAATAGCGCAAAATCTGATAAGTGATAGATTGCAGAAAGGTCACAATTAGTGAACCTTTGTATAAATTCGCAATGGAGCTCAAAGTCGAGGAAAGNAACGAANAATATGATAGNATAGANAGGTTTCTTGCTATCAAACTTCCAGACCTTTCAAGATCTAGATTACAATCNCTTATTAAAGAGGGTCACATCAAACTCAATGGTANGAAAACTAAACCAAGCCAGCCAATTGGAATTGGTGATATCATCGGAGTTACAATACCTCCACTTAGGGAGGCGACAGCCCAGCCNGAAGAGATGGATTTGGAGGTTCTTTTTGAAGACGAACATCTAATCGTAGTTAATAAACCACATGGGCTCGTTGTTCACCCTGCTGCCGGAAACCCCTCTGGCACTCTTGTTAATGCTCTCCTTTATCACTGCAAAGAGCTTTCAGGTATTGGAGGGGTAGAAAGGCCAGGAATTGTTCACCGTCTTGACAAGGATACTAGCGGATGCATCGTCGCAGCCAAATCTGACGCGAGTCATAAAAAATTAGTGGAGAATTTTTCAGAAAGAAAGGTAAGTAAAATTTATCTCGCCGTGGTAGATGGAATTCCCTCATTNGATTCTGGTAGAATAGAGAANAATATTGCTAGAGACCCTAGAGATAGACAAAAGATGGCTGTAGTTCCCCCTCCAAGAGGCAAGGTTGCGATAACCGAATATGAAAAAAAAATTCATTTCAAGGATGCTACATTAGTTCAATGTAATCTTCTNACAGGNAGAACTCACCAAATCAGAGTGCATATGAAATCTATTGGGACTCCNATCCTCGGTGATCCAATCTACGCTAGAACTTCAAAACAAAAGTTTCAGGTTGGTCGATTAATGCTTCATGCTTGGAAGTTAGGATTTAAACACCCCATAACAAATCAAGATTACCAATTCGAAAGCAGTATCCCAGAGGAGTTTAACCCTTGGTCTGAATTTAATTAGCTTTAATCTCTTTTGTTAACCAATTGNTGATTCCTTTTTTTGTCAGAGATAATATTAGAGCTCTAAACATTAACGATTTCACATTCGACCTTTTAATCTTTAATCCAGNCCTAAAGCTATCCCAATCAGANTTCTCAATTAGATCTAATGTTTGAACCCCAATCATTGCCGGCAATCCGGTAGAAAATCTGACCCTTGGTGAGCTTAATAATTCAACATATTTTGCCGCTGAATTCATAAGAAAACGGCACCTAGAAATCCAAATTTCAGAAACCTCTTCCCAAACTTTATGACTAGAAAAGCCGTTAAACTGGCCGGGAAAATAACATCGCCCATTATCAAAATCTTGAGGAAAGTCTCTTAAAATATTGAGAATTTGGAGCGCCTTACCGTAATCAGATCCTAACTCTGTCATAGTTTCAATTTCTTGATCAGAAAATTTATTTCCATGAGAGTTAAATCCAATTTCAGTCCAAAAAACGCCAACTGAACCGGCAACATCATATGTGTAATCATCAAGTTCCTCTTTTGAGGAAAGGCACTGCAAATGATTAGAAGAAAAGCGACGGAGATCATCCGACTGACCTTTTATGATAGATCTCATAACTTTTTGAATAGATGATAAGTTAATATCATCAATGCTTTCTAACCACTCCAAGCAAAGATTAGACTTTTGCAAGAGTACACTTTCTCCTTCCGTCAAACCTTCCCCGAATGTCATATCACTAAGATCTGGAAAAGATCCTGAACCCTGGATAGCTGAACCAATTTCAGAAAGAAAAATTAGTCTTTTTTCCTTAGGTAATGCTTCTGTGTCAGCNATCGTATCTGAAATTCTTGCTAATAAATACGCCAAACTCGTCGACTCCCTCATCTTCGGAGGAAGAAATCTCAATGAGAGAAAAAAACTGCGCGAAACNGAAGCTAGCAATTCTTTTCCAAGTTCTTTTTGAAAGTCCTTCATTGGCAATTTAACATGTCACAGTATGATATTAGATCAGTAATGGTTGAACATCTATACATACACGTCCCGTTCTGTCACCGTATTTGTCCTTACTGTAGTTTTTACAAACATACTTTTGGTAATATAAATCAAACCGAATTGGTAAAATCTGTANTAAANGAAATATCCATCAGTAATGATTGTTATNAATTTAATATCAAAACAATATACTTAGGCGGAGGAACTCCTACAGCTCTTTCCAGAAAAAATNTAGAATCTCTGCTTTCGGGCATAAATAAGATTTTAAANCTAAAAAGNCTCGAAGAATGGGGAATCGAAATAAATCCATCTACATGTGACTTAAAAAAGGCTCGAATGATAAAAGGCCAGGGGGTCACTAGGACTAGCCTCGGTATTCANTCATGGAACGAATCAACTCTAAAAACACTTGGAAGAGACCATAGCCCAAGGGGTGCAGAAAAAAGTTTTNNAATACTGAAATCTTGTGATTTCAAAAGCTTAAATATTGACCTCATGTTTTCGATTCCTGGACAAAGTATTATGAGTTGGGAAGAGGACTTAAATAAAACCATCAGCCTAGCTCCTGACCATATATCTGCTTATAATTTAAATTATGAGGAGGATACCGAATTTTTTGAACGNTTAAAAAAAGGAGATTTTTACGANGANCCTGAAAAAGATGGAGATCATTTTTCATTAGCCATGGAAACTCTTATAGAATCAGGATACGAACATTACGAAATTTCTAATTATGCCCAACAAGGTCATAGATCAAAACACAACTCCTCTTATTGGAAAGGTAAGGATTACCTCGGGATTGGGCCAGGCGCTTTTTCAACTGTTAACGGGAAAAGGTGGCGCAACGTCCCAGACACNAAGAAATACATGGCACAACTAATCAATAATAAGACTAATACAATTGAGACTGAGCATGAAATTATTGATGATTCTTCATTTCGAGTTGAACGGATAGCTCTACAACTAAGAACTTCAGACGGCCTAGATTTGCATTACATCAAAAATAATTTAGATAAAGCTAAAGAATTAGAATCAGATGGGCTTATAGTTATTTCAAATGATACGATACAGCTTACAACTCAAGGAAAGATGTTGGCTGACTCAGTAGCTTCTCATTTAATTTAATGATTTTTATTTGGAAAAAATTAGTTGATGCTTGTTATAATTAGAAAATTATAAACCANTCATCCAATATAACTGAAATAATGAACATTCAATTTGGCGATAGATTAAATAAAGAATCAATTGAAAATGGTCACGATTTCTCACCGAAATTCGGTGATGATGGCTTAATACCCGCAGTGGCCCAAGATGCATCATCAGGGAAAGTCNTGATGGTNGCGTATATGAATAATGAAGCCTTGAAGCAAACATTAGAAAAAGGNGAAGCCGTTTACTACAGTCGGAGCAGAAACAAACTTTGGCACAAAGGAGAGTCAAGTGGCCACACACAAAAAATCATTGAGATACTGACAGATTGTGATCAAGATGTAGTAGTGTTAAGGGTTGATCAAATCGGTCCAGGTTGCTGTCATGTGGGGTATGAATCATGCTTCTATAGAAAAGTCCCCTTTGGCAATAAAGGTGAAAATTCTGAATTAAATGGAGTTGCTCAACTTGAACACAAAGGAANCCAAACGTACGACCCCAAGGAGGTTTATTGAGACTTGCTCAAGANTCATTATGCTAGAAGATTTGAAAGAGGAGATATGCGAAGNAAACCAAAAACTTCCGGGTTCAGGATTAGTCAAACTGACATGGGGAAACGTTAGCGGCATTGATAGAAAGACTGGAATCTTTGGTATAAAGCCTAGCGGAATTGAATATTCTAAATTAAAACCATCCGATATCGTTTTAGTCGATATGGAAGGTCAAACAGTAGAAGGCACCTTGAATCCTTCATCTGACACCAAAACACACTTAGAAATCTACAAGGCATGGCCCGAAATTGGTGGAGTGACCCACACTCATAGCCCTGCAGCTACAAGCCTTGCTCAAGCAGGTAAAGATTTACCCTGTTATGGCACTACTCATGCAGATCATTTTTATGGCACTGTTCCAGTCTGCAGAGCCTTGACTCCAAATGAATTGAAAGAGGATTATGAGAAAAATACAGGCATTGTCATAGTTAAACACTTTGCCGAAAACGATATCAATCCTTACGAAATACCCGGAGTCATTCAACTTCATCATGCCCCTTTCACATGGGGGGGATCTGCTCTAAAATCATTGGATAACAGTATAGCCCTAGAAACTTGCGCAAAAATGGCGATAGATTCATGGAAAGTGAGCCCAGAATTGCCTGTAATACCTCAATACATTCTTGATAAGCATTTTCTTCGAAAACACGGTCCTGGTTCCTACTATGGGCAGAGATCTAACGATCAAGAAGGCCCTTAAGTATACTTAAGGGGTCTTTTTTTATTCCTTCTTTGATAGCATCTGCCAAATCTTTGAGTTCTACAGAGGGGCGAACTTTTGGACGATTAAAATCTCCTGAAGAAACAAAAGGAATATGTATTTTTCCTTTCTTTGTTACAGGCGTGAATAGGAGCTCAGAAACCGCAGACGCCACCCCTTTACCAACACGCTCTGAAAGATATTCATATGATTTTTCAAATGCCTTTTGAGAAATCTTATCAGAAAAGGTAAAACTCGCATTAATTAGGTGTTCATCATTCGCGGTGTTTAACCATGAATTTTTTTCAAGAATGATCTGATTTCCATTGATCAAAACAGGCAAAGGTTCGACTGCTCTTAAAATATAATTTCTTAGACCTAAACTAAAAGTCGTATCATTATCAACAACAAGCAGATCGTCGATCACGCTTAAATCAAGACCCGTGCTCTCTAACTGCTCCAGCGTCGAGGCTAATCTTGTTGCAATAGGTAAAGATACTATTTTTGATCCCTCCATAACAGTAAGGCTAGTAATCAAATCAGGATTAAGAAATCCGCTTGAAGCTTCAAACGGCTGAATGGTTCCATCTGCTTTCAAATCAAAACTCGCATACTCCAAATTAGATTCTGACCCCATAACTTTCAAATTACCTTCTAAGCCTAATAAGGCAGAATTGTGCTCTTTGAGATTCTGAGGATCTACATCAAGATCTGTAATACTTCCTTTGACCTTAGAGAAATAGACATTGTTTCCACTCTTATCTAATTTGATTGCAACTCGGCCTCCTTTAATAATTAATTCATCAAGGGTTGTCGGCATTGGAACCTCAGAAGCGTTAAAAGAATCATCATCCGGGTTCTTTAAACCCGAATCCAATTTCCATCTAATTTTTGCCAATTCTCTCCGCTTTTTCTTCCTTTCATATTCAGGATTCAATACACCCTTAATGTACTTAGGTGGATCTAGTAAGGAATCAAGACTGTGATCCCCGTCTTCATTAATGGAATAGGCAAGATCTAAATCTTCAATGATAATTGATTTTATCGATAACTTATCCAAAAAGAGGTCTACCAATCGAACCTTTAGAGAGACGTTGCTTATCTTTATTCTAGTCTTACTTGGAACTGGCTTGGATCGTTGCTCTGCAACTAAACCCTTATCAGCATTTGAGTCACGAGGGCCAATAATAATTCCTTCAATATTAACTTCACCAAGAATAAGACTAGGACTTACATCTTCGATATCTACCCGAATATTCTTTTCAGATTCCAGGTAACTAATTATTAAATCTCTATCTATTTTACCTGAAAGAAAGGCACTAAGTGCTGCAACACAGACAGCTACAAATATCAGGATTAAAATGAGCCACTTAGTGGAAATTATTCGCAACTTCATTGCATATTATGAATTTGGATTTTATTGAGCCTGCACAATACAATACTTTAGATAATAAACCTTATACTCAATCTTTAGAGTTACAAGATCGCCATCTAATAAATGAATCCTTTGATTATTATCTATAATCTTCACAGGTGACCTCATTCTAGGCGGGCCGCAGATAGAAAGTCAGAATTATAAAATCCCTGTGAATGATGACTAAAATATCAATAGATTCAATGGAAGCTACAATCCATAGAAACCTTAAATTTAGCGGTTAGTTCACTAATAGAAAAAGATTAGGAAAGATCAATTGGTCCACCTTGGCTCAACTTTTCTTCTCCAAACATTTCTATTCGATGATCAAAAGAATGAGCCAGAGACATTAGCAATCTATTATGAGCAACGTCAGGCATTTGCAAAGATCTACCCATCTTAACTCCAAGGCCGCCTCCAAGCAGAGTGAACGGAATGTTGTTTAAGGTGTGATTATTACCTTTGCCCAATTCATTAACCCACATAATCACAGTATGATCGAACATCGAACCATCGCCTCCAGGCTCAGGGGTTTCTTTTAATCTTTTGCATAAGTATGAAAGCTCACCAGCAAACCATTTATTAATTTTTAATAGTTTTTGATATGCTGAATTGTCATTATCTGGCTTATGAGAAAGGCTATGATGTCCATCATTTACATCTAACCACCGCATTCTAGCCTGACCAACAGAACGCATGAATTGTAAAGTGGACACTCTCATCATATCATTCGCAAATCCATTGACCATAAGATCAATCTGAGTCCGGCTTATTTTAGGCGTATTATCATTAACGAGTTCAATTTTAGGATCAATCTCCGGCTCAGGATGACTCGAAGAAGACTCGGTCTCAGCCTCCTTAAGATTTTTCTCAACCTTTCTGACAAGAGTCATGTGTTCCTCCAATAATTCCCTGTCTTCCTTTGAGAGTTTCGAAGACACGGTCTTCAAATCATCAGCAACATCATCAAGAATACTAACGAGACTCTCCTTATCTTTCATCTGACCATACATCTTTTGAAGCATCTGGTGAGGATCATCTATTGGAGCTATGGGCTTATTAGAACCTGCGTATGAAAGGCGAGTCCATGGGTCGGCCCTATTAGGAACAGCAACCCCAAATTCCAAGGAACCAAATCTCGTTTTGGTTTCTTGATTCGATTGTAAGAAATTTGATATCTCTTGGTCAATAGATATACCACTAGACCAACCCGCTGGTGTATGCCCACCACCCTGAATATTTCCTCTATGTAATCTTTTTGCAGTTAACAAACAACCAATGCCTTTCATGTGGTCGTCTCCGTCACCACCGACCTTGTTGTGAACTCCTCTTATCGTTAGAATGTCATTTTTGAAATCAGACAATGGTTCCATTATTGGCTTTAGAACAATTGAATCTTTTGACTGATCAGGCCAAAATTCTCCTGGCAATGTGCCATTAGGAGAGAACATGATGATGAGCCTCTTCTTTGAAACCTTAGGGCTCTTTGCTTGTAAACCAGGAAGACCATTGATAAAAGGCAATGCCGCAGAAGACACTCCCAATCCTTTCAAAAAATCTCTACGAGAAAAATAATTCATACTGTTTAAGACCTAATAATATAATTCAAAGGCCATTATATTATTTTATTAGTTATATAACGTCAGTCAATTATTTTCAGTTGGATCAGATTGGGTGAAACTCGATATATTCAAGTTTATTTCTTTTTTTCACCTACGATTACAAAAATCAGGCAAAAATCTAAACTAATAAAAGAGAGCTTTCTGAATACAGTAAACGTCAACTCGGCTCAAAGATCTTTTTGTTGTACCCCTTTCATAGAAGCAATACATATCACGTCAACGAGCAAAGCCTTACAATTAAAATTGGATTTACGAAAGGAGTCATACAGTTCATCTAACGTTTGAGGTCCGTAGGCTTGAATCGGTTGTTTTATCATATATTCAAACATCGTCTTGATAAATGCCTTATGTGATTGTGGGTCATTGGCGATAAATTCAGCAAGACTACGTGAACCTTCTAATGATATTTTTTCACCTGAGCTTGTTTCGTATTCACTAGTGGAGTCTATATTCTTATTATTTTCAGACACTCTCCAACGACCAATAGCGTCGTAGTTTTCTAGACTAAATCCAAGGCTGTTTATAATTTCATGACAAGACATGCAGTTAGAGGCTTTAGTAACTTGAGTCACTTTTTCTCGCATACTTAAAGACGGATCAAGGTTCTGATTTTCAAAAGAGACAGCGATAGGCGGCGACTTTAATGTTCTACCCAATAAATGTCTTGTAAGAAAAACTCCCCGATGAATAGGTGAGCTGTTATATGCATATGAGAACTGAGCAAGAATGTAAGGGTGCGTAATTATTCCTGACCTTTCTCTTTCATCAAAACCGACCCGAACAAAA
>PAHQ01000045.1 GCA_002705125.1 Verrucomicrobiales bacterium | reverse complement strand
TTCTAATTTAACAATACCACCATCAGGACTGTCTTGGCTTTTCTTAGTATGTTTCGTGATCATTCTTCTACCTTCAACAATAACCTGTTGAGTCTTGGTAAGGACCTGAAGAATCTTCCCAGACTTCCTTTTATGGACGCCAGAGATTACTTCAACTATATCGTTTATTTTTACGTGTGTCTTTAATTTGCTCATAAAACTTCAGGTGCGAGTGATACAATTTTCATGAAATTTTTCTCCCGTAGCTCTCTTGCTACAGGCCCAAAAATACGAGTTCCTCTTGGATTCTTATCCTTATCAATTATGACGATAGCATTTTTATCAAACCTTAATACAGAGCCGTCTGATCTCCTTATTGGGGCAGCCGTGCGAACGACAACAGCCTGGACAACCGAACCCTTCTTGATATTTGCAGTTGGGCTTGCCTCTCTAACGTGAGCAGTGATGACATCACCTATGCCCGCACTGCGTGTTCTCTTGCCAAGAACACCAATCATCTTGGCGACTCTCGCACCAGTATTATCAGCGATCTGAACTTTCGATTCCATTTGGATCATAACAACTTATGGGTAAATTTTATTATATTTTTATTAATGAGATAACACTTCGATTAATCTCCAACATTTGTTTTTGCTCATTGGCTTTGTTTCAATAACTCTCACCTTGTCACCCTTCTTAGCCTCACTCTTTTCGTCATGAGCATAAAGTTTTGTTGTCTTTTTAACAATCTTTCTAAACTTCTCGTGAGGCACACGTGTAACGACACTAACAACAATAGTTTTTTCCATTGAGTCTGAGGATACAATCCCTACTCTTTCTTTTCTCAATCCTCTTGATGTTTGTTCTGGAGCTAATTTATCTTCAGTCATATCTTAAATTATTTAAATTTCGTTCTACAGTATTTCAAAATTTATGATGCATCCGTAGTTTGTTGTAATTTTTTTTCAGACAACAATGTCTCTATTTTTGCAATTGTCCTTCTAACAATTTTTATTCTTGCTGGATTTTCTAACTGCCCACTTGCTTTTTGCACACGAAGATTCATCATCTCCAACTTGAGATCTCGACGCTCCTCCTTTAGCTCTTCTGCTGTCTTTTCTTTAAGCTCTTTGAATTTCATATTTATTCAATTTTTAATGCGTATCTCGTTTAACAAATTTAGTACTAAGCCCTAATTTATTAGATGCTCTCCTGAGTGCCTCTTTCGCAATTGTTTCAGGAACACCGGACACTTCGAAAAGCATAAGGCCTGGCCTTACTACTGCAACCCAATGCTCAGGAGCTCCTTTACCTTTACCCATTCTAGTTTCAGGAGGTCTNGATGTTGTTGGCTTATGTGGAAAAATTCTTATCCANACATTACCCTTACGTTTCAGATATCTATTAATGGTAACTCGACACGCTTCTATCTGATTATTCTTAATCCANCCTCTGTCAAGAGTCTGTAATCCATAATCACCGAAACTAAGTTTTGTACCACGATTCGCATTACCAGCGCGACTCCCACGCTGACTTTTGCGATACTTCACCTTTCTTGGCATTAACGGCATGCTTTATCGGTCCTTTCTAAATTGTTTAATTTTAATTAATAACAGAATTTTAATTATTTAGACTGAGTTTGCCTTGCTCTTCTACCTTTAGGGTCTCTACGAGGACCTCCACCTGTTTCGCGCTTTGGCTTCTCAATTTCTTCTTTTTTATTGATCCAACATTTAATACCAATAATTCCATATGTNGTTTTGGCCTCGGCAAANCCATAATCAATTGGAACTCTGAGTGTCTGAAGCGGTACTTTCCCAAGCTTATACCATTCAGCTCTTGCTATATCTGCACCACCTAATCGACCACTACATCTTATTCTTATTCCATCCGCTCCAAAGTCCATGGTTGTCTGTATAGATCTTTTCATAGCTCTACGAAAAGCGATTCTTCTCTCCAATTGAACTGCTACACTCTCAGCAACTAGTTGCGCAACTAGTTCAGGTTGTTTAATTTCATGTATATCAATTTTAACATCTTGGCCATCACACATCGCCGAGATCTTATTGCTTAAATTTTCTATCTCTGCTCCCTTTCTTCCAATAACTATTCCTGGCCTCGAGGTATGTAACTTTACCCTCATTTGTGAATAAGCTCTTTCTATTTCTATTTTAGCCAAACCAGCAGTATACAATGTTTTCTTTAGCCATCTCCTCACCTTAATATCTTGGTGCAAAAACTTTGTATAATCTTGTTCTGAAGCATACCATTTAGATCTCCAGTCCTTTTGAACTGCGAGTCTATAACCGATCGGATTTACTTTACGTCCCATAATTTTTTATAGTGCTGTTATTCTTAAATTTTCTAGCTCTTTGCTTCCCCGGCTTTTTCATCTTCTGTAATCACTATACTAATGTGACTTTGCCTCTTTCTTATTGCTCCAGCTGAACCTCTCGCTCTTGGCTTATACCTTTTTAAAGTCCGAGCATCATTCACGACTGCTTCTTTTACAATTAGTGACTCGATATCAATATTAACTTCCTCCATTTCATCATTAATACTAGTAGCATTTGCCAAAGCTGAATCGAGAGTCTTTTTGATAAGATACGCAGACTTTCGAGGTGTAAATGTTAGGGTGTTAATTGCATCATCAACTCTCATTCCCTGTATCGCACGCGCAACATCCCGAGCTTTCTTGGGAGACACTCTGGCATTCTTATGCTCAGCGCGGAATATTCCCTTCAAGTATTCTCTTTTCTCTTTTTTCATAAATATTTAATTTTTTGTTGTATCTACAGATGCTAGATCGCCGACCTTCGGATAGTCCTCTTCTGCTTTTAAATTCTTAATTAAGGCAGCAGACACATTATCTCTAACATCAACTATCACAGATGCTCCCAAAGGACGATCCTTTCTAAATAATCTAAAGGGCATGCCTATTTTAGCACCTGAATTTGAACCCACGTTAATAACGACTATACCGTAATCATCTTTCACTCCTATAATCCCAGCTTCGTGAATGGTTCCTTTTGTGTTTATATCTGACACAATGAGACTACCTATTCCAAGCGATTTATCAGCTTCATCTACTAACTCCCTCATCTCATCAATCACNACATTATCTAGAGATTTTTCCTCTGCTAACTTGATGAATTTCAATGAACCATCTGATAAATTAATTAAAGCCTCTGATAAACCCATCTTCTCTTCCTCTAGAATACGAATATCATTCATTGCCTTAATTANCCTCGCCTCTATTCCTGTTTGACCATCAGTNACAGCTTCAATTCCATAAGCTTCAAGTTGTAACCTCATTTGTGAATAAGATTTTCTAAAATCTACAGCTTCTGCATTCGCAGCCATCAAGCTTGATCTCAAATTAGAATTAACNTCTTCTAGATTAGTTAATTTTTTTGTCATCCTCTTATTGTTTAAAAGGGATGCATCAAGAGCAGTTTTTAGTTCCTCTATTTTTATTATTTTTTCTTCTGAGAAAACCACAGACATGCAAACGNCCTTAGCAAGAGCTAAAGCTGTAAACACTGTCACNAAATGGTATCTCATAATCATATCTAAGNTTTAAATTACTTCTTACCTACTCCTCCGTGGGCAATGAATTTCCTTGTCGGTGAAAACTCACCAAGNTTGTGTCCCACCATNTTCTCTGAAACNTAGACACTTACAAAGTCCTTTCCATTATGGACTAAAAACGTATGCCCAACGAAATCAGGTGAAATAATTGACTTTCTTGACCAGGTTTTGATTGGTTTGTTTTTTCCCGATTCATTCATAGCATCAATCTTCAGAAGTAGCTTCTGATCTATGAAAGGTCCTTTCTTTAGTGATCTACCCATAATAGTTTTAAAATTACTTTAGTTTTATATTATTTATTACGACTGTTTTTTGTTTTGCGTCTCTGAACAATATACTTACTGCTGGCCTTATACTTCTTTCTTGTTTTCTGTCCCTTAGCATGACCCCAAGGACTTTTCAGATGCTGTCTACCACCACCAGACTTTGACTTTCCTTCACCACCTCCATTTGGGTGATCAACAGGGTTCATACACATACCTCTAACTGATGGCCTTATTCCAAGCCACCTAGTTCTTCCTGCTTTTCCTGCAACCACATCACCGTGATTAATATTTCCAACTCGGCCAATTGTGCAGTAGCAAGCAGAATTAATTTTTCTTATCTCTCCTGAAGGCAATTTTACTAACGCATACTTACCCTCCATGTTTGAGAGTGTGGCTTGACCGCCTGCACTTCTTGCGATACTCCCACCTCTTCCAGGGATTAACTCAACATTATGAATATCTGAACCAAGTGGGACCTTTGATAAAGGCATAGCGTTGCCAACATTTGGAGAAGCACCATCACCAGCTTCAACTTTTGCACCAACTTCTAGTCCAACTGGTGCAATTATATATGATTTAACACCATCCTCATATGTAATTAGCGCTATTCTTGCAGAGCGGTTTGGATCATATTCAATGCTTTCAACTTTTGCACCAACGTCTCTTTTCATCCTCTTAAAATCTACCAAACGATATTTACGTTTGTGACCTCCTCCTCTGTGTCTGCATGTAATTCTTCCTCGATTGTTACGACCGCCACTTTTCTTTAGTGGAAAACAAAGTGACTTTTCAGGAGAATCTTTTGTGATCTCCTCGAAACTAGGAAGCTCTTTGTACCTACTAGCTGGTGTGTAAGGTCTAAATTTCTTTAATGCCATTTCTTTATTTTTTAAAATTATACAATATCAATTTCTTCACCTTCCTTAAGCTTAACGTAAGCCTTCTTCCAATTTGCCCTCTTACCCATTACCGGACTTGTTCTGCCCCTCTTTTTCTTACCGTCGTAATTTGCAGTCTTAACAGACACAACCTCTTTTCCTAACACTCTCTTAACCGCCTCCTTAATTTCTATCTTCGTCGCCTTAGTATCAACTTCAAATACGTATATATTATTCTCGGTTAATATTTGCGCTTTCTCGCTATTAACCTGAATTGTTTTAAGTACTCTGTGAATATCTTTCATCTTGATAATTTCTTTGTGAAACTTATTAAACTGTTGTCCTCTTCGAAAGCGTTGGCATCGCGTCCTCTGTAATTATTATTTTATCAAAGCCAAGAATCTGTTCTGTATTGACGTCTAAGTCTGTTACCAATTGTGATTCTCCAACATTTCTTGCAGACAAATAAGTGTTCGCCGTAAAATTATTAGAAATGACCAGACAGTTCAAAGTTCCAGCAATATCATTTAGCTTGGACACGAATGTTTTAGTTTTAATCTCATCAACTTTAAACTCATCAACAACCAAAACATCCTCAGAATTTATGCGATCGCTAATTGCTGTTGAAAATGCCCTTTTCTTTGTTTTCTGATTAACATTCTTCGAATAATCCCTAGGGCGTGGTCCAAAAACTACTCCACCACCTCTGTGTAACGGAGATGCGTTACCGCCTTGTCTTGCGTTACCGGTTCCTTTCTGTCGGAATGGTTTTTTTCCTGACCAAGCAACCTCACCACGAGTTTTGGTATTTGCAGTTCCTGATCGTCTATTAGCTCGCATTGCTACAACGACATCATGTACAGCCTGAGTTCCTGAACCATCTTCAGACACACCAATGTTAGCGGCTTTTGCAGCTTCAATAGTTAATATGTTCGCGGACATTTTGTTTAAATTTTTATGTGTTTATTTTATTATTTTTTCAAAGCCGGCCTAATTATTACATAACCGCCCTTAGCTCCTGGNACTGCACCACTAATAAGAAGTACATTGTCTGATGGCCGTGATTGTATCACTTTTAAATTTTGAACAGTTACCTTCTTCCCTCCCATTCTTCCAGGCATTTTAGTATTCTTCCAAACTCTTCCAGGTGTTGATCCCGCGCCGATACTTCCAGGACGTCTGTGCATCATTGATCCATGAGATTGAGGCAACCCTCCAAAATTATATTTTCTGTAAACACCTTGAAAGCCTTTTCCTTTCGTCGTGCCAATTATATCAACGAATTGACCGTCCTCGAACATCTCTGCAGTAGGATTCTGAATATCTTCGGGCAGATCACTGCCGTTTGCGTACCTAAACTCTTTNACNAACCTCTTCGCTTCAGAATTATGCTTCTTAAAATGCCCCTCTCTCGCTTTTGTNACTCGCGATTTTTTTTGTGCTTCGTAACCCACTTGTACAGCTGTATAACCATCGTTGTCCTGGGTTCTTTTCTGCAACACGGTGTTGCCACTTACATCGATTACGGTAACTGGTATCATCGCACCGTCTTGATCATACACTCGAGTCATGCCGATTTTCTTGCCTAATATTCCTATACTCATATCCTGTTAGGGGCTTAGCGAAATTCGCTTTAAATTCTTATTATTGTTTAAATTCTTAAATGCTTAGTAAGTCCTACAACTTGATTAAAATCTCAACACCAGAGGGTAAACTCAGTTTCTTGAGCTCTTCCATCGTATGGCCACTTGGGTTAAGAATATCGAGTAATCTCTTATGAGTTCTTATCTCAAATTGTTCAGCAGATTTTTTGTTAACATGAGGGGACCGGTTCACGCTGAACTTCTCAACTCTAGTTGGCAAAGGTATTGGACCAGCTAATCTTGATCCTGTTCGTTTAACAGTATCAACAATTTCCAAAGTCGCCTTGTCAAGCATACGATAATCGTAGCTTTTTAGTCGGATTCTAATTGTCTGTTTCTTTTCCATTTTCCAGTTATTTAAATCTTATGCGTATGCTAGAGCTACTCCGCCCCGCTTTTCTATTAATTCATTAACAATTGTATCAGGCACATTCTCAAAATGTGACGGCTCCATTGAATAGCTTGCACGACCCGATGAAAGAGTCCTAATATCTGTTGAATATCCAAACATTTCTGCAAGAGGAACCTCAGCCTTGATTATACTGACATTATTCCGTGCTCCTATTTCCCCGATCCTTCCACGTCTACGATTCAAGTCCCCCATAATATCACCTTGAAACTCATCAGGCGTTGTGCACTCAACATCCATCATAGGTTCTAACAATTTACAATTAGCCTCTCTGAAAGCATTTTTCATTGCAAAAATTGCAGCCATCTTAAATGACTGCTCGTTAGAATCTACATCATGACTGGAACCATCAAGTAAATCCACATGCACATCAACTACCTGATATCCTGCAATAATACCTGAAATCATTGCCTCTTTAACCCCTGCCATACATGCATTAATAAACTCTCTCGGTATAGCTCCACCAACCACTTTATTTTCCATCGTATGCCCCTCGCCTCTTTTATTTGGAAAAACCTTCAATATAACATGACCATACTGTCCACGACCTCCAGTTTGCTTTTTCAGTAAACCTTCTCCTTCTGCCTCGTTTGTTATACTTTCTCTATACGCGATTTGCGGCTTTCCAGCGTTTGTTACGACACCAAATTCTCGCTTCATTCTGTCTTGAATGACTTCAAGATGCAGTTCGCCCATTCCTGAAATTATAGTCTGGCCAGTTTCTTCATCTGTTTTAACAACAAAAGTGGGATCTTCTTCCCCTAACCTTTGAAGTGCTACAGCCATTTTTTCTTGGTCTGCAGTGGTCTTCGGCTCAACAGACATTGCAATAACCGGCTCTGGAAATGATGGAGGTTCAAGTAAAACGTCCTGCGAAGGCGAACACAAAGTATCACCAGTGGTTATATTCTTTATTCCTACTATAGCCGCAATATCACCGGCATAGCATGTCTCGATGTCCTTGTGTTCATCCGCTTGGATTTGAATCAACCTACCTACCCTTTCTTTGCGTCTTGTTCTAGGGTTATATACTTGATCTCCTTTAGAAACTGTGCCCGAATAAACTCTAAAAAATACAAGCTTACCCACAAACTTATCGCTCCAAAGCTTAAATGCTAACGAACAAAACTTGGCATTGTCATCAGTTAAGATTTTAACTTTCTCAGTTTCATCATTTGTTTTCTGAGCCTCGGTTGACTCGATATCAAGTGGACTTGGCAAGTAATCAATTACAGCATCCAAAGTCGCTTGGACTCCTTTGTTTTTAAAAGCAGAACCACCACAAACAGGTATAATTTTATTTTTAATAGTTGCTCGCCTTAATGCAGCTTTAATTTCAATCGGGCTTATCTCTTTCTCCTCTAGATATAAAGTTCCGATCTCTTCATCAGAATCAATCAACTTCTCGAGCAGAGAAGAGTAAGCCTCATCAGCTGTCAGCTTTTCATCATCATTAAGATCTCTCACCTCATAAGTTGATCCGAGCACATCACTGTCAGAATAAACAATTGCTCTTCTATTAATTACATCAATTTGCCCAATCAAAGAATCTTCGGCTCCGATAGGAATCAAAACAGGAGCAGCGTTTGCTCCGAGCTTGTTCTCTATATCGCTGACAACATTGTTAAAGTCCGCTCCCACCCTATCCATTTTATTTACAAAAACGATTCTAGGCACTTCGTATTTGTCGGCCTGCCTCCAAACCGTTTCGGATTGAGGTTGAACTCCGGCAACTCCACAAAAAACAACCACTGCTCCATCAAGAACTCTCAAAGATCGCTCGACCTCAGCTGTAAAGTCCACATGACCTGGAGTATCAATAATGTTAACCCTTTGTTCAATGTCCTGAAATGATTTATATACACCTTCAGACTCTACCTGCTTCCATGAACAAGTGACAGCAGCCGACGTAATTGTTATTCCTCTTTCTTGCTCTTGCTCCATCCAGTCAGTGGTGGCCTGACCGTCATGAACTTCACCAATACGGTGGATCATTCCTGTGTAGAAGAGAACCCTTTCAGTGAGTGTCGTCTTTCCCGCATCAATGTGCGCGCATATTCCGATGTTGCGCGTACGCTGCAACGGAAAATCACGTTTTGGGGAATTAGGGTTATCTGACACTTTCTAAAAATAAAATTACCAACGAAAATGGGCGAATGCTCTGTTAGCTTGAGCCATTTTGTGCATCTCATCACGCTTGCGGACTGCATTACCACTGTTGGAGGCAGCATCTCTAACTTCATTTGCTAGAGCAACATGCATAGGAGTTCCTTTGCGAGATCTTGCGAAGCTGACGATCCAGCGAATGGCCAAAGACTCTTGCCTGTTAGCAGCAACTTCAAGAGGCACTTGGTATGTGGCACCTCCAACTCTTCGAGATTTAACCTCAACTCTAGGCTTAGCATTTTCAACAGCTCTTGTTAAGCTTTCGAGAGGGTCAACTGTGTCTGATCCCTCGTTTGATTTATCAATGGCTGTATAAACAATACGCTCAGCTAGAGATTTTTTACCATCTCCCATAACTGTACTAACTAGCTTTGCAACAAGTTCGCTATCATACCTAGGATCTTTAACTGCAATCTTTTTCTTAACTCTTCTTCTACGCGACATAATCTATTATATCTTTAATATTTTTAGCTAGCTTTTGGCCTTTTAGCTCCATACTTAGACCTAGACTGTTTTCTGTTATCAACTCCAAGTGTATCAAGAGCACCACGAACAACATGGTAACGAACACCTGGCAAGTCTTTCACTCTACCTCCCCGCACAAGTACTATTGAGTGCTCTTGTAGATTGTGACCTTCACCTCCAATGTAAGCGATAACCTCTTGCCCATTTGTTAGGCGGACTTTGGCTACTTTTCTTAAGGCAGAGTTAGGCTTCTTAGGAGTTCGTGTGTAAACTTGAAGACAAACTCCTCTGCGCTGAGGACAGTTCGAAAGCGCAGGCGACTTTGATTTTTCAAAAGGTGATTTCCTACCTTGGCGTACTAATTGATTTATTGTTGGCATGGTGTTTTTAAAAGTGTCTCAGGGAAGGGTATCGAGACGACACGCATGCGCATAAACTTGTAAGTAATGAGCGGAGTATCGGCCCGTCGTCTATAATCAGACAAATCAATGTAGAAAATAGAGCGCAGCCATCCCAAAAAGGGAGCGCGAATATATTGGTGAAATGCTATTTATCAAGCATTAAACTCCATATTTTAAAATAATTTTTGAAATATCACTAATTTTATTGTAATACCCTCATTACAAGGGGATTATGAGAAAAACATTAGCAAAACCAATTTATTATTTCCTGAAATTAAGAATTTCTTCAAATTTAATTAAGTTACCGCCCCTGTCTCCCAGTAAGCCCCACACTTTTAAGAAAGAAGGGACGGCACGGTCATAATGACCAAATTTAATAATGACATAAGTCTCTTAAATGATTAAATTGATAATATTTTTAATAACATCAATTATTTCAATATAATAAGATTTCTTAATCATTAAAACTCCTATTATTATCCATCTAATTGTAATAGACGGCTATTATAAATTTTGAGTTATTTTATAATAAAAAGATAGCTTAAGAAGCTATTTTAAATGAGTAAGATGTGCTTTAATCGGTTTATAATGAACTATTTATACGGCTTTAACTCTGCTGAGAATTCACTCGGTATATCCACTCTGTTGAATCCATCCAGAAAGTGAATCCGAGCATTTACATCTCCGACCCTGCCTTTCTCATAGATGGCCGCCGTGATGTAATAGCTCCGATCAGGATTCGCTTTAGATGTCTCGCCCAGCTCAAATCTGAATCTCTTGGTGCCAGCACCAAATGGAATTTCTTCTATTATCTGCTCAGCAAATAGATCTGCCCCCTTATCAGCTATCCGAGGATCATATTCCCACAACCTGACCCAAGCGCTAACACTTTGTCCTTCATTTTGTGGAGACCTCTGGAAGCTCAACAAACCATGAACCGCACTCTCCAGATCCTCGACGTTATCCGCCTTAACTAAACGAAAAAAACCTTTTACTCCCAGCCAAGGTAAAATCCATACCTGTTCTTCTCCGTCCCCCTCACCAACGCCCACAGGCGCCCAATCCTGCATATTACTCGAAGAGTGAATACTATAAGTGACCCCTGGCTGACTAAAAACAGTCAATTCCATCTGATTTCCCTTCTTACGACGAATTTCCATATCCTTACCTTTAGACTCAACAAATGTATCAGCTTTGACAAAATGTGCGGTAATAGGTTTAATTTCTTGAGTATAGAATAACCTTGGATCGTAAGTATGAACATATAGATTCTCCGCATGCTTACCTCGTGGGTATAGACTCCATGAGTCAAAGATATAACCGGGTTGAGGAACTGCCTGATAATGCTCCACGATTGCGTCTTCTGCACTTGAGGCAATCGATGACTTAACCGTCCCGCCCTCTGCGGGTGAGGCCTGAGGCCAATAAAAAAAACCTTGTCCAAGTGACGAAACCAGACTGAGNATGAAGACTGNTGCAAATATTATCGTAGATCTTTTCATNTTCTCTTAAATTCAACCAATCTTCTGATTGGCATATTAAAAAACATCCAATCTGAAGCCATAGCAAATGCTCTTCCTTGTTTTTTATATTTTCCCAATCTGTTGAGAATCGGTAGGATATGCGATTATCATGCTTTTATTGACCCATAAGTTTATATACTATTAATCTTAAATTGAGCCGCTTAATCTGGAATGAGTCCAAAAGCATCCATCATAACAATAATTGCAACTGTTCAGATGTTATGCGCTGATGAAGCGGAAGAATTACACTGGAGCCTTTCCCCCATCAAGAACATCTCTGTGGATAACTCTAGGGATCCATGGATAAAAAACCCGATCGATCAATTTATTTTAAAGAAATTAAAGGAAAACAAAATCAAGCCTCAGCCAGAAGCTGACCGCTACACTCTAATGCGTCGACTTCATGCTGGTTTGACGGGAATCCTTCCATCAATAAGTGAAATTAATTCTTTTGTTAAAAATACCTCAATTGATGCTTATGATAAACTGATAGATAAACTTTTGTCAGATCCTCATTACGGCGAGAGGTGGGCTCGTCATTGGCTAGACGTTGCTAGATTCGGTGAAAGTAATGGAATATTAACAGTCAACGAAGACAGGATTCGCAAGGATGCCTGGAAGTATCGAGACTCCGTCATCCAGGCATTTAATAATGACCTTCCTTTTGATCTATTTGTTAAATATCAACTCAATCCTCAGTCAGATAAGATTAGTTCAGAATACAGAGAACTAAGACAGTTCATTCATCTGGGCACCAAATTGCAGAACAATGCTGACCCCAACGACAGGCAATTCCACAGACTGAATGATATGGTATCAACGACTGGAAGCGCGTTCCTTGGTTTTACATTTGGCTGCGCTCGTTGTCATGATCATCCAGTCGATCCAATGTCGACAGAAGAATATTACCAGCTCACAGCAATATTCTTTGACCAATTCAATGAAAATCCAATTGCCTCTTCAAAGAGGATTCCCCTCAAAATCACGGAACCTAGAGTACTAATCAAAGGAGATTGGAAATCTCCAGGTGAGTCAGTTGAACCCGGATTTCTGAAAATTCTAATGCGAAAACCCGCCGACCATTGGCTAAGTAAAAACAACAAGATGGAAGGTTTAGGTAACTGGATCACAGATACTGTTAATGGCTCTGGAGAGTTATTAGCGAGAGTCATAGTCAACCGGTTATGGCACCACCATTTTGGTCAGGGACTTGTTAAAACTCCTAATGACTTCGGTGAGATAGGATCTGATCCGACTCATCCAGAATTACTTGACTGGCTGTCTACTCAACTGATTGAAAACAATTGGAAACTTGGTCACGTACATAAGTTAATTCTAAAAAGCGCGACGTACAGACAACAAAATTCATCTTCTTCTAAATACATGGACATAGATTCCGAAAATCGCCTGCTTTGGCATAAAAAACCACAACGACTTGAAGCGGAAATCATAAGAGATCGCATGCTCGACGCTGCGGGAGTATTAAAAAAAGAAATATATGGAAAAAGCATTCCGGTGGGAGACTATAAGAAAGCACTTCCTGATCTTCCAAAGAGTTGGAGGCGTTCAATTTATCTACAAGCTCACCGTTCGGTCCAGCACCCTACACTATCACTATTCAATTATCCGGACACTTCTGCCAGCGTTGGAGCAAGAAGCACATCTACCGGTGAATCTAGCACCCTATTCTCTTTGAACTCAGAGTTTTTGTGGACATTGTCGATGCACTTCGCTGAAAGAATCAAAAAAGAAAGTTCCTCAGACCCAAAAAACCAAATTGAAAAAGCATACATGATAGCCCTTTCCAGACCTCCCAGCAAAGAAGAAATAAAAATTGGGATGAGTATACTTAAAGGGCATATCGATAATAATTTAATAAATTTCTGTCATCTAATATATGGGCTTAATGAATTCATTTATATTCATTAATTAAATCAAGAAATGAAAAGACGAACCTTCATTAGAAACCTAGGCTTGAGCGGTGCTTCTCTGAATTCAATAGCTAACTCAGCTGCGGGAACTTTGCCATTGGCTCCACATATAGCACCAAGAGCTAAAAATGTAATTTTCCTTTTTATGTGTGGAGGCGCTAGCCACTTGGAAACTTTTGATCACAAACCAGTTCTCAAAAAATACGCTGGTAAAAAAGCATCTGAGATTTTCAACAAAGAGGATCTTGATGGATTCAATCCCGAGAAGTCCTTTGAAAATTCAAGAATTATACCTCCTGTATTTAATTTCAAACAGCACGGCCAAAGCGGTTCATGGATCAGCGAAATTTACCCAAAACTCTCAAAGGTAGTAGACGATATATGTTTCATCAAATCTGTACATACTGACTCGGCGATTCATTCTGTTGGTGAAACCCTCATGCACACAGGTCACGGTAGACCTGGATTCCCTAGCCTTGGTTCCTGGGTCACTTATGGCTTAGGCAGTAAATCTACTACATTACCCCCTTACGTTGTCCTTAAGGATGGCCTGTCAACAGCAGGTGACGTTGTCTTTCAACATGGAATGTTGCCCGGCAGGCACCGAGCCTCTGTTGCTAACGCTGAAAGAGGCAAGCCGCCCTTCCCTCATCTGAGCCCAGCTCAGCAAATTAACAGAAAGGATCAATACGACCACCTAAAAAAACTTCAACAATTGAATATAGCCCATCAGAAAAAGCATGTTGGTCAACCGGAACTCATAAGCAGAATTGAATCATTCGAAATGGCATTCGAACTACAAAATTCAGCCATAAAAACATTTGATTTAAACCGTGAACCTAAAAGTATGCATGAACTTTATGGAGAGAATCTTTTTTCTAGACACTGCCTTACAGCAAGACGACTCATAGAATCGGGCGTTCGCTTTGTTGAAATTCTTGACGGGGCTGAGGGCAGAAAATGGGACGCACATGGAAACCGTGGAGGCCTTATAGACAATCACAGAAATAATGCCGCCAGAACTGATCAGGGCATTACCGCACTCATTACTGACTTGAAATCCAGAGGCCTTCTTGATGAAACATTGATCATCTGGGCTACTGAATTTGGAAGAACCCCATTTGAGGAAGAAAGAAAAAAGAAATCTGTTCTTGGAAGAGGCCATCACCATAAAGGGTTCACCTTGTGGATGGCTGGAGGCGGAGTCAAGGGGGGCCTCAGCTTCGGACAAACCGATGAACTTGGAATGTACGCAGTCGAAAACGCTGTCTCTTTTCACGATTTTCATGCAACCATTCTTTATTTGCTTGGTCTAAATCATGAGCAACTTACTTACCGACATAATAGTCGTGATCTCAGATTAACAGATGTATTTGGAAATGTTATTCATGATATCATAGCTTAAAAGACATCTATACAAATGGGATCTATTTCCTAAGATCAATTATAATCTTGGATACAGAAGAGGATTTTACCACGAATTTTGATTTCTCCCACTTAGGAAATCCAGAGTACTTATTAGACACCCCAGCTTTTTCTTTTGGGATTCCAAGGAAATTGTAGTCCAAAATGCCATTCCCGTTTTCATCATAAAATGCACTAACTGCATAATCACCTTGAGGAATTTTCTTGAATCTTACTTTAACCTTACCCTGTGATATTTTTGTTTTTGAAAGATATGTCGCATCGGCTCCTTTTTTAGGAAAAGTTTTTTCAGTGCTATGAAGAGCAATGTAAACCCACCCGCTATCAACATCGTCACATATAACACTGACTAAAATTTCTGAATCCTTCAACTCGTCACTATAAGCAATGCCTAATAATTGAAGTAATAAAATAAAGAACCCAACTCTAAATATTTTTCGCGTCATTTTATCTTGAATAATTAATGCTGATGAGATTAATGAAATTATAGAATTATCGCACTAATTGTATTGATAATCTTATATTTTGCTGAACTTTTTCTACCAATGGGAAAGTGCTGGTTTCTGTTACTCTCAAATATCCATCCTCACTATTTTGATAATTAATCATACGAGTAAAGTCGGAAGAACTTTCCCAATTTTGTAAATCTTGAGAACTTTCGATTCTTAAAGTCACATCGGACAGATTGTCTATTTTTTGATATTCAAGACAAAGGAACTCCCCCTCTTTATTCTCAATCAGTTTAACTCGAAAATCTGGTATTGATTTTTCATCAAGCGGATCACTCCCGAGAGCATACTCAAAAACATTTACAATTCCATCTGAATCAGGGTCATCATCGTAATTACTTCCTATAATTTCACCAGCACCAAAGACCTCCTCTTTCCATTGAGAATATACTTTACCAGACTCATCTTCTCCAGGGCTTCCACTTGCAGAAGCACTAACTTTCCAATCTTGTGGATCACTATACTTTGGAACTCTTTCTGAACTCACCAATACCAATGATGGACCTGAACCATCAGCATCAAGCGGCCATGACTTATCGTCATCGTATTCAAATTCAATGATCGGATCCCCTCCACCATAAGAAAGCTTAATCCTTTCCCCTCCATTAGATAATTTATCTCCAGTCTGCCATTGACCCGCAACTGGCAAGCCTTCTCCATATCTCATTTCAAAGGCTTTGATGTTATTTACAATTATAACATATTCACCAGGACCAATGAATTCTTTTTTGGAACCAAAAAAATCAAAGTCTACTCCTTTGGTAAAACGTAAATTCCGCAAGTCGAGGTTTATCTCTCCAATGTTTTTAACCTCAATATATTCGAAAAGAAAATCATTTGTATATCCTGCAGCAATCTCATCCGAACTTGGAAATCCTGGGTGATACATTATCTCTGTCACCACCAAAGACTTCTTATATTCAGACAGGTCAGGAGTCTCAGGTTCAAATTCAATAGGATCTGACCAATTACTCCAACGCCCCGTATTATCACTGTGTCGCACTCTTGCTCTGTATGTTGTTCCTGACCGAACAATTGAACTTGGTATCTGAATTGACTCTTCAAAATCAATAGGACCAGTATCCCAGTCAGCATCCCACTCTAACTTGATAGCATCTGGATTGTTATTCACAGGTCCCAAGGCACTCATACTAAAATCAAAAATCATATCACTGCTTGAGGGAGATGCTTGATGCACTTCTACTGCAATAATATTCTCTCCCTCATTAAATATTTCACCTGATAACTTAAACTCAAATATGGTATCTTCCTGACGTGATCCAGAGGCCCTGGTGTCAAAAAATATTTCTCCATCTGGCATCTGAGAGCGTCCTACCTCATTTCCATTAACGTATATGACGGCACCATCATCACGTTGCAAACCAATTAGGATTGTTCCTATTTCATTCAAGTTTTCTATGGAGATTTTTTTCCTAAAGTAAGTCGTTAAATGCTTGTTGGAGGTTTCTCCTCCATAATCGATAGTTGTTACAACCTGGTTGTCAGCATATCCCAATGGGGCCGAACCAACCGACCAATTAGCATCATCATAATCAACACTCCTCCATTCAGCACCTTGGTTACTACCATCATCTAAATATTTCCAATCTGAACCTAGACTAAATATAGGTATGAGCTGGTCACCTTCATCATTAACTGGAGTAATCTCCGCGAGACGCCACTGCATAGACCCAAAGGTAGAATTTCCTTGAGGGTCTGAGAAAGTTGATGATTCAAAGGTAAGATTATTAGATTTAAAGCCTTCATTACCTGTAAATGTAATGATCGGTTTCCTGGGGACTTTACCTCCTTCACCATATGCCCGTTGTAAACTATCTAGATGAGCCCCCCTACCACCATTACCTACATTACCTCCTGGCCAAGAACCTCCAGAAAAAGCAAAATTTTTCATATCTCTGACAAGAGCCTCTATCGAAGAAGCTCCGGCTCCTCCAATACCTGAATAACTACCAGCATCTGAAGGAGCACCTTTCCATCTGGCGGCATCCGCACTTTCTAGAGGCTTCAATTGAGCTGCAAAAGCATCAATTAATGGGCCAATCTGATCCTCTTGCCATAATAAATCTCTTATCTCCCTCACTTTATTAAAGTAGTCAGGCCAAAGTTCAGGTGTTGAATTAGCATCCGCTCCTCCTCCTCCTGCAGAGAATAAGGAATTATAAACAACATCATGCCCACTATTCCATGTCGGCCCCCAACTCGCATCAGTATCCCAAGGCAAAATCCAAAGCTTCCCATTATAATTATTTGCAGGCAAATAATCAGGTTCAAAATAATACACCATATTTTTGTTAGCACTTGGCCAAAAGTCATAATGTCGTATTGCCTCTGCGAGCGCATGCCAGCTATTCCATTTTTCTATATTTACATGAGCCCTAATGAAATCTGCTGAATCCCTTCCATCTAACTGATTCTCAATAGTGGAATGATCACGACCATTTTTGGGAGCGAACGGCGCTTGGTATCTTTGTTGCTGACTCCAACTCGAGGTTTGGTTTATCAATTTATATAAATTACCTTTCTCTAAATTGTGAGATTCCATAAACCTCACATCATAAGTTTCCAACACAAAATTGATGCCATGAAAATCACCCCTCCAATTATCTGGAGCCTCATCTTTATTATCAATTACTCTCCATTGAACCCAATGAGTTTTAGTCGCAGGAACACCAACCTTATTAAAGAGGTACATTGATACAGCCTCATTTAGACCATAGGTTAAGGTTCCCCGGTTATCGAATCCTTTTCCGGTAGTTAATGTTCTCCATTTATTCGAATGTTTTTTTCCATTCTGATCTCTTGCTTGAAAATAAGAACCTTTATTGAAACGAAATCGCATGGACCTTTTGCCACGGTTATAATACCTACCATTAGCACCCCTTAGTCTATATTTAATGTTATCATAAACAACGCCATCATAAACCATTGCTCCTTGCCAATTATAGTAAAACCGAGCCTGTGAGCCTTGACTTATTTGCTTGCCTCCATTGTAAGCTAAACAATCATTATAATCCAATTCCCTGGTAATAAGGTGATAGACTGGCAAATCTCCTAGGGCTGATCCGGGTTGCCCATTATAATTTGGGATTCCATCATAAATAAAATAAGCAAAGTTAAGAGAAGGATCATCGGTAAACGGAGCACGAGTTCTGATACCATTAGAGTCCTCAATAATAATACGATATCGAATGAGAGATCGGTTTTCATTAGGAGGAATAAGTGCACTGTAAACATCTTCCTGGGAACCCACTTCTCCTTGGTTACCATTTTTAACCATTGGTACTGACACCCATCCTTTTTCATAGTCTGGATTGTCCTCTTGCTCATTATTGACGGGTATATTTGGAACCGGATGTGGAATTTTAGCAGGAACAAATGAGCCAGGTTTAATAACACAATATTCGAGAGTTACAGAACTCACTCCATCTGGGTCTGTCACTTTTGCGGCAATAACAACAGATTCACTCGACGTGGGTGCCTCGGGTTCATTACTAACTTTGCGAATATTTGGAGGTGCATTTTGCGAGTATGCAGTATTCTTGGCTCCAGGACTTGGGAGATATATAGCTTCCTCCAGCTTCGGCCTTACTATTTCTAAATCAAAGCCAAGGTCACTATTCGATAGGCTTGAATTAAACAACTGTACAGCAATCGTATTTCTTCCCTCAATTAAAAATGAACCTGGATTTTTAATAACTTTAACATATTCCTTTCCTTCATCACCAGATCCAGATGCAGTTGCATCAAAGTTCGCTACACCTTCATAATTCAAGCGCTCAACCTCTTTTCCATTTATCCATAAAATAAAACCATCGTCTGCAACATAATATAAATTAATTAATGAAGGAATTTCACCAGCATTAATACTAAATTCATTACGCAAATAAATACTACTATAATTACCTCTCATTTCGTCTAGAGATGTATTTAAAGTCACACCGTTAACCCTTCCATATCCAATCGGAGATTTAACCCCTAAAGACCAACTGCCATCTGTTGAAAAATTTCCATACCTCCAAGCTGTTATTGGATTTGATGCCTCAGCGTCACCTGGTCTCCAATCCCAAGAATTACTTTTATATGAAAAAATCGTCGCCTCATTAAGACTAACCTGAGGGGCAGAAGCCCTCCAAGAACTACCAAGTGAATTATCAAGATTCGGATTCAAAAGCTCCATCGAAGCCCCTCCTCCACTCGAAGCTACTGGCCATGGAAACCCTGTTCTGTAATCGACTAAATCAACAACCTCATCTTCCAGGTTACGCAACCTAAGAGTTTCGCCTTCAGAGTCCAAACTCCCCTCATATGGGCCTAACGCTGACACATTAAGAGTCTCCCTCAAAGTTTCAGGATCTTCAGCTATAACTAAGTATTCACCGCTTCCTATCGTAACCTCTTCAGAAAACACATAATTAACAGCTCCCGACAAACGCCATCCACCAAGATTTACTTCATCTTCATCAGGATTAAAAATCTCAATAAATTCCTGCCTAACTGTATTATCAGGAGGATTATGGTGAATTTCATTTATTACAATTGCCAGAACAGTCTCTGGCAATAGTAAGACGATCATCGCAAAAATAAATGAGATGGATTTTTTTAAAGTACGAAAAGCAATCATCGGATAAATCACTATATCAAAGATATCAAACCAAATAAAGCTCCTAACTTTCACTAAAGAGTGATTATTAAGGCTCTTGACCTGTCGGACATATCACAATTTCCCTGACACAAACTTCTTGAGGCATTTGGTAAGAAAATAAAACCGACTGCGCTATGGACTCAGGTTTTAACGCTCCACCAATCTGCTCAGCGTAATCCATCCAACCTTTTCTGGCCTCCTCTTCACAACCATGGTCTAGTAGCTCGGTATAAACCATTCCTGGTGCTATGTTGATTAATCTAACATTGCTTCCTGAAACCTCTTCGCGAATATTTTCAGTGATAGCATGAACTGCAAACTTAGTGCCGCAATAAACAGTATGGTCTGGGAAAGTTTTGATGCCCGCAATCGATCCCATATTTATGATAGTTCCGGTTTGCCTATCAACCATATCCTTGAGCACTAAATGGATACCATTAAGTACACCTCTTATATTAACATCAAGCATCTTCTGCCAATCCTCAGGGTTCTGGGATTGAGGTTTTCCGTTAATCATCACGCCTGCATTATTGATCATGCAATCAACCTTACCATGAATCTCCTCGGCCTCAGAAATTGCATTTTTCATACCCTCAAGATCAAGAACATCGACCTTTTTACATATAGCATTTGGCAAATTCATGGCCTCCATAAGTTCAATTCTTCGAGCCATAAGAAGTAGTGGGTAACCAGCTGACGAAAAAGCCTTGGCCATTGCTGCACCAATACCAGAACTTGCACCTGTTATTGCTATGAGTTTTTTGTTTTCCATCATTTTAACTTACAAAAAAAATGTAGTTTTCATCAATTCAAATCTACAAAATCTTATCGCCTCCAAGAATTTAGTCAGCGAGTAACCGACCAAGAGTCGCCGAGTACAATTTTGATGTTTTGATATTTTAGATTCACCTCCGCCACACCATCACCAGTAATATTTGACTCCGTATTTTTTAAAATTACAGTTTTATCGAAAGGAAGGTCATACGGCACAAATATTGTCAAAAAATATTCATTTTTGAAAGCCTTTACAGGTCGATATGAATACGCCGTAACGTTAGGACTAGTATCCTGAGAATTTCTTTGCTTAATTCTACCATATCCCGATTGAGGATGAGGGTGACATAAAATAAGCAATCTTGATTCTCTTTTTTTCCACCATGCATTATCCAATGGAGGCACATCAAACCAGTTATTGCTTTGCTTTCCTTCTTTCACTGGAGCGTCATACCCAACATGCCAAATTGGACCCACGTTATATTCTTCACCTATAACACTGGATCCTTTGTATTTATCCAGAACGACAAAGATTCCCTCCTTGATTAGAATCGATTTTCTCTCCCAACGACTTCCTTTACCATAATAGTGATCAAAAGCAAACTGGCCGTAAGAATCTCCATCCTTATTATTTTCAGCCCTTACATATTTGTTGTCATGTTTAATATTACCTCTCCTCATAAAATCACGAGCATCTCCTTTCCTGTCTGGATGTAATGGAAATTCATGGCGATTGTGCAACACTAGCAGAAGATCAAGACTCTCTTCCCCTGTTCCTCCTCCTCTCAATTCTTTATCTGCATAAACATTATTATATTTTCCTGATGTGTGTAAATATTTTGACCCAGACACCGAATATTCATAAAGGTGGCCTGAAACGTTATCCAAGTGCTCATCCTTTTCTGGATACAGAAAAAAAGCAGCAAATGCTGATCCGGATTTTCTATCTGTATTTAAATAAAGGCGTTCGGGGATTTTATTCTTAAGTGAACTTAAGAGTCCTATTTTCGCTCCTCCCTCAGGGACCTTAGGTTTAATATCTCTTTCAATAAACCATGCAAACCGTCGTTCGTATGCCGAATTATACGCCTTAGAAACTTTTCCATTCAAGGGGCGACCACCTAGTAAAACCTGCTCGGCTGCCCAAAGGTAATATGGATNTTTATACTGTTTAGCCAATCGGTACCAGAAATGCCCATCTCTAGATGAAGTTTCAACATTATAATATCCAAAATTCCACGGGTCCTTATAAACCAATTCAAGATCATCTCTAACTACCGATCCACAATTTGGATTTCCACGAACACCTCCTCCATGAATAAAACCTAAGCATCTATTGCCTACTGNATTTATTAACTCNTTATCGCTTTNNATACGGCCNGTGACTTCGGCTATATCAATCAANCCGTGTAAAAAAATGGGTCCATAGGGATAATAGTTCCACTCAGTCCAATCACCGAATTCTGAGAGATTCTCCCAAATCCTGTTAATCCATGCTCTAGCCTCATCTGCTTGTGGCGAATCTGGGAAAAGCTTTAAAGCGAGCGCGATGCCTCCTGCATTTCCAAAAGAATGATTNTTAGCCGATTGAGCCTTTTTTTTAAAATCAATAAACCTTGATTCAAGGCTCTGTTTTACAATTTTTTCAAATCTAATTTCTTCCTCATCAGTAAGCATTTTCTGATTAGATAATTCTTCGTAAATTCTCATCCTTGCAGCACCTCCCCATCCTCCATGATACCCACCTCCGTGAATATCTCTGAATACTTTTCTCCCCTCAACGTCAAGAGTCGACTCCTTTCTATCACCAGTTAGTGATGTATAAAACATGTAAAGCAAATCTCCCTCACCCTTTTTTTCAAGTTTACTGTGCCTGTCCAATATCAGGCCTCTAAATACCGCACGCAGCACTCTCAATGCTGAATGATCNTTTCTCCCTCCATCAACATATCTACATCTAAGCCTATCCCAACCCCACCAACCTCTAGAAAAAGAATGTCTCTCAATTGAAGCCATTGACTTTCTAAGCGCATTCTCCATCTCATCAATGTTTNCAACACCTAAGTAGGATTCTCTTGGGTGCCCAGATAAAAGGTCCTCTTCAGAAAATAANCAGCCGTTGCTTAGAAAAATTCCAAGAACAATAAGTAAGTGAAAAAAGTTCATAAAATTTTTAAGATTAATTTTGATTATTACATTTTTCTAACATACAAGGCTCTAACTTCTANTTTTGTTTGTTTAGGTCCATTACAAAGCTCAAAACCTAACCGACCTTTGACTGGCCCTTGCTTATGAATAACATCAATTGTACTCACCCCATTAAGCCAAGCCTTAATATGATTGCCTTTCGCAACAACGTAATAATGATTCCAATCATTATTATTTAAAAATCTATTTACGTATTTTGGATTGAATTGATCTACCATCCCGTCCCCACCCTCTTCCCATAAGGAACCCCAATATGAACTGCCCATATCAATTTGATATCCCGGCACATTACTGTAGGAAACAGGTTTGAGCCTGATACCAAAACCTGAATTCGCCGAAGAACCTGTCAGTTTAAAAACAAGGTGTGCTTCAAAATCATCATACGATTCCTTAGTCCAACAAAAGTGGTGATCCCCTCCCTCAGAGCTACCAATAATATTACCTCTTTTTATATTCCAATAATCTTTCTCATACTCCCAGTTATCCATTTTTTTTAAAAGATCAACCCACCCAACGCCAATGGGTTTATTTTCAACTAGTTTACCTTGGTCTGGAAGATTCCTTAAGAGTGGATCAAAAAGCTTGTTTATTTTATCAACGGTCACATCAACAAGTACATCACCACCCTCTGCCGCCACTGCACAGCTTTCTGGCCTTGACCCATAACCTCCATTTTTAACACCTATAGCAGTTGACAAGTAATGAGCTGGTCCAGCTAACTGAACAACGCATGTCATCTTAGCGTCACTACGACCAATGATTCTCAAACCATATTCAGTATAAAGCTCAAATTGATTCGTACAGATGGCAACATCACCTATTCTGAGTACATGAAATTCTGTTGGATAGAATCCTTGCGTCTGATTTTTGAATAATTTCTGCCTTTCAAGAGTCTGTTTCCTCCAGGAAATAGGCCTTGCAAGTCTGTAAGCTTTTGATGGATCTTCATCCAGTTCCTTTTGATAAGCATCCATCCAACCTTTAATCTCTTTAGTCTCAGCATTCGACAAAATCCAACCCGGCAATGAAACAGTTTCTGCCTCATGCGAGAAAATAATTTTTGATTTACGCTCTTCTTTTACAAGGGAATAAACTTCCAAGACGGCTGCACTAATTCTTCTTCCAAATTCATCAACCCATGAATCCAATCCCCTTAATTTCATCATTTTATTTTCAGCTTCAACATGAAATCGCCTCACAGGACCTTGATCTCCTGCAGCCCCACACCAAGCAATAACAACAAAATCATCACCCCATTCTTTCTTTAATCTTTTTCTAACAGAACTCCAAAAGTCAGCACTAATCTTATTACCTCCAAAATATTCTTGTGATGGGGACCATACATT
>PAHQ01000044.1 GCA_002705125.1 Verrucomicrobiales bacterium | reverse complement strand
CCCCGTAACCTCAACTGATCTAAAAGAATGTCAGTCCTATTAGGAAAATAGGATTCAAATATCCAATTTTGTGTCTGCTTGTAATGATTATTTTTTGTATAAAGATCAAATTGTGATGGGCTCCATCTACCTGCATCTACATCGCGTCTAAAATCTCCCCATCTTGCAGATTCAGCGATTATAGCCATTTCAAGAGAGTCAGATCTTTTTTTCCAAATTGTTTTTGCTCCCTCAGGGCTGAGTGGTCCACCATTAAATAAATGTTTTCTGATGTGATCTGCAAACTTAAGTCTATACCAATTATTATTTTTGAGTTTTTGATGAATTCCAGTAGGTCGTTGATTACCATTTTTATTAGTCACATCAGTCAGTAGTGCATTACTAATCGGGTTTGGACTTTGAATTGCTCCTGCATTATTTGGAGAGAGAGCAAATTCACTGTCCCATGGAAAAAAACGAAAAGGTTCCCCACTAGGACCATTACCTGCGGCTCTCCAGTTATGTCCATCCCAATCGCGGTTACCGATATAAAAATTTAGAAGCATGTAATCAATGAATGACTCAATGTGAAGATGCTTTTTTAAATTTTCATACTCTTGAGGCGAGGAAACCAAGTTTGATGCAACGGTTACCATTTTGTTATAAGATGCAATGCTACCATTGGTTGCAGAGCTTGAATTGATAGTATCGTAGGATAATTCTTTTTCACCAAAATAGGCATTCATGAAGTCAGCATCTGGTCTCTCATGAATATGATAAATTCCCCAGTAGAGACCATTTATATAGAGATGAGTCCAACGTCCATGGATTCCATAATTTCCCATTGCTAGAAAAATATCATTCGCAAACTGATCACGATTATACTGAGCATGTTTTGATTGATAATAATGTCTGTGGGTCCAACCAAAGTTGAAGCCTCCCCTTAATTGCAAATAATCAAATTTCTGAACTGCAGTCTCTCCATGGGGTGAATTTTTGAAAAGTGGGTAATTTAATTTTCCAGATCCATATTCTTTTCTGAATCTTAAACTGAAACTGTGCTTAGGAATGTCTGTATTTCGGCTGCTACCCCCTTGTATTCGCATGCCTGAGTTGACCTGAAAGCCTTTTTCAGTTCCGTCTTTTGTTAGTAGCTCAACAGAGATCGCCCTCTCCCATCTTTCACCCTCGCTTTTTGGATGTTGATAAATACCCGAAGCACCATAAAAGTCGTCAGGGTTGATGGCTATAGATAGGCTAGGTAAAGCTTCTAATGAAGGTATCATCAATTCAGAATAATCAGGATCATTTACGATTTCAGGATCCATCTCATAGTCTGCTGGCTTACCTCCCCAAGTTCTTGGGAGTTCTGGGTTTGTTCCTTTTTGTTTAATTACTGACGTAGGAAAAATATAACTATGGGTATCAACATTAGTCTGTAAGAAATCTTTTTTGTATGCAATGGCTCTTATAATTTTCGTGCTATCAATTAAGATCGGGTCCTTGTAAATAAGGCTGCTTTCAGGCTTTGGTATGGTACCATCTTCCGTGTAATAGATGGTGCTATTTTCAGTTTTGCTTTTTATTTTAAGGTTAAACGGTTCGAAATATATTCCTCGGTCGTGACTAAATTTTGTGTCTTCAACGAAACCATTGACTGTTGCTCCTGCGTTTGTAGCACCTGGTGTGGGTTCTAAGAAAAAACCTGATGTTCCATAAGATATATCCTTAGGTATTGAGGTATAAGAAGGATTGAATTCCTGAATGATGCTTTGACCGTCGGGATTAATTAGAGCTAGATATTCCCCGGTATTATCAATTGCAAAATTTGTATGGATATTACCATCTGGATCAATGTGCTCGGGCTCAGCTTTGGCTGATGCAAAAATTAGAAGATAAGAATTACTTTTAATTATAGTTTGGTTTGGAAATTTCCATTTCTGAAGATTTAGAGGATCATCTGTCAGAAAAAAATTTGATAAGTCAGAGTCTATGGATTCTAGATTTCTAAACTCTATCCAATCAGATGTTTCTCCATATCCATCTTGAATTGAATTCTCATTGTTCGCCATGAATTCAGACATGATTACTTTCTCCGCTTGAAGCAAATTAATGGGGAAGAAAAAGCAAGAGCTAATTGCTAAGAGTAATCTAAATTTCAGTAGGGATAAAAATTTTCTAAGCACCTCTCACAATACTTTAGTTTGATTAAGTTTGCAGAATAAATTCTACTCAATCTTGGTCATTCTGGAAGATCCCATTCGACTTCTGCAGTCTGAACGTTCCCAAACTTATCATCATATTTTATGTAGCCATTTTTTGCACCAAATTCATGCACAAGTTTTGTTACTTTAACATCGTAACAACAATATTCTGCGACCTCTCTATATTTACCTTCACGCCACCAACGAATTGCGTCTAATCCTTGGGCTGTTTTTCCGGCACCCAAAGTCGCAGAAGCTACTGATTCGAGTTTAATTCGATGACCTATTTTTTCTTCGATACTAACCATTAGATCAAGGCTTATACATTGATCAGCCAATGAAAATGGGTGGTACCCCTCCAGTACTGGATAATCAAAACTGATGTGATTGTAACCAATTACGAGATCGGCTGAAGCAAGCTGCTTTATGAGGTGTTCAACTTTTTTCTCCGGATACGCTATGTATTCATTCGACTTCGAACTGTATGTGACACCGACTGACATTCTCATATCGCCTTTGTTATTCCAACCTCCAACATCATTAGCAGAATGTATAGTTTCTAAGTCGAAGTAAACGTAGTCTTTTGTCATCTATCGAGTTTTATTGGTTGATTTGTTTGATCTGCTCTGGTGGCAATAATAGAAACCCAATAAGATTAGTAATTATAAAAAGCACAAAAATTCCAGACAGTATTCTCATGCCCGTCAATTCATTGTGAGTTATTTGCAATTTTAACCAACGATCCCATTGGGTAGATTTTTTCCTCATCAGAGAGAAGTAAGAAATTACAGGGCAAATAATTATAAATGGAAAAAAACATAAGCCAAAACCAAAAACAAAAACATAAAAAGATCTAATAAGGGCTGTTAGCGGGTCTATTTTTTTTCCATTTAGTTTTAATGTTTTAATGTTTAAAATCCATTTTCCAAGAGTTGTAGAGAAGCAGGCTAAGAGAATTCCCTCTGTAAGAATCCAAGCGATAATGATAGCCAATGATGTTGATCTTAGTATTTCTATTTCAGTTTCGGTTATTGATCCGCTTTTCACCCGCTCTGGTGTTAATTGTTCAACTATCTCGATAAATTTGAAGAATTCATTCTCTGAGTGTATTTTGACGAATAAAAGTCCAATAAAAAAATAAATCAGAATATCGATAAACTTGGACCAAAGTCTGATCCAGGGCTTTGGTTTAGATAATGGTTTAGTTGATTCTTTGATAGAATCTCTTTCTTCCTTGGTGACTACGATTTCATCAAATCCAGTTTCCGCTATCTCAATATCAATACTATTTTTCAGAGGTGGGCATTCTCTCAATGGTTCCCATTTTTTCATGCCCTTGATCCAAGCTAAAGTTGAAGTATCAATCTTATCTTTACGAAGCAGATCTCTCACTTCATAAATGGTCATTGGTCCGGTCTTTACTCCATCTATTACTAGGAAAATTTCCATTAATATAATTTTATAACTAATACAGAAAAGATATTAAAACAGTAATAAAAGGTCGAAAATCTCTTTCTTGCTTTCTATTAACAATTAATTAAGAGCGCATTAAAAAAACTTTTGCATTTTGTACCCACATCTATTATTGAGAACTATTCTCAATAAAACANCTTCAATAACATGAAAACATTTTTCAATTCATACAATTCTATCCTTAAGCTTTCTTNTGTGGTATTAGCCTTTAGCTTTTTACCAGTTAATGCTCAAGAGGTGACTCTTTATTCGCACAGGCATTATGAAGCTGATGATAAGCTTTATGAAAAATTTACTAAGGCTACTGGAATAAAAGTGAATGTTGTTAAGGCTTCAGCTGATGCCCTTATTGAAAGAATTAAAGCTGAGGGNAAGGAGTCCCCTGCAGATTTACTTATAGCTGCCGACGCAGGGCGACTAGTTAGAGCCCAAGATGCTGGCATTCTCCAATCTGCTACAAGTTCAAAGCTTGATAAACAAGTTCCAAAAAATATGAGAGATGAGGCAGGTCATTGGTATGGATTTACAGTTAGGTCTCGAGTTCTTATATATTCTAAAGATCGAATCAAACCTTCACAGCTGAGTACCTATGAGGATTTGGCAGACCCAAAGTGGAAAGGAAAGCTTTTGGCTCGTTCTTCATCCAATATCTATAATCAGTCTTTGCTTGCATCTATTATTGCTAATAATGGAAAGCTAGCCGCGGCAAAGTGGGCTTCTGCAGTCCGAAAGAATATGGCGAGACCACCTGAAGGNAGTGACCGTGATCAGATGAGAGCCGTTGCAGCAGGCATTGGTGATGTTGCCATTGCCAACACATATTACGTTGGATTGCTTGTGAATTCATCTAACCCTAAAGATCGTGAAGTTGCAGAGAAAGTAGGAGTCTTTTTTCCTAACCAGAAAGGAAGAGGAGCACATGTTAATGTCAGTGGTGGAGGTGTGGTAAAATGGTCTAAAAATAAAGCTAATGCAATTAAGCTGCTCGAGTTTTTAACTGGATCAGAAGCTCAAAATCAATTTCCTATTACTACTTATGAGTTTCCTTTGGAAGTTTCCTCAACAGATTCTCCTTTATTGAAATCTTGGGGTAAATTTAAGGCNGATTCATTGTCGCTTTCAGAGTTAGGTAAACTAAATTCTGAGGCTGTAAAAACATTTGCTTTGGCCAATTGGAAATAGTTTTTGCTAATCGTTAAAAGGTAATTAGCTCGTTGCTCTGCATCGATATATGGTTGATGGTATTAACCTTGTCGACTGCTTATGCCCAAGGGCCTACCAAATATAAATAATCAGCGTTTTTCATCATTCTGGTGGTGGTTTTCGGCTGCTTTTATAGCGGTTGTGCTTTTTTCACCTCTAACTGTAGTACTATCTTCATTATTTAAGTCGCCTGGTGAAGGTTGGGAGCTTATATCTGATTATTTATTAGTCGATTATCTTTTAGGAACTCTGATTATGACTTTTGGGGTAGGGCTTACTGNTCTTTTCCTAGGTGTTGGTTCGGCGTGGATAATTACCGTTTGGGATTTTCCTTTTAAAAGATTTTTCTCCTTGGCTCTTATGATGCCGATGGCGATACCAACTTATGTAATGGCGTTTGGTTACTCATTTGTAAAATATGATATTCGAGATCCTCTGATGTTGTTTATTANAAGTAATTGGGGGGCTGTCACCATGTCACAATGTACTGAAATATTTAATTATGGGTTGGCTATTTTAGTTTTATCTTTTGCTTTGTATCCTTATGTTTATATCGCTGCGAGGGTAGGGTTCTCGGAGATTTCTGGGACATACATAGAAAATTCAAGATTATTAGGCCGTGGCTTATTCCGAAGTATGTTTAGTGTAGGGTTACCTTTAGCTAGGCCAGCGATTGTAGGTGGATTACTATTAGCTGTTCTTGAGGTCATGAACGAATACGGGGCTATGACCTACTATGGAATAGAAACTTTAACTACGGGTATCTTTGTTAGTTGGACTGATTTAGGTGACAAAGACTCTGCGATACGTCTAGCTGCAGTAGCGATGGTTTTTGTTTTAGCAATCATTGTAATAGAAAGGTTGCTTAGAGGTAGGGCAAAATTTCATGCTCACAGATCCTCTAGCAATAATTTTTCTGGACCTACTCGCACGGTTGTAGGATCTACCATGGCATTTTTTTCCTGCTTCATTCTTTTTATTTTTTCTTTTGCATTACCAATAATCAATTTAAGTATTGATACCTTCCGTGGGTGGGAAAAAAGTAAATTAACCCACCTCATTCAGGGGCCCTTGATAGATAGTTTTATTGTCTCTTCAATTGGTTGTGTTGGGATTGTGATTGCTGCTTTGGTTATATCTTATGCAGCTAGGTTGTTTCCTACAATTTTTATGAAGTTCATAACTAAGTTGTGTATGTTAGGTTATGCCGTTCCTGGTGCTGTCGTGGCTATTTCAATTCTTGTTTATTTTTCAGGTATGGGAAGTTTTTTAACTGAATTCCTTGGTTTTGGATCATTGACTTCCCTTCTCTTTACACTGACTCCGGCAGGATTAATTATTGCATATTTTGTNCGATTTATGACTCCTGCCCTTGCTCCGATAGANGCAGGAATGATAAGAATCAACGCAAGTATGGATGAAGCTTCATCAATGCTTGGTCGTTCGAGTTGGGGGTCTTTCTTTAATGTCCATTTACCGTTACTTAGATTTCCTTTATTTGGAGCTATGATCGTTCTATTCGTAGATATATTAAAAGAATTACCGCTCACGCTTGTTCTGAGACCTCCAAATATTGAAACGCTTGCAACGACATCTTATGGGTTAATTCAAAAAGAAGAGAGAATTGCAGATGGTTCATTTCCTGCGCTCATTCTTGTGTTAACTGGAACATTGGCTGTCTTGGCTTTACATGTTTTAATTCGTAAGCGAACAGTTAATAAATAATCAAATGGCGAGATCTCTTCGAGTACAGGATATAACTAAGGTTTTCCCTAGATCGAATCGGCCTGCGTTAAAGGAAGTATCTATTGCCTTATCAGATGGAGAAATAATGGCGTTAGTGGGTGAAAGTGGTAGTGGCAAGACAACTTTACTAAGAATTATTGCAGGTTTAGCGAATCCTGACAGCGGAGTCGTTGAAATTAATAATGAAGTTGTTTGGAGTTTAGGGTCCAAGACTAAGTTGCCAGAAGATAGAAATATAGGCTTTGTTTTTCAAGACTATGCTCTTTTCCCTCACTTGAATGTTAAAAATAATATTCTTTATGGCTTGCATAAATTGCATCCAAAAAGTGAACGNGTTAAACGNTTAACAGAAATAATTNAATTAACAGGACTCGAAAACCTTGAAGAGAGATTTCCTCATGAGCTTTCTGGTGGTCAACAACAGCGAGTGGCTTTAGCGAGAGCTCTTGCTCCAAAGCCTAATTTCATTTTACTTGATGAGCCTTTCAGTAACCTTGACCCAGTGCGTAAGGATTCGCTACGCGATGAACTTAGGTCCGTTGTTAAAGAGAGTGGTGTTTCTGCATTAATTGTTACTCATGACACACGTGACGCCTTATCTGTGGCTGACACTTTAGCGGTATTGAAGGAAGGAAAGCTAGAACAGGTAGGAAGTCCGGAGAGGGTTTATTTTCATTCTACAAGTGAATATACAGCTAGCCTTTTTGGTAAAGTGAATCGTATTCCTTGCCAGTTATTTAAAGGTGAAGGAGCTCCAAGTGAATCTACTGATATTCTAGTTAGGCCTGCTGATCTTGAAATTACAAAAAATCCATCTAGCGATGTTCATATAGTAGGTAANGTGATATCCACTAATTTCCGAGGGGACTTTCATGAAGTTACTTTAGAATGTAAAGAAGGATTACCAGAATCTGAAAGTGTTACTCATGTTAGCATATATGTAGGGCCTGAGAGAAACCTTAAGCTTGGTGACACTGTAACCGTTAGAAGATTGAGACGTTAATCAACCTTATGAAGGCATTAGATAAAGTTAGGTCACCCTTTGACAATATACCGTTAGCTACTTTTTGGTTTATGCATTTGAATTTTAATCAAGCTTGCAAATGAAATTCTCACTGGGAAATGAGAAAATTCAAACAAGCATAAAATTAGAGCCCGTTAGTTTAAAGTAGCGGTTATTCTTCGGGTTTCTGGGGAAGCGGTTATTAGTTAGTGCAAAGTGACCGCTTCCCCTTTTTGTTTATTTAAGTCTATTATAAAGTTCCTTAATTCTTTCAACTCTAATCCCATCAGGTTTCGTAGTCATAAGCCATTCCAAATCTTGTTTTGCTTTTTCAGATTCTTCTAACTGAATAAAAAGAATAGACCTGCTTAATCTTTCTTGAGGGTCCTCGGGGTTCAATGCGATGAGTAGATCAACATAGCTTAGTGCCTTATTAAAATCTTTTGTATCGATCGCAATACTCTTTAGATTANAAATCATTCGCTGTATTATTGATATGTTGTCTGACGCTAAATAATCCTTTGAATTTTTTGTGCCATCATAGTCTTTAACCATATTGTCAGCTTCTGTATTAGTGATTATGTTTCCACTATTAAAGGGATCAATAATTCTCCGTTCACCATTTTTCATATAAAAAACAACAAAATGTCCAGGCAAGCCTAGCCCATTTATTTTAATGCCTATTCTTGAAGCTAATTCAATATATATAATAGAAAGAGTAATAGGAATTCCTTCTCTATCGTCGATCACCTCATTGAGGTAACTGTTTGATTGGTTGTAATAATCGGTTCTACTTCCATGGTATCCATTTTCTTCGAATAAGTACTTACTTATTGAAGAAACTTTTGATTCAACATCGGATTCTTTATCTATTTTTTTTCGAAGTTCCTCCGCCATCCTTTCTATTTCATCTTGATAAGCCTGGATATCAATTTCACGATTATCGTACTTAGCAAATAATAGGGCGCATAGCGCGAGGTTCGAATCATCTCNCTTTTTCAATTCATNNACCAGTTTTTGTGATATATCTTGTTTGTGTAAATTGCTATCCAATTCTCTCAAAGTAGCTATAGAATTTTCTAGNTTCTTGATTTTTTTATTTATCAGTTCCTGACTGAATTGTATTTGTTNCTGGAGGTTGTCTCGNGCTGAAGTGTTGTCTAAATCCTCAATCAAAGAGTTGATGTTATTATTTATATCTTGAATGNTTTCTATGGGAATAGTTTTAGGTGCAAGGTTTTTTCCTAAATCGAAATTCTTGAATTGAGCTTCAGTTTCTCTGAATTTTGAAAGTCCGACTTTTCCTCCTCTGAGTNCATCATCCTCAATTTCAAATAATCGTTCACCATTTAAAAATGCAGTTAATTTTTCTTTTTCTACTTTGACTCTAATACTGTTCCATTCTCCTAATTCGTAGTACTTGGATTGGATTTCTTTTAATATTGACCACGAAAGAACATCAGCCCCTTCGAATCTTGTTAACCNAATTTTCCCTCCACTTGGATAAAATCCATAATGCTTTTCACCNCCATCNGATTCAAATATTAATCCAGCTGCGCCACTTTCATCATTTAATTTAACATCAACCTTTACCTCATAAGGAACCTTGGGTATTTTTTTTTCGTAAAGGCATAACGCGCGGCCTCCAAATCCTCGCCCTTTTTCTGTGACTGTTATTCTTCCTGCCCGTTGGCGCCAATCTGCTCCCATTGTTGGTTTCCATAGAGCAGANTTTANTTTTCCTATCGTCAACCAATTCTCCATAGCAACTGGATTNGGNTTATTTTTTATTTTTATTAAATTTTCAATCGGAATAGCAAATCCAAGGTTCTCAGTAATGGCTGACTTCATATTTAAAATGCCACAGACTTTTCCATTTGCAGTCATAAGTGGTCCTCCACTATTTCCTGGTTCGATNGGAATCGCGATTTGTATTAATGACTGATCGTCAATTTCTCTAATACCAGAAATGATGCCTCGGACAATACTAAATTCAAGACCTTGCGGGTTACCAATAGCTATAACCTCTTCTCCTTGCTCGGGAACCTTATCAGTTTTAATTTCTAAGGGAATCAAGCCTTTCGCGTTTATTTTTAAAATTGCCAGGTCAAGATTGCGATCAGAAGCAAAAATTTCTTGGACGCGATATTCTTTACCATTATCAAACCTAACCTTTATAGGTCTAGATTCACCAATGACATGAGCACAGGTAGCAATTAAACCATTTTCGCTGATNATAAATCCAGTTCCAGTTCCGACAACTTGCCCATCTCTTCCCTCCTGAGTGATTACTACAATTGAAGGGCGAGTTTTTTTTGCCAGTGATGGTATACTCTCATCGCCTCTAGTGCTGCAGATTAGTGTAATAAGAACCAATGAAGTGCTAACAATATAATCTAGCAAGTTTCTCATGCGTTGATGATATACCATCTAANCATATAGTGCTAGAAAATTACAAAACGCTTAACTAGAGTCTCTCAGTTACATCGAGTATNAAACTATTTTTTATTTTTAAGAAAATATATTTATGACTAAACGATTAGCCTCAGTTTAGTGGATCCAAGTTCTGGTGAAGGTAGTGATGGATTGGACACTATGCTCCAATCTGAAACTTTAGAGTTAAAGTATCTGTGAAATTGAATCAGACTAGAGAGAAGCTCAATAGAACCGGAAGGAATCAACCCAAAGTAGAGAAAGCGACTGGCTGTTCTTTTATAGGATCTTTTTCTATAGGAATTGCTTTAGGAGCTGGTTCTATATCATTTGATTCTTCTGTATTCTCTTGAAGTAATCTATCTGAAGAATTTTCTTTATTTTCATCTATAGAATTAGAATCAGGTACTTTTAGATCTGCTATAGATTCTACGCTTTCTTTGCTGCTTTTTAGAGGAGTATACAGTTCAGGACTAATATCTGAGTTTTCTACAGGCTTATATTTGTTGAGAAAGATGATTGAAGGTACGCCAATCATTAGAATGGTAATTGCTACTGCTAGGCTTACAGGTGAAGCAGATTTAGATTTTTCTTCTTCAAAATTTTTAAACTCTACGCTTACTGCGGCGCCTTCAAGATATGTGGCGCTATATCTATTGCTGTTCAAAGAGCCCCTAAGTTCATTTATGAAGATTTTCGAATCGATTTTAAGGAACTTACAATAAAGCTTTAGAAAGCTTTCTGCATAAACAGAATTTGGAAATTTTTCGAAACTATTAGTTTCCAGGTTCTCAATTGCCTCAGCAGGAATTCGGGTAATAATGGACATTTCCTCGATACTAAGTTCGAGGCATTCACGAGCTTCGCTCAGCTTTATGCCGATCGTGTTTTCCATGGTTCCTTTTTTATTGGAGCCATTTGTTTCACTTAATTGTGGGGGGTAAATAACTCCAGAATAGGAGTTTAAACGATTTAGTTTGCTAAATCGACTAAAATTTCTCTTGGTTTTGCTCCTTCACCAGGGCCAATAATCCCCCTCATTTCAAGTATATCCATCATTCTTGCTGCTCGAGTATATCCTAATCTAAGTCGCCTTTGGAGTAACGAGGTTGATGCACGTCTTTCAACTTGAATGACTTCTAAACATTTTTCGATGATTTCTTCATCTTCGTCAGAGATTTCTTCACCTTCATTGGTATCGCCATTAATTTTATCATCAATTTCTTGTGCAAAAATTGGAGTTGCCTGATTCGCACAAAAATCGACCACGGAAACNCATTCTTCATCAGTAACCAAAGCTCCTTGAGCTCTACTCAATTGAGCGCTACCAGGGGGAAGGTAAAGCATATCTCCTTTTCCTACGAGCTTTTCTGCTCCCTTATTATCTAGGATAACTCTGCTATCCAGCGATGAAGAAACTTGAAATGCAATCCTTGAAGGAATATTTGCTTTTATTATTCCTGTCACAACATCTGCTCTTGGAGTTTGAGTTGCAATGATCAGATGAATTCCAGCAGCCCTTGCTTTTTGCGCGATTCTAGCAATTGCTTGTTCAACATCGGCAGGAGCGGTTTGCATCAGATCGGCTAACTCATCAATAATGACCACAATATATGGAAGTCTCTCAGGTATTTTTTCTTCATCTTCTATTGAAGAATCTATAGACTCTTCAATCTCTTTGTTCCTTTTAGCCTCTTCGTTGCTGTAATTAGANGCAGGTTCTNGGGCATTAAGTATGTCATCGCTGTGTGTTTTAGTTTTAATATCNTCATCTCCAGTTTCACTTACTTCATTCCATTCACCATTATTTTCACCCTCCTCGTATTCGACTTCGACTTCAATTTCTTCGTACTCATATTCCCATGAATCATCATTTGCTGTTTCACTGTTTTCCAGAGGTTTTTTGTTTTCGAAGTCTAGTTCAGATTGCCCAGCTTGATCGAAAAATTCGTCAGATTGCGGTTCTTCTTCATTCAATTGTTGGCGGTCATTAAATGCATCAAAATTTCGAATGTTAAGTTTTGCAAAGAGTTGATAGCGTCGCTCCATTTCATTGACAACCCACCTTAGAGCAAGAATAACTTTCTTTGAGTCTGTAACTACAGGAACAATCTGATGAGGCAGAGTATTATATACCTGCATTTCAACAACTTTAGGATCAATCATTATAAATCGGAGCTCATCAGGTGTAAATCTATATAACATGCTTGCAATAATTCCATTGATGCATACCGATTTTCCTGCGCCAGTTGCCCCTGCCACCAAGAGGTGAGGCATTTTTGCCAAGTCTCCAATGACAGTCTTTCCATAAACATCTTTTCCAAGCGCGATTGGAATTTTATGTTTTGGATCCATGAAATCTGGATCTTCAAAAAGTTCTCTCAATGGGACGATAACTTTCTCATTGTTGGCTATTTCAATGCCAACTGTGTCCTTGCCAGGGATTGGAGCTAAAATATTTATTCTTTCAGCTTTTGTTGCTCTAGCTATATCAGCTTCAAGTGCAGTTATCCTGTTTACTCTAAGCCCTTTACTAGGATATATTTCATATCTTGTAATAGTAGGCCCTCTCGTAATGTCACCGGCAGAGACGTTAACATTAAAGTGAGCTAGTGTTTCAACAATTTTCTTTTGAGTTTGAATTAGTAAGTTCTTATCTGTTGGTTTCCTATCAGTCTGAGCGTCATAATTTAATAGTTCTATATCCGGTAATTGATATCCAGGAAATTGAATCTCTTTTGGAGTGCTGAAATCATTCCCACCTTTATTATTTTGAGATTTTTTATTTGCTGCTAAGACTTCTGCAATTGATGGTTTTTTCTGAAATGAATCTTCTGGAGATCTAAAAGAAGCATCAAATATTTTTGGTTCTGATAGTTCAATATCATTATCTTCGATTTTAATATTTTCCTCTAATATTGCTTCGGTGTTAATATCTGGATCGGAAGTTATATCCTCAATTTGATTATTTTCTCTTGATTTAATGTCAGTGACTGTTTGCTCCTCAAGTAAAGTCTTATCAATTTTCTTTTCTATTCGACGTTGTGCCTTATCTAGTTTTTTCTTTTGAATTAATAATTTTTTGGTCTCATCAGCCTTTGAGAAAATTCTATCTTCACGCCATGTATTAAATGATTTTAATGAGTTAATACCTACTTTGACGATCTGCGATGGATGAACTCTTGTAATAAGCATGCCACCAGAGCAATATGCCGTGAGCATTATTAAGGAGGAACCAACATTGCCTGTCATGCCGGTCAGTTTTTCACCAATAAATTCTCCAATGATTCCACCTGTTCCTG
>PAHQ01000043.1 GCA_002705125.1 Verrucomicrobiales bacterium | reverse complement strand
GACCACGACCACNNCCACGANCACNNCCACGANCACNNCCACGANCACNNCCACGATCACNNNCACGATCACNNNCACGATCACGATCACGATCACCATACTCATGGTTCAACGAGTCTAGGAGGCAATGCGCTNAATCTTTTAATTGTGATAGTCCCAGTGTTATACTCAGCTATATATACTCCTGATGCTTACAGTAAAAGTTGGGTGCAAAAAAATAGTTCTTATTGGAGNAAGGGTGTAATTGGGAAGACTCCAGAAGCGTTTAATCTTAAGAAAAATGATTCATCTAGTAATGAAACGACTCCTCCTGAAGGAGCTAAAAGTGAAAATAGTGATTCTGTTGCTGAGGCCGCAGGCTGGGGGCCTTATACAATTGAAGATTTAAAGCAACAAGTTGACCAAAATGACGACGGTGAATTTATTATGGACGTCATTAGTATTTTCTATACTGGCGGGGATGATGAAGTTCAGCAGGTTGTAAAAGGATTGCCTGTAGAGACAATTGGTCAGGCTATGCCTGAGACAATGAGAAATGAAGATGGTAAAAGAATTAGGGTATTTCGATTGATGATGAATTGTTGTATTGCTGATGCTAGGCCTATTTCAATACCGGTTGAATTCAGTGGTTCAGTTCCAAGTTACAAGGAAATGGGATGGTACAAAATTAGTGGTGTTATGGACTATGAGAATTGGGACGAATTTACTATACCTGTATTGAAAGCAACCAAAATGATACCTACAGCGGAACCCGCTGAATCAGCATTTGGTCAAAGGCAATAAGGTTTACCTAAAGTCTTATTCAGTAAGACTTCTTCAATTATCTACGATTGTTCCTTCTTTTATTTCTTTTATCCCCATCACTCGGGCTCCAATCGTCATTTCCACCTTTGGAAGAACGCTCTGCACGTTTTGCTGATGCTTTTTCTCTTAGCGCATCATCGATGTGTTGTTCTCCTCTCTCGGCTAATGCTGCCTGACGGCTCATTTTCACTCTTCCTTTATCATCAATGCCAATGCACTTCGCGTAGATTACATCACCTACGCTNACAATATCCTCTACTTGGTCAACTCTNAAGTCANCCAGCTCTGAAATGTGAATCATTCCGTCTTGGCCTGGAAGAACTTCCATGAATGCNCCGAAGTTTGTCGTTGAAACAACTTTACCTTGATAGATTTTATCAAGCTCAATTTCAGCTGTGATATTATTTACCATNTCGAGTGCACGATCTAAACTTTCTTTCTTGATTGCATAGATTCTTACAGTGCCGTCATCCTCAATGTTAATTTCAGCTCCAGTTTCNGCTTGGATTCCTTTGATGATTTTNCCGCCTGGCCCAATAACATTTCCGATTTTCTCAGGATTAATTTTTATAGATTCAATCCTAGGAGCATGAGGGCTTATTTCAGCTGGACCTTTAATTCCTTCAGCCATGACTGCAAGAACTTTTGTCCTGGCCTCTGCAGCTTGCTCAATAGCTTCATTTAAAATGGTAATTGGTAGGCCTGTAAGCTTNAGGTCGAGCTGAAAACCTGTTACACCTTGTTCCGTTCCACATAATTTGAAGTCCATATCACCAAAGAAGTCTTCGGAGCCAATAATATCTANCAAGCGTTTGTAGTCTTTAATGTTNCCAGAATCATCCATTTCTGTGACTAGTCCTACTGATATGCCGGCAACAGGTCGTTTTAGTGGTACACCAGCATCCAATAGAGCCATGGTTCCTGCGCAAACTGAAGCCATTGAAGTTGANCCGTTAGANTCCATTACTTCTGAAGTAACTCTGATGGCATAAGGAAAATCATCTTTATCGGGAAGTGCTGGCTTTATTGATCGTTCTGCAAGTGCTCCATGGCCAATCTCCCTTCGGTTTAGTCCTCCCATTCTACCAGTTTCACCAACTGAAAATGGAGGAAAATGATAATGTAGTAAGAAGCTCTTTTCTTCTTCTCCCCCAGTATAAGCATCTATGAATTGCGCCTCATCTGCAGGAGCCAGAGTACATAATCCTANGGCTTGGGTTTCTCCACGCGCGAATAGAGCTGAACCATGAGACCTTGGCATTAAATCTACCTCAGCGCTTAGTTGCCTTAATTCATCAATCTTTCTTCCATCTGCTCTAATTCCCTTTTCGAATATAGATTTTCTGAAAGCCTTCTTTTGCATAAAATCAAATGCTTGATCAATAGCAAATTCTGATGCGTCTTCATATTTTTCTAATATTGCGTTGGTAACTTCTTCCCGTAATTCATCAACAGCTTTGCCTCTTTCTACCTTGGAAGGCTTGTAAATTGCTCCCTCAATTCTATCTCCAGCCACCGAATAAGCTATATCTAGCATTTCATCCTTAACTTCGAGTAANGGTGCTTCTCTCTTNGGCTTTCCGATTCGTTCTGTTAATTCTTTTTGCGCTTGAACAAGCTTAGTTACATAACCTTGAGCAAATTCTAGGGCTTGGCAGAATAGATTTTCTGGTAACTCGTCTGCAGCACCTTCNATCATAACGACTTCAGTCTCGTTTCCTGCATAAACAAGATCTAGTACAGAATTTTCCATTTCTGTATGGGTAGGGTTAACTACAAATTTTTCTTCTATGTATCCAACTCTNACTGCTCCTATTGGTCCCGCGAAAGGGATATCGGACAGGCAAAGTGCACATGAAGCTCCAACCATACTCAAAACATCTGAATCATTTTCTCCATCTGCACTAAGCAATAAGGCAACGATTTGTGTGTCATAAAGGTACCCCTTAGGGAAGAGTGGTCGCAGTGGTCGATCCGTCATCCGACAAGTTAGTATTTCTTTCTCAGTCGGTCTGCCTTCTCTTTTGAAATAACCGCCTGGAAAGCGACCTGCGGCTGCGGCTTTTTCTTTATATTCAACAGACAGAGGAAACCAGTTTTGTCCCTCTCTCATTTTTGTTTGAGAAACAGCAGTAACCATTACTGTTGTTTCTCCACAGGTAATTGTACAGGCGCCGTCAGCTAGACGACCCATTTTACCAGTTTCTATAATAATTTCTTTGCCGTCTAATGTTACGGCTATGTTTTCTGTGCTCATTTTTTTTCTAGCGGGCAGTAGATATACTGCGGGTTAATTAAATTCTTTGGGGATTCGATCAGATTAAACTAAAATTTTAGCTCCTGGATATAATACAGAGAAACCGTATTAAAACGTTTGAGACTAAAACTTAAAAAATCAGGGTAAAAATAATCTAAAAGACTAACGACGAAGGCTAAGTCCTTTGATTAATTTCTGATAACGCTCGACATTTTTACTTTTGAGGTAGTCGAGAAGTTTGCGTCTTCTTGCAACGAGTTTGAGTAGTCCTCGGCGAGTTGAAAAATCTTTTTTATGCTTACTAAGATGTTGAGTAAGGTGATTAATTCTCGAGGTGAGTTGCGCTACTTGAATATCAGTGCTGCCAGTGTCCTTTTCGTGGAGCTGGAAATTTAAATTTTCTGTTACTGCTTCCGTCATTCTTTGTCCATCAGTAGAATCGCCACCTTGGAGATTCTGTATTGTTATTTGCCTTTGTTTGTGGCTTTTAGTTTTTATTTATTTATTAGAGCGCACACAAAATCATAAGTTTGGATAATTTCAAATCATTTCCTTAATAATAACTTTGGAACTAGAACATTGTAGAATTCGTTTAAGTTAGTGATTTTACNATTTTTTAATTAAGANATATNAACTAATTACACTGTGCTGTGAGAATACCAGAAAAATTACCAATTATAGCGCTACCAAACACCTACCTTTTTCCTAGTGCGAGCATCCCTCTGCACATTTTTGAGAATAAATACCAAGAAATGCTCTCTGATGTAATTTCGGGTGATCGCATGTTCTGCATCGGAACAGTTCAAAAACTAGAGTCTTCCAATGATTATTTAGATAATATCTATCCTTATTCGACTGCGGGCTTACTTAGGGCTTGTGTTGTAAATGATAATGGGACCGCTAATTTAATACTTGAAGGAATCAAAAGGATAAAAATTACGGAATTGGAAAATAATAAAGCCTACAAAATTGGCCGAGTACAAGTGATAAGTTCTAATACGACTGATGAGGAATGGGTGCTTTCTGCAGATAAAAAAATCAAGTCCATTCTATTAGGAGATTCCTTTTCATATCAGAATTTAAATTCAGAAATAAATATAAGTCAGATCTTGGAGAATTTAGAGACACCAGAAAATACAGCTGATTTTGTATCTCAGTATTTTATTTCAGATCAGTTAACGCTTCAAAAATTATTGTCTCTAGAAAATATAGATGAAAGATTGGAGGTAATACTTAAATTCTTATTGAAATAGGTTTTGTTATAAATTCATNATTTTATCAAATTCTTCAATGATGTATCGGTCTGTCATGCCGGCTATGTAGTCGCATACGGTTCGATGAAGGCCATGTTTGCTAATTCTTTTGTTTGTCCTTTTACCAAGTAGAGAAGGTTTTTTTGTGAAGGCTTGAAAAACTGAGGCAATTATTTCTTCTCCTCTTTTATTGGGTTTAGCAACTTCTTGATGNTTATAGAGATTTTCGTAAAGAAATCTTTTTAACTGCAGGCTNCTCTCATTAATTTCGTTGCTATTTCTAATGAGTCGGCTCGAACTTCTTCGTGCTTGATCGCTTGAATCTAATTTATGTTCCGATATGCATTGAGTGCTTGCTTTTATTATATCAGCCACCTGAAAGTCGAGAAGGTTTCTGATAATATAAGATCTTCTTCTTTTGCCTTTTAAATTATTATAATTGGCATCCACAAAATTTACACATCGCTGCCACAAATCTAGTTTTATGAGTTGTTCTTCATTAATTAGATTGAAATCAAGTCCATCATCTAAATCATGTGCATAATATGTAATTTCATCGGCTAAGTTTGCAATTTGTGCTTCTATAGATGGGTTGTTGAAAGTTTCTTCCAGTTTGTTACCGTAAGGATGTCTATGAAATCCATCCGAATGTTTCATTATTCCTTCTAGTACCTCGTGGGATAAATTAAGCCCATCGAAATTAGGATATAAATTTTCGAGTAACTCTACTGTTCTAAGGCTTTGATCGTTATGCTCAAACCCTCCGTTTTCAGACATTAGTTCATTGAGTTTCTTTTCACCTGAGTGGCCAAAGGGTGGGTGCCCTAAGTCGTGCGCAAGAGCTATTGCCTCAGTGAGGTCTTGATTAACTCCAAGAGCAGTAGCAATTGTTCTACTAACTGAGGAAACTTCAATAGTATGCGTCAACCTTGTTCTCAAATGATCTCCAGTGCCATTCAAAAACACTTGAGTCTTATATTCTAAACGCCTGAAGGCCTTAGAGTGAATTATTCTTGCGCGGTCTCTTTGATAGACTGTTCTAAAAGGGTGTGAGGGTTCTGAATGTTTCCTTCCTGCGCTATCAGCGCTTAGTTGCGCGAATGGGGAGAGTGTTTTCTCCTCGAATTTTTCTATTAGAGAACGATTTCTGAGGTTCCAGATCATTTTGATTCGATGTTTTTTGAATCTTTCTTATCAGGAAGATCATCTTTAATTTTATTTACTATTTTTTCTAGTTCTCTTCTCTCTTCCTTGATGATTTCAACTCTACAAGCTAGCATATCGTAAAGAGCGAATAGGATCATAAGCAGGACCAAAACAATTGAGAAGGTCCAATAGATAAAAAATAATATTAGATTTTCTTCGAGATATTCATCTATCAAGAAGGTTCCTATAATTGGAAAAATTATTGTTAATAATGTAAACAATAATATGAACTTTCTTCTAGTTTTTCTATTCCTTAATATGCCTAAGGAAATGAGAAATAGTTCTTCCTTAATCATTTCTTGTTGATNAACAATTTGAAGGTTTTATATCAATCGTTTTCTTAAATTATNCTCTGCGCTTTCCAATAATTCTTCCAACGTTTTTGGAGATATTGCATTGGCCCCAAATGAAGAGCATGTATCTAAGACGGCTTTATCTTTTGATGCAACGGTAATACTTCTGCTTCTGGAATATTTTCCTGAGAGGCGTTCAATTATTTGATCAGCAGTTATTCCGCTNTTCGAATAGAAAATTTGAATCCCATTGTCCTCATTGATACAGTCATTTTCTTGACCTCTTCCATCAAAAACTATCACAACCCTCTCTTCTGTGATATCCTGATAATTTGTCATTCTTCGAATGAGATCTTGCCTAGCTGACGATTTATTCGATCTATGAAGCTCATAGAGAGAGCTCCAAGAGTTTATTATGCTGTGCCCATCAATGATCAGGTATCTAAGAGATTCCTGATCGATCGGGTTCATTGCATGAGAAGATGTCTTTTTATCTAAGACTTTTCTTCTGAGGCTTTTTTGGTCGCGGCTTTTTTGGTCGCGGTCGCGGCTTTTTTGGTCGCGGTTTTTTTAGTCGCGGTTTTTTTAGTCGCGGTTTTTTTAGTCGCGGTTTTTTTGGTCGCCGCTTTTTTTACTGTTCCTTTATTGTCGTTAGTTGATTTGCTCAACTTCTTTGCGGATAATAGTTTTTCACGTTTGCGCTTAAGGTAATTTTTACGTCTGGTACGCTTCTCAACTTTGTTGTATTGTTTTCCCATTTTATTTTGTCCACAAATGCTCTAGAGCAAATTTTTATATGTAGTTCTGTTTCTTTCAATAGCGAACGTNGCTAAAGGATCAAGCAGAAAAGGCTCTTAACTTAATAATAAATTAACTAAAAGCATTAATTACTATATATTTTTAAAGTATTTTTTTAACTTTTCAAGCATCTTGGTCTTTAGAAGATTTAACTTCNATTGATTAATGTTATCTATATTTAATTCGAACGATAGATTGACATTGTAGTTTTTTTACCTAGGATGAATATATTCTCCAATCGGAGAAAGGTGACTTTCACCAAAGCTTTCCGGCTTCACAGGGACCTTAATTTGGATTNAGGGCACTGTTAATGTTTGGTTTTAATAGCTTTTAACTGATAGCTCACAGTCTTTTACTCATTCAGAATAATCTGTTGGGATCAGGAAAAAATTTAAATACTTTTATAATTATTTATTCAGCTAGGCTGAACTTGAGAACTATGGCCGGACACAACAAGTGGTCCAAGGTGAAGCACATCAAAGGTGCTGCCGATGCTAAGCGAAGCAAACTTTTTAGTAAGTTGGCTAAGGAGATTACTGTAGCTGCACGTGATGGAGGGGGAGATGCTGAACTCAATGCTAGGCTTCGACAAGCTGTCAATAATGCAAAGAAGCAAAGCCTTCCCGGAGATACCATCGAACGCGCAATTAAGAAGGGAACAGGTGAGATTGAGGGCGTTGCTTATGAAGAAGCATGTTATGAGGGGTTCGGCGCAGGAGGCGTTGCTTTTATTGTTGAGGTGATAACGGATAATAAAAATCGTTCATTTTCAGATTTAAGAACACTCTTTAACAAAAATAACGGTAACTTAGGAGGACCGGGTAGCGTTTCACATATGTTTGAACGCAAGGGGGAGATAGTTCTTTCTGGCGAGAATGAAGACGAGGAAAAGGTGATGGATTTAGCTATAAACGCTGGGGCTGATGATATCGTTAATGAAGAAGACTATTTTTCTGTGCTTACTGCACATGATCAGTTGAGTTCGGTCGCAGGCTCTCTTTTGAAGGCTGGAGCAATGATTGATTCACAAAAACTCATATTTACACCTAAGACCACCGCATCAGTTACGGACTCTTCCACGGCGAGACAAGTGTTACGCCTTTTTTCTGTTCTTGATGACTACGATGACTCTCAGAGTGTTTATGGAAATTTTGATATTCCTGAACAATTGATGCAGTCAATAGAAGTATAAANTGGGTTCTAAAAATTTAATGATTTAAACAACATGAGTGATAGTCAAAATCGAAATAAAAGAGAAGCTTCAGACTCTGCAAATAATTTTAAAAGGAAGAGAAACCGCAGAGACTCTAAATCAAGAGATAAGAGAGGGAAAAGAAGCAAGGAAAGTAATTTTAAAGATGAGCTTTCTGGTCCTCCTGTTGAACAAGAAGGGATTCTTGAGATTTCTGGTAAAGGGTTTGGTTTTTTGAGAGAGGTGAGTAAGGAATTCAGGCAAACTCCGGATGATGTTTTTGTAACTCCTGAAATTGTCAGAAACTTTGGTCTTCGGGACGGNTTATGGGTTAGAGCTGAAACACAAATGGGAAGGAGAGGGCCGCAATTGACGAAGTTGCTGGATATTAATGGTAGGAATCCTGATGAATTCAAGACAATGCCTTGGTTCGAGGAGCTTAAGGCTGTTAATCCCGATAGAAGGTTACAAATGGAGACTACTCAGGACCGAATGACAACTCGGTTAATTGACCTCATTGCGCCTATTGGGCGAGGTCAGAGAGGTTTAATTGTAGCTCCTCCAAGGTCAGGAAAGACGACGATTCTCCAACATCTTGCTGAGGCTGTTCTCAAAAATCATGAGAATGTTAAAGTTATGGTTTTGCTTGTTGACGAAAGGCCTGAAGAAGTTACCGAATTACGTCGTGCTCTTCCTGATGCTGAGATCTATGCCAGTTCAAACGATATGGAGGTAAAGATGCATTGTAGAATTGCCCAAATAGCAGTTGAAAGAGCTAAACGGTTAGTTGAGTCGGGTGAAGATGTTTTCATGCTTATGGATTCTATTACTCGCCTTGCACGAGCATTTAACAACGCTAACAACAAAGGAGGTCCGACTGGAACTGGAGGACTTACTGTGCGTGCACTAGAAATGCCTCGTAAACTTTTTGCTGCAGCAAGAAATACTCGTGACGCTGGNTCTCTAACGATCATAGCAACGGCACTTGTTGAGACGAATAGCGCAATGGATGACCGCATTTTTGAAGAGTTAAAGGGAACGGGAAACATGGAGCTGGTTCTTGATCGCGCTATCGCAGAACAATANATNTATCCAGCAGTAGATATCTTCAGATCTGGNACACGTCGTGAAGAGTTATTACTGCCCCCTCATCAATGGGAGAAGATTTCAATCATTAGAAGAGGACTTGCTGGCCACAGGCCGATTGAAGCGATTGAGAGAATGCTATCTATTATGGAAAAGTTTCCTAGTAATGCCCAGATGCTTCTGGACATAAAGCCAATGTATTAGTCTTAACGCTTTGTGGTTTTCAGTCTGTAAAACGTTGGTTTACTGTTTTTGGATAGAGGTGATAGATCTTGGATGTTTATTTTGAGGAAGCCATTTCCAAGAAGTTGATTAGAAATAGATGCAGATTCCGAATTTAGAACAGCCCAATTATTTAAGTCTGTTGAGCTTTCAATCTCCGTAACGACTTCATCTGCNCCGATTACTGAAATGTAACTAATTGAAGAGTAAACTTTACCTTCTATGANGAGAGTTTCGATCTCTAATTCTCCTTGAGTGGCGTATTCCATGAGGTCACTAATCCCATTAGAGTTTGCATCCCCATTCGCGTCTCCTGAAAATATGACCGTATCATTATTTCCAGGAGTACCTCCGTTGTAAGTACTAATTCTCCAATTCTTTGGATCTTGATGGTTGCTTACACTTCTATGTTGAACCAAGACAAGAGAATGTCCTTTGCCGTCCGCATTTTGAGGCCAAGGGGAGTGATCTTTAAATTCAAAATCCACGACCGAAGTTCCTGCTCCATAGCTTAATTTTATTCTCTCTCCAGAGTTTGAAAGATTCTTAGTGAAAGTGCCTACAACAAAATCTGGAGTTTCTGAAAACTGATAACGAATTTTAAAAGCATCCTCATTTGCTACAATAATCAAACTTTCTCCTGGCTTAATTATTTTTATTTTTGAATCTGAAAAATTATATTCAATGCCTTTAGTAAATCTAAGACCCTCTATACTCACTTGTTCATTTCCATCATTCGTTATTTCTATCCATTCAAAATCTGAATCTCTGAGGCTTGGATATTTTTCAAGTTCAGATTTACTTGGCCCTATCGGGTTATACATTAGTTCACTTATTCTAAGATTAGAAAAATTTGATATGTCTGGATCACTGACGGTGAACTCCAATGGTGTTGACCAGTGGCTCCAGCGATTTGTGGTATCTTTATGGCGAACCCTAGCTCTATATGTTTTACCGACTCTTACCGCTGTAGCTGGTGGTGTAATTTGTTTGTCGAATTTATTGATTTCACCTGATTCCCATTCTGCTAGCCATTCAAACTTAGGAGAAAGGATTGAAGCATCTGCACTAATAGACATATCAAAAACTAAATCACTGCTGCCAGCTGATTGATTATGTAGCTCTACGGCAATTATATTTTTACCTGAAGAAAAAGCTGATGCTTCTACCTCAAAAGTATCAAAAACGCCTTCCTTGCCATTGGATGGTGCATAAGTGTTGTAATTTACTATTTCGTCATCCCTGAAGCCATCCCTAATGATTTCATTGCCATTAACATAAACTATAGCAGCATCATCTACGTGTAGATTGAATGTGAAATAACTAAATTCATTGGGGTCCTCAATATTAATAGAAGTTCTAAAATAATAGGTAGGGTGCTTGTTTGCCGGTTGATCGCCGAAATCGAGAGTAGTTACAATTGGTGTATTAATAATGCTTCCAAATCCAGCGGGAGTGTCTCCAGCTAGCCATTCTAAATCATTATAGTCTACTTCTCTCCATTCGGTTCCTAGGTCTTTACCGTTATCAAGGTAGCGCCATAAAGATCCGGGGGGCAGAAAATTAGTTTCTCCATTACTTATTTCAGCAATTCTCCATTCTATAGCCCCAAAGCTATTTGATCCATTTGGGTCTGAGAAAGATGAACTTTCAAATGTTAGTTCACCTTGGGGAAATTGATCCACACCAACATAGTTTATAGAGGGTGTTCTTGGAATAGAAGAGTCAGCTGATAGTGCGTCAAGGTAGGCGTCACGTCCGGACCTTCCAGAGACCCCACTGTCACGAGATATAGAATCCATGGTTCCATCGCTTCCTCCAACCCAAGAGCCTCCAATAAAGGCAAATTTTTTCATATCATTAATGACGCTTTCGAGCGATGGAGGGCTTTCATTTCCTCCTACTGCTCCAATCCAGCGGTCTCTATCGGCATTCACGAGACCTGAAATTTTTGCTCCTAAAGGATCTAATAAAATATTTATCTGCTCTTCGGTCCATATTAGATCTCGAATTTCTCTAACTGTATTCTTGTAAGCGATGTCAAATTCACGTCTTGGAGGGTTAGTGTCATATATAGCTTGTTTGCAGAAGCCCTCTCCACCATTCCAGTTTGGTCCCCAGCTTGTATCAGAGTCCCATGGTAAAACCCATAGTCTGCCAAGATTGGATTCGAGTGATGGTTCAAAATAAAAGGCTCTATTTTTCAAATGTTCACTTGTATTAGGTTGAACGTCGTAATGCCTAACGGCATCCACTATGGCATGGTAACGGTTCCAGGAATCGTAGTTAACATACTGATTTAACCAGTCATCTGATTTATTAGGCTTTAGTTGAAATATAATATTTTTAAAATCAGAGCCATCGTCAACGCCACCTTTTGATAAGTATCGCCTAACAGAAACTCCATCTGTTCTGCCGCTAATAAGTTTGTATAGATTGCCTTTTTCCATTCCATGAGAATCAAGGAACCGTACGTCATACTCTTCCATTGCTAAAAGCATGCCGTAATAGTCTCCTTGATATTGACCGTTCGCACCTGAGGGAGCCTCTTCTTCTCCACGGATTACTCTCATGTGAAACCAGTGAGTGTATGGAGCAGGCGTGCCTGTCATGTTCCATAATAAATGGTTTGCAGCTTGTTCAATGCCCCAAGTGTGGTTCCCTCTTGAGCCTTTCATTTTATGAGAGGCTAAATATTTCCATTCAGTTTTATATTGATCCCCTTCGTTATCGTGAAACTTTGGGTATTTTCCAAGATTGAATTTGAATTTAAAACTTCGCCTTCCGTTACCGGAATATCTGGCATTTCTTTGCCTTAGTCGGTACCCGACATTATCATAAACTTTTCCATCATAGACAAAGGTACAATTCCAGTTATAGGCACTCCTAGCATCATAGTTATCACGGCTTATGTGATCGCCGCTATTGTAGGCAACGGCTTGATCAAAATTATCCGAATCAGTGATGACATGATAAACTGGAACTGAATTTATTAATTCAGATGAATAAGTGTGTGGAGTTTGGAATGTCCTGCTTTTCTGAACCACGTAGTCCGGAACTCCATCGTATACAAAGTAAGCAAAGTTTAGGGATTTGTCATCATTGTATGGAATTCTCAGCTCACTAGAATCTCCGCTTTGAGTGATTATTCTATATCGGACAAGAGTTCTGTTTTTCTGAGAGGGGATTTTTGCAGTATAAATATCATCACCTGCCGTGACGTCAGAACTCAAGCCGTCATCCTTCATATTAATAGAGGTCCAATTTTTGGGGTCATGATATAAAGGATTTGGCTCTCTATCATCGTTTGGCCTTGATCTTAATTGATTGGTTGTTTTTGCAAGGTGGGAAGGAATGTAGTCGCCAGCAGATACTATTTGGTATTCTAGTTTAACCGAATTTATCAATGCATCGCTGGTAACTTTTGTGCTTATTATAGTGTCTTCATTTGATTTAGGTGATTTGGGAGAGTGTTTAACCTGTCTCATTATTGGAGGCATCTCTGAGGTTGACGTTGTGTTTATTATTCCTGGAGAAGGTCTGGGGGGCTCGTTTTCACCTCTACTAGGCCGAATGATTTCTAAATCTATTCCGAGATCACTGCTGTTAGGACTTGTGTTAAATACTTGAACAGCTATCAGGTTTTCACCTTCTTTAAGGTATGCAGATACACCCTCAACTAAGGATTCTCTCCATACGCCTTCTTGTCCATTACCACTTGCTGTGCTGGATACACTTTGTTCTCCTGCATCCACATTATAGCTCAAGCATTTTACGCCGTTAATCCATAGTATCATTCCATCATCAACGGAGTAGCGAATTTGTAATTGTTGAGGCACCTCGCCAGGAGCAATGCTAATTGTATTTCGCAGAAAAATAGAGGTGAAGTTATTTCGCATTCCGCTGATCTCAGTGGCTATATCTAATCCTCTTACGCTTCCATAGCCAATGGGCAGAGTAGCCTCGGACCAGCTATCATCTTCTTCAAAATTATTTGTTCTCCATTCATCGATTGGGTTTGATGCTTCGGTTTCTCCAGGTCTCCATCGCCATTTTTCATCACTTTCCTTAAGGAGTGTAATCTCAGGAAGTTTTCCTGGGACACGAGAACTTCTCCATGATCCTCCCAAGTCATTGTCTAACACAGGGTTAATGAGTTCCATTGATGCACCTGTACCATTTGCTCCAACTGGCCAAGGAAATTTTGATCGATATTCAACAGTGTCGGCGACTGACCCATCACGGCGTTTCAATTCTACTTTTTCTCCTGAGCTTGAAAGGCTTCCTGAGAAAGGTCCCACAGCATTAGCGCCGAGAGTGATTTCAAGCCTTTCGGGGTTTTCGCTTACTACTAAAAAACCATTAGCATTAATTACAGTGCCTTCGTTAAATTGATAGCTAATACCATCCGAAAAGAACCAACCTGAAATGTCCACTGGTTTATTGCCTACGTTGTGTAATTCGATGAACTCATTAAGTGCATTGTTGGGTTCACTATTGTAATGAATCTCATTAATGACCACTTCGGCATTAGTTGTTCTATGATATGTAAGTAGTAGTAGAATAAATAGAATGAAATATTTCATGAATAGTGGGTTCTTTAAGAGAGTAATGGATAATGAAAGATAGAGGAAGCCTTAAACAAGATCCATGATTGACCCAAAGTTTGGATCAATAAGCCTTCGATAAGTTCTTACGGCTAATCTATCAGTCATCTCAGATATAATATCACTAATGATCCTAGATTTATCTTGGTCGCTTTGAGCTCTCTTTATAGAATTTTCACCATCTGACCCAAGAAGGAGAAGAGGTTTTGTTCCTTTTGTAATATAATTATTTGAAAGAATTTCGAATAGTTCTCCAAGTATTCTTGAGGCCTTGTGATCAAGTTGCTGAAGCTGGGGAGATTTAAAAACTAAATCAAGTGCAATTTTTTTATAGAGTTTTGACTCTGCTGAAATTTCTTCCTCTACCTGAATGTTATACCTGTATCTTGAGGTTTTGGATGACATGAAATTCTGATTAGATTCAATTAGTGTCGCTGCTGCAATAAAATCCCCAACTTTTCGACCCATTAGAGGTTCAAGCCTTTTCCTTTTTATGGAACGACAAATTGTTTCTATGTGTTTTGCATCCTCCTTACTAATCTCATTATTTTCTGCCCAGCTTTCTAACCTTTCTAAATTAATAAATCCTGCATTGTTTCCATCTACAATATCATTGAGCGAATATGCGGTATCATCTGCCCAGTCCATTATTTGACATTCGACAGATTTAAAACTGTTTCGTTTTTTTCCGGGAGAAAATTTGATAATATCTTCAAGCCCATCAAAAACAAAATCGAGATGAGCTGATTGGTAGTCGTATATAAAATGGTTGGGAGAATCAGGCCTTTCAGAAAGAAGAGTTTTATATTTTAGAGTTGAGTCTAAGAATGCCCGAGTTGGGTTCATTCCTGATTGTCCATAAATGGTTTCAGCTAGAAGTCTTAGGGTTTGAGCGTTTCCCTCAAAGCCTCCCGCCTTAAGCATCATTTGATGCAGTGCCCTTTCCCCTGCATGTCCAAAAGGTGGGTGCCCAAGGTCGTGTGATAGGCATGATGCCTCAACAAGATCAGGGTCTATAAAATGATCCTTATTAAGGTGTTCACTTGTAGATTTTATTCTATTGCAAATCGATCTTCCGATTTGTGCTACTTCTAATGAATGAGTAAGGCGTGTGCGATAGAAGTCATATTCACCTGACAAGAAGACTTGCGTCTTACTTTGAAGCTTTCGAAATGCTGAAGTGTAAATGATTCTGTCTCGATCAATTTGAAATGGTGTTCTATAGTCATCTGGTCGAGGGCCACCGTTTTCATACCTTGGAGCGATATCAAATTGATTGTAGAATTGATTCATAAACAGTTTCGTTAAAATCAAAACTGCAGGAAATTAGTTAGTAATTTCTTACCTTCTCCAGTCAGTATTGATTCTGGATGAAACTGAACGCCATAAACTGGATGTTCTTTATGCTGAACGCCCATGATTTCATTTTCATCCGTGACTGCAGTAGCTGTTATTTCTAAGCTATTTGGAAAATCGTTTTGATTTATCAGTAGTGAATGATAACGGGTTGCCTCAAATGGATTAGGCATATCCTCAAAGAGCCCTTTGCTGTTATGCTCTACCATTGAGGTTTTTCCATGCATCAGATTGTTGGCACGAATTATTTCTCCTCCGTAGACTTGGCCAATGCACTGATGCCCTAAACAGACCCCAAGAGTGGGTATCTGCTTGCCAAATTCTTTTATAACATCACAACTAATTCCTGCTTCTTTTGGAGTGCAAGGACCTGGAGAGATACAAATCTTGGATGGGCTAAGTTCTTCAATTTCTTTAATGGTGATTTCATCATTCCTTCGTATTTCCATTGTTGCACCAAGTTCCCCAAAGTATTGAACTAAATTATAAGTGAATGAATCGTAGTTATCGATGACAAGTAGCATTTTAGTACTGGGGGTTCAGCGTTCTAAGATGAAAGCTATGTACATTTTGACATGAGGTTTAATTTAATCAATTATTGATCTTTTGGTTATTTGAGTGTCTCTGACGATCTGACTTTATTAAAGTATAATTTGTGAGATACTTTTTTAGAAACCAAATATTAACCTAATAATATGGCTAGACCAGTAGGCGAAGAAGAAGATAATGTACCCAAAGCTATTAGTCGTCCCGAAGGCGGATGGTTTGCAAGAATTTGGGATGAACGTAATGGGGGACCGAAAAAAATGATAAAGCTAGGAAGATCTGCACCTTTTACTATTTGGACATCTCAAGATTATTTATCAATTAATGAGTGTAGTAACATTTCCTCTCTATCTGAATCCCTAAGAGAAAAAGAATTAATTTCATTGCCCTCATCTAAAGCATTTACTGTATGGGCTAAAGCCACTCATAAGACTGAACGTCTAATTGAATCTATTCCGGATGAAGCTTTTGATGCTGATTCAGAGAATGTGGATCATTTATTGAAGTATGATTATAAACCTTTTACTATATGGATTACGGAAGAGGCTCTAATAAAGCCTAGAGTTTCTAAAATTCGCCTTATTGCAGATGGATATGATGACTCGTCTGAAGCTATAGAAGATGTTGAGACAGGAGATTCGGCTCTGAAAAATTCTGAACACAAAGAGGAAGTTGAAAAATCACATAAGGGTAGATCTNTTTTTTTTCCTGTAGCGTGCTCTTTGATTTTATTGACTTGTATAATTTGGATGTTTTTTAAGGCTTCTCAATTAGACAANCTTAATACAAAAAATGATGAACTTNAGGGGGAGATGGAAAAAGTTAAAAATGAAATTTCAGAAAAAAATCAGGAAATAGAAANGATTAACCAAAAAGCTCTTAGACTCGAAAAAAATCTAAGAGATGATCAGTTAAAATTTCAGAGGTCTACGGCAAATGCCAAGGAGGTTAATAGGCTTGAAATGAAAAAAGCAAATGAAGTTATTCAAGGCAAACTTGAGGATATAAAGACTCTAACGGAGCAAGCGCAAGCTAATCAAAATNACTATGAGAACAAAGAGAAGGTTTTTTTGAAACAGATATCAGATTTCAAAGGTCAGATATCCAGCATGCAATCTGCTAATTTGGAGAATATGAATGCTCTTAAAAAAGCCCAAGTTGTAACGAAAGAAAGCAACAAAAAAAATACAGCCTTGAATAAGGAAGTTTCTGATCTGAAAAGTGATCTTACTGATTCAAAAGAGTTATTAAAAAAATCTAGAGATGAATATGAAAAACAAATTACCCAAGAAAAGACTGAATTGAATAAATTAAAGGCTTCTCTAGAAAANGANTTAACTGAAAAAAAGAAAGTACAGGANGATTTAGAAACAACAAAGGATCGACTTGATAAGGCCGAAGCAGAAGTTAATGAATTAAATAAAAAAATTAAAGAGCTTGAGGAGACTCAATCTCCCTCTCAGTGAANTTNACTCCTTAGTTAGGATAATCTCTTGAATGTCCATAACAGCAACCCCCTTTTTATTTACCGGTCTAACTTCTAGTTTTTTAAGTCCTGGCTCTTCTATTAGAAGAGTTCCGAGCGTTAGGTTTTTCCAGTTTTGAAAACCTCCAGTGTCTTCGACTACAAACGATAATTTCTGATCACCTAGAATGATAGAAGCCGTACTTCCACCATGGCCTTTACCGCATCCTTGGCGAACTTTGACTTTGTATTTTCCTGTCTGATTAACAGTAAAATCCCAAGATGCCCAATCTGATGGATTAGACCAGTAACCAAGGCATTGTTTTTTTGCTGCTGGTTCATATCTTAAATTCACTCCATGTACAATTGAGTTTCTAGAGTGTAAATTTATAGTGTCTTTGCTTTGTACAATTGGGTCTCCTTCACCCGTAGGTACAAGTACGAGAGATTTAAAATTCATAACTGCTGCCCCTTTTTTATCTGTAGCGTTGATCGACACCTTATATTTACCGCTTTTAGGTAAGTAGATTTTACCTAGCTTAACGGTATCGTAATGGTACCAACTGCCAGTATGATTGATATTGGACAAAATCGATTTATTTCCAATTTGTACGTTTATTTTGGATTCCTTGGCGGCTAGTGAATAAGTTAGTTCAAGTTCATACATTCCCCATCGACTAGCATTATAATTCCAGAATAAATAATCCTCCTTATTGCTCCAAAAGCCTATTCTGAAATTCCCAGGATCTTTTTCTAGTTTAGCTGTATCTCCTATGATCTTAGCGTCGAGGGAAGAAAAAACGATTCGCCCATCACTGAGCTGCTTAGAATTTTCGGCTGTTTCAACTTCAATTACACGGTTTTTGTCTCTATCTAAGTCAATCGCTATACGGTTTAATTTTTGATCATGCTCAAATCTTGATATCTTTTTATCAATAATAACCTTGAAAATATTCGGCGAGTTTGAGGGTAGAAGTAGTTTTTCGACTGATTTGCTAGAAGGAATTTCTGCGATGTATGCATTAGGTTTGCCAGGTACTTCGGAAAATTGCGACCAAACCCCTAGGTGTACTGATTTTTCAGCTGGTGACTGTGATATTAGTATGGAAAACAAAAAAATTGTGAGAATTCTGCACATATAGTCATAATAAACAAAGTTTCCTTGAAGGTAAACCTCCCTTTACCTAAGTTTCTAATCGTTATAATATCTAAGCAAAATCACTCAATTTATGACTAAAAAAATTCTAACTCTATTTTCTCTTCTAGGCATTATTCAAGTTTGTGTACTTGATGCCAAAGATCTATTTAATGGTAAAGACCTTTCAGGTTGGAGCGGCAATCCAGATTTCTGGAAAGTTGAAAACGGCGTCATCGTCGGAGAGACAACAAGTCAAAAGAAGACCTCTGGTAATACTTTCCTGATTTGGGAAGGAGGCAATATTGGGGATTTTGAATTAAGTTTAAAGGCAAGAGTAATAGGAAACAATAACTCAGGTATTCAATACCGCTCTAAAGTTCTGAATGCTAAAACATGGTCAGTGGGAGGCTACCAAATGGATATGCATCCAGCTCCAAATTATCTTGGGATGATGTATGAGGAGCGAGGGCGAGGTATTATAGCTCAGCGAGGACAGAGTGTAGTTATAGATTCAAAGGGGAAAAGAATATCCAAAGGTGATCCAGAAAAAGAAAAAAGTGATGATCTCTCAAAATGGAATGAATTTAAGATTTCGGCTGTTGGTAATAAGCTCACTCATATGGTGAATGGTAAAGTTACTGTCAGTCTTGAAGATAATGAAACTGGTAAAAAATCTAATACAGGAGTGATTGCTTTACAGCTTCATGCTGGCGGCCCCATGAAGCTTGAAGTCAAAGATATCTCTTTAGTGAGTAAAGAAAAGAAAACATCAAAAAAGTTTAATACCCAAATTTCTGATAATGTTAAATTGGTTAATGCTGTTAATCCAAATGTACCGCCCTCAGTAAAGTGGATTTGGAATAATGAGTCCGCAGGAACAGAAACTATTTTTGCTAGGCGTCAGTGGACATTAAATTCTCCTCTCAAATCCTCTAAGTTAAGTATAACCTGCGACAATGGATTCACAGCTTTCATTAATGGTCAAAAAGTTGGTTCTGGTAATCAGTGGGAGACTCATTACGAATTTGATATTAAAAAATATCTTCATAATGGAGACAATGTTCTTGCTGTTGAAGCTCACAATGAGGGTACAGTCGCTGGTTTGGCAGCTAAGGTTAAGTTAGTCTCTGCTAACGGCTCCACTAGGCAGATCGTAAGTGATAATGAGTGGATTGTTGCAAATAAGAAGGCCAGCGGTTGGATGGCGCCAAGTGTGGACACTACTGGTTGGAAAAATGCTGTCGTTACCGGAAAAATGGGTGATTCACCTTGGGGAGATGTTTTTTCCAAGAAGCCTGGTTTTGCCGTTGCTGTAGCTGCTAAAGGATCTGCAAAAGTTCATCCTAAAGGTTTTGAAGTAGAAAAGATTTATAATGTTCCTAAAGGACAACAAGGATCTTGGGTTTCAATGGCAGTTGATTCAAAGGGAAGGCTTTATTGTGGAGACCAGGGAGGTCAGGGCATCTTTAGAATTACTTTAAGTTCAGAAGAGCCGGTCATTGAGAAAGTACCTGTACCAGTTTCTGGAGCTCAAGGATTATTATGGGCATTTGATTCTTTGTACGCTTGCACAAACGGTGGAAAGCCTGGTTCGGGATTGTATCGTATTACTGATTCTGATGGAGATGACGTTTTGGATAAGGTTCAAGATATGAGAAAATTTAAGGGAGGCGGTGAGCATGGTCCTCATGCAGTTTCGCTGTCGCCGGATGGAAAACATTTGTATATTATTGGCGGGAATCATACTGCTGTTCCAGAGCCAGAATCATCCGCATTAAAAATGAACTATGCTGAAGATCAATTATTACCTCGTATGCCTGATGCAAGAGGTCATGCTAGAAATATTAAAGCACCAGGAGGCTGGATAGCCCGCACTGATCCTGATGGAAAATCTTTTCACCTATATTCTGCAGGCTTCCGTAATCAGTATGACATTGCCTTCAATAAAGATGGAGAAATGTTCACTTATGATTCTGATATGGAATGGGATAGTGGAACACCTTGGTACCGTCCAACTAGAATCTATCATGTAACTAGTGGATCAGAGTTTGGATGGAGGACAGGAACTGGTAAATTTCCTGAATGGTATCCGGATGTCTTGCCACCAACTTTAGATATTGGCCCGGGTTGTCCGACTGGTGTTATGTCAGGTTTAGGATCTAAATTTCCTGCCAAATATCAAGATGCAATCTATGCGTTTGATTGGACTTACGGAACTATTTATGCAATTCATATGACCCAAGACGGATCATCTTATAGTGCTGAAAAAGAGGAGTTCGTTACAGGTGTTCCTCTTAATGTTACAGACGGAGTGATAGGTAAAGATGGTAATATGTATTTTGCTGTAGGAGGCAGAGGAACTCAATCTGCCCTGTATCGCGTCAAGTATTCAGGAAGTGATTCTACTGCTGCTATTAAAAGTAAAGTTTCTTCTGAAACCAAATTAAGAGAGATTAGAAGTTCTATGGCAGCTTTTCATGGTAAGGCTGTTCCAGGATCAATTGATAAGATTTGGCCCAATCTAGGCCATGAGGATCGTTTCATTAGATATTCTGCTCGTGTTGCATTAGAGCATCAACCTGTGGTTGAGTGGCAGGAAAAAGCTCTTGAAGAAGAAGATCCGCAAACACTGCTTTCAGCGCTTCTTGCTTTAGCTCGTCAAGGCGATCCAGCTTTACAAGGTGATATTCTCAACGCTCTTTCAATGCTTCAAGTTTCAGAAATGTCTGAGGTCCAAAAGTTAGATGCTTTGAGAGTTATGGGGCTAACCTTTATTCGTATGGGTGGGCCTGACGAGGAGACTGCTCGAGAAATTGCCGAAGCGATCTCTCCACTCTATCCCGCAGCAACTGATGCTATGAATAGAGAGTTGGTAGCTATGTTGGTGTACTTAAAAGCTGAAGATGTTCTAGCTAAGACTATTCCATTGATGAGTCAGGAAGCCGCAGGGCTAGAGGAGATTGAGTTTGATGATGGTTTATTAAGCAGATCAGGACAGTACGGCAAATCATTTCAAAATCAAAAAGCAAGCAATCCACAAAGGCAGCAGATATGGTATGCATATGCCCTAAAAAATGTTGAGAGTGGATGGAGCGAGGGGCTTAGAAATCAATTCTTTAGCTGGTTTGCTAAGTCTAGAAACTTTAAAGGTGGGGCGAGCTTTGGAGGTTTTATTGATAACTTTAGGAAAGAATCCCTCAGTAAAATTAAAGATGCAAACACTCGAGCTGAGATGGACTCCCTTAGTAAAAAACAGATAACACTTGTTCCGGAAGGATTTGAAAATGCTAGGATACTTAAAGTGGGGGCAAAGCCAGGGATGAAGTTTGATATTGAGTCGTTGGAAGTAAAATCAGGTGAGATGGTAGGTATTGAATTTACAAATAATGATCCTACTGGTCTCATGCACAATCTTGCAGTTTGTGCTCCTGGAAGCAGGCAAAAAGTGATTGCTTCTGCGTTGACTATTGGTCCGAAGGCTATCGAACAAAACTTTGTTCCCGATATCCCCGAGGTAATTGCTTCAACTCCTCAAGTTGCCCCTGGAAGAAAATACACATTATATATGAAAGTTCCGGCTAAAGGTGGTGATTATGTTTATGTGTGTACGTATCCAGGTCATGGTCAAGTCATGTTTGGCAACTTAAAGGTCAAAGAATGATGGAATAGTCGAATCATGCGCCTTTTGTGTTTTATACTTTTAGCTGTCAGTTCTGTGACAGCAGAAGAAACTCATTGGGCCTACAAAGTACCAAAGATTCAAAAATCGAATACCGTTCAAAATACTGAATGGATTTCTAATACTATAGATTCTTTCATTTTATCCAAGATGGAGGCGGAAGGTCTCGCTCCTAGCATTGAACAGTCCTCAGACAGATTAATAAGAAGAGTTTACCTTGACCTGATAGGAATTCCTCCTCCTATCGATCAGGTCGATTCATTTTTACTGGATCCCTCAAAAGAGCATTACGAGGAGATTGTTGATAACTTATTAAGTTCCGAACATTTTGGTGAAAAATGGGCAATCAGTTGGTTGGATCTAGCTCGATACGCTGATTCGGATGGTTATCAGAGAGACGGATTTCGGAATGTTTGGCCTTACAGAGATTGGTTGATTCGTTCACTTAATGCCGATATGCCATATGATCAATTTACTATTGAACAATTAGCCGGAGATTTGATCAAAGACGCTTCTGAAAATCAAAAGATTGCTACTGGGTTTAATCGTGGCCCAACCCTGAACCTTGAAGCTGGCACTGACCCTGAAGAAGATCGTGTTAAACAGGTCGTCGATCGGGTTAATACCACGGCTACTGTATGGTTGGGAACTTCATTAGAGTGTGCTCAGTGTCATGACCACAAACATGACCCGTTTTCTATAAAAGATTATTACTCCATGTTTGCTTTTTTTAATAATACACCAATTGAAGGCAAGAGAAGGCCTAATGGTAATGACGCCTCCATGGATTATTCAGGAACAGATATTAAGGTAACTTTATCCGAGGAGGAGTTAATGAAAAGAAAAAGTGCCTCAGAAGCAGTTTCTTTAGGTGAGCAGAAGTACGTTTCCAAAGTGAAAGAGCTTTGTGATAACATCTCTGATGAGCAGCTTAATAATTCAAATAAAAAACATCCGAAGGAAGTTCAATTAGTAAGAAAATCTGATATTTCTTACAAAGATGCCTTGGCGATTGATAAAGTGTTTTTAAAGAAAAGTAAATCGGCAGACATTCTTTCAGGGCTTAAAATTAACATTGCTAAAAATAAAAATCGGGCAAATGGGGGTAAATTTCAAATTGGTTACACCTCGAGAGTTATGAAAGAAAGGGAGAAACAACGTGAAACTCGAGTGCTTCTAAGAGGAGATTTTACTAACCCCGGAGAAATGGTTATTGCTGACACTCCTTCCACATTATTTGAATTTCCAAAATATTTTCAAAGGAATAGGCTTGGTTTAGCTAAATGGATAGTTTCTGAAGAAAATCCCCTGACGGCAAGAGTTGCTGTAAACAGGATTTGGGCTGAACTTTTTGGAAGGGGGATAGTAACCTCAATTGAAGACTTTGGTTATAATGGGGCCAAACCTACTCATCCAAAACTTCTGGATTGGTTGGCTGTTACTTTTCAGTCTGTTGATGATTGGTCGATGAAAAAAATCATTAGAAGGATAGTCCTCTCTTCTACCTACAAACAGTCTTCTAAATTTTCTAATAACAATTTGGAGGAAGATCCTTTAAATGAATTCTATTCAAGGGGTCCTCGCAACCGATTATCGGCTGAATTAATTCGAGACAATGCCCTTACTATTTCGGGTCTAATTTCAAAAAAAATGTTTGGTAGGCCGGTGCGTCCGAAACAACCCAATAACTTTTGGCGTGTAATAGGAGAAGTTGATAACAACTATTATACTTCAGAGGGTGAGGATTTATACCGAAGGGGAGTTTATACGGTTTGGCGTCGTTCAGCGCATTATCCAAGTTTTGCCAATTTTGATGCTCCGACTAGGGGTGCTTGTAGCGTTAAGAGAGAATCAAGTAACACTCCTTTACAAGCTTTGACTCTTTTAAATGATCCTGTTTTCGTGGAGATGGCTAGAGCTTTTTCAAAGCGCATTATTAAAGAGACTCGCGAAATGAATACTACGCAGCAATTAAATCATGCCTTCAGGTTAGCTCTTTCAAGGCCTCCGAAAGATTCTGAACTCAAAGCATTGAAGAAAATGTTATTTATTTCTCTCGATACAGATGGTTCTTCTGAGAGCGCATGGTTTGAAATTGCAACAACTATTCTAAACCTTCATGAAACAATTACCAAGTAGTCTTGCTGACTTTTAAATGGAAATAGATCAATTAAAACGCTTGATATCTAGAAGAGCTTTTTTGCGAGGCTCAACGACCCTTGGTGTGGGGTCATTAGCGGTTAATACGCTTCTTGCTAAGGACAATGAGAAATATGGGTCGGAGCTAAATTCTTCTGGTTTATCTCATTTTGCTCCAACTGCAAAGTCTGTGATTTTTCTGCATATGGTTGGAGCTCCTTCCCAATTAGACCTTTTTGATCCTAAGCCTAAACTTGAGGAGTACCACGGTAAGCCTGCTCCCGATGAATTCATTGATGGAAAAAGATTCGCTTTTCTTAGAGGGCACCCAAAGATGATGGCGTCTCCATTTAAGTTTAGTAAACTCAATGAAGGACAAGAAATTTCCGAAGTTCTTCCCCATATTAAGTCGGTAAGTAGTGAAATAGCCATCATTCGCTCTATGAAAACAGATGATTTTAATCATGGTCCGGCGCAGATGTTTTTTCATTCAGGACTAAATAGGATAGGTCGTCCAAGTCTGGGTTCATGGGTGACATATGGTTTGGGGTCTGAATCTAGTGATTTACCTGCATATGTTGTAATGGTTTCGGGTGAAGTTCCTGGAGCAGGTGCAAGTTTATGGAATAATGGATTTCTCCCCAGTGTTCACCAAGGTGTTGAATTTAGAAGTAGCGGAGACCCTGTCCTTTTCTTATCTAACCCCAAGGGTGTTGATGCGACAAAAAGAAAAAGGGTAATTGATGCTATCAATGAATTAAATGAAATTGAATATGAGAGCACTGGCGACCCTGAAATTCGAACTAGGATTGAGCAGTATGAACTTGCTTTCAAGATGCAGTCCTCTGTTCCTGATTTAACGAACATTGCTTCTGAGCCTCAGCCTATTAAAGATATGTATGGGAATGGAAAATTCGCAAATCACTGTATACAAGCAAGGAGGCTTGTTGAAAAGGGTGTAAGATTTGTTGAATTATTTAATTCAAGTTGGGATCATCATGGAGGCATTGAATCAGGAATTAAGAATAAGGCTAAAGAAATTGATCAGCCAATAGCTGCCCTCATTAAAGATTTGAAAATGAGGGGTCTCCTTGATGAAACACTCATTGTTTGGGGTTCTGAATTTGGGCGTACTCCTATGTTTCAAGGTTCCAAAATAAATAATGCGGGACGTGATCATCACAAAGAAGCCTACACAATTTGGATGGCTGGAGGAGGAATAAAAGGAGGGATATCATATGGAAGTACAGATGACTTTGGTTATTATGTAAAAGAAAATCCTGTTATCGTGCGAGATATGCACGCAACGATTTTGAACGCGCTTGGAATGGATCATGAAAATTTAACATATCGATTTCAAGGTCTTGATCAGAGGCTTACAGGAACTGAGCCTGCGAAGGTTCATCATCAATTATTTGGTTAAAAGAAATATAATCCTGAAGAAAAATGATTATCAGTTCTCTAGAAACCTTCATTCTTCATGTTCCTGTAACAAGGAATAGAATTGCTGATAGCACCCACTCGATTACTCATTGGGGTATGCCAGGTGTAAAAATATATACAGATTCTGGGCATGTCGGATATGGCTTTACGGGGACGCATGCTCACCTTGCGAGTGATAGGTTGATCACTGATTGTATTTCACGTTGTTATGCAGATTTATTAATTGGAGAGGAACTCACTAATATTCGTGAAATTTGGAAAAAGATCGCCTATAACCCTCCACTTCAATGGGTAGGTCGAGCTGGGATAACGACAATGGCATTAGCTGCTGTCGACATAGCTTTATGGGATTTGGTAAGTAAATATCAAGCTGAACCACTTTGGCAAACTCTTGGAGGAAGACATGGCAAAAAAGTAGAAGCCTATAACACGGATGGAGGTTGGCTTAATTTTAGTCAAGATATGCTTGTTGATGATGTTAAAAGGCTAACTCAAGAAGACGGCTATAAAAGTATCAAGATGAAGGTAGGAAAGCCTGAGAGAGCTGAAGATATAAGACGAGTAGAAGCGGTAAGAAATGCTGTTGGCGAAGACATTAGCATAATGACTGATGCGAATGGTCGATGGAGGCTTCCAGATGACTTAGAAACTTTATCTCTTTTGAAAGATTATGATGTTAAATGGATTGAAGAGCCGCTTTGGCATGACGATGTGTCTGGACATCGAGATCTAGCAAATCAAATAGAGACACCAATAGCACTAGGTGAAATGTTGTATTCACTCGCTCATTTCAACGAATTTATTTCTTCAGGTGGGGTTAGATACGTTCAACCAGATGCAACTCGTCTTGGTGGTATTACTGAAGCGCTTGACGTATGTGATATTGCTCAAAAAATGGGATTGCCAGTTACTCCTCATGCTGGAGATATGGCTCAAACACAAATTCACATGAGCATAGCACACCCAAGCATTGAGCTTTTAGAATTCATTCCTTGGATTACGCATTGCTTTGAGGAGCCTTTAAATATTGATTCAGGATTCTTTAAATTCCCTGAAATGCCCGGTGCCGGTACCACTTTAAAAGATGAATTCATGGAAAAGCACAGTAAAAAGGTTTAGAAAATTCTAAAACAANTAGATAATAGATTATGGAAAATCCCTACAGTATGAAAGGTCAGACCGTTCTTATTACCGGAGGAGGAACCGGAATAGGACTAGGTATAGCTAAGTGTATGCTCCAAGCCGGAGCTGATAAATTAATATTAGTTGGTCGCCGAGAAGATGTTTTAAAAGAAGCATCTGAAAGTCTTGGTGAAAAAGCTACTTATTTNAGCCAAGATATTGCAAAGCTTGATGAGATTCCAAAATTTGCGGAGCGTGTAATTGCAGACCACGGTCAGCCAACGTGCCTTGTGCATAATGCTGGGATCAATTGTAAGAAGCCATTTCTCGAATTAAAAGATTCAGAATTCATGGGTGTTTTTGATGTTCACATACGGGGGGCTTTAGAAATCACTAAGGAATTTGCTCCTTCAATGATAGAAAAATCAAACGGTTCAGTTCTTTGGATTTCATCCATGGCAACTGTTATGGGGCTTCCTTTAGTCACCTCTTACTCGATGGCTAAATCTGCAATGCATGGAGCAGTTTACAACTTGTCAGCAGAATTCGCTCCCCATGGAGTCAGGGTGAATGCAATACTCCCGGGTTGGATTGAATCTGCAATGGCTTTAAATTCATTCAAAGGGGATGAGCCTCGCCGCCAAAAGGTTCTAGGAAGAACGTTAATGGGCAGAATGGGGAAACCCGAAGAGGTGGGGCACGCAGCAGTCTTTCTATGCTCACCTGCTTCCAGTTTCGTAACAGGATCATTGCTAACGGTAGATGGAGGCGCTTCAATAGGTTTTTAAATTAAATAGCCTATATTTTAATGTTTAAAAGCTGCAATAATTTCAGCTTTTTGTTAAGATTTTCCGCGAAAAAGGAGTTATAATATAAATATTATCTATTGGTAATCTTTATTTAATCTTTTCAACGGCAAAATACATACCAATGTTCACNTCATCTGAAATTTCGAATCCGAGAACTCGCCGAGCTTTTATGGCTGGAGCTGCTAAAGCGTACCTAGGTGTTAATTTTTTATCTGGAGATTTAATGGCAGCGGGTGGCGATGACAGGAAGATTCCTCTTCGCAAAAACCCTGCAAAAAAAGTTATCTATTTATACATGTCTGGAGGAATGTCACATCTCGACACTCTTGATCCTAAGTCAGACGCGCCTTCAGAGATTCGAGGAAATTTATCTTCCATTAAAACAAGCGCTGACGGCGTTCGAGTCAGTGAGTATTTGCCGCAAATGGCAAAGCACATGGACAAAGTTACTGTAGTGAACTCTTTGCATTCAAAGCAAGGAGCCCATGAGCAGGCTCGATACTTGATGAAAACGAATTATGCAAAGCGTGGCACAATTCAACATCCACACATGGGGGCATGGTTTTTGAAATACGAAGACCGTATTAATGAACAGTTGCCTGGGTTTGTATCAATTAATAGTGGTAGCAAAGAAGCTGGTGCTGGTTTTTTTGGAGTTGATTGCCAGCCATTAATTATTGGGAAGCCAGAGAGCGGGCTTCAAAACAGTAAACATTTCCCTGGTATTTCTGATACTGATTTCATGCGTAGACGAAAGCTGTCAGAGCGTATTGATCAAAAATTTCAGGCAAAGTACAATGATAAGACTGCAAGTGCTTACACTGCTATTTATGAGGAAGCTGTTACTTTAATGAGAAGCTCTGATCTTAAAGTTTTTGATATCGCGCGGGAAAATCAGTCACTAAGAGCGCGATACGGTGACCATGCTTTTGGGCAAGGCTGCCTTCTGGCTCGCCGCTTAAGTGAATCTGGGGTGCGTTCTGTTGAAGTTCAGCTTGGAGGATGGGACACTCATCAAGATAATTTTCAAAGGGTTCAATCAAACACAGCCATACTGGATAAGGCGTTGAGTGCTTTGATAGGCGACCTTCACGAGAGTGGCATGCTTGAAGAGACACTAGTCGTCTTAACTACAGAGTTTGGANGGACTCCAAAGATTAATCAAAATGCTGGGCGTGACCACTATCCTAAGGCTTTTTCAGCTATGCTCGCTGGAGGTGGGGTCAAGGGTGGTTTCGTTTATGGTAAAACTGACGAAAAAGGCTCAGAGCCTGTAGAAAACCCAGTCACGATTGGTGATTTTAATGCAACAATAGCCTATGGATGTGGATTGCCTCTAGACCAGAGACTATTTTCAAAAAATGCGCGTCCATTCACCGTGGCAAACCATGGAGATCCTGTCATGGAATTATTCTCATAATATTGAATTAAAAGTCCGCTACTTTGAAAACGATTTATTATACATTATTAATTAATTTCTGCCTTCTGCCTTTTATTGAAGCAAAAGAGGATTTATTGATTCATACCAAGAAGGTCGACTCTCTTATTTCCGCTTATCATACCAAGAGTAAGGTTGATTTGAATCCCAAAGTTGATGATTCGGTATTCATAAGAAGAATATATTTAAATATAGTCGGACGAATACCGACAGCCGCTGAAACGACTAATTTTATAAATTCTAGGGAAGTAGATAAGAAGTCCGAACTTATTAATAAACTTATTAATTCAGAAGGTTACGTNAGTCACCAGTTCAATTGGTGGGCNGACATATTAAGAGTTAATACAAGAATGCAAGGTCAGAGTCCGACGAATGGAGGGGCCTATTCTAATTGGATTAAACAGTCCATACGTGAGAATAAAAGTTATGATAAATTTGTAAGAGATTTAATTACTGCCGAGGGAATGATTGATGAGAATGGAGCCGTTGGATTTTATCTTCGTGATCGGGGTATGGAACTTGATCATTTAGCTACTACGGCTCAGGTCTTTTTGGGTACACAGCTTGTTTGTGCCCAATGCCATGATCACCCTTTTGATGATTGGAGTCAGATGGATTATTATCAACTTGCTGCNTTTAGTACTCCTGTAAGNTCAGTTAGGAGAACCGAGTCAATGGACAAAGCAATTCAGATTGCACGGAATAAAATTAAGGTGCCGCGTGGCAACAAACGTAAAGCTGTAGCCATGAAAAATAATGGAACAAGACAACTTCAGCGCGCCTTTCAGGGGTTAACTGATAACTTTCGTAATTCCATTGTAAGGGAAACAAAGACTCCTCTTAAGCTTCCTGATGACTATCAATATGATGATGCTAAACCTAATGAAGTGATATTACCAGCAACACCATTTGGTGAAAGTGTTGAAATTAAAATTGGTCAAAGCAGAGCTGAAATTTATGCTGATTGGATGACTTCTCCTGACAACCCTAGGTTCACTAAAACCATTGTTAATCGGATGTGGAAAAAAGTTTTTGGAGTCGGATTATTTGAGCCAGTTGATAAAATAGACGATTCTACTGAGCCCGCTGACGCAGAATTAATGGATTATCTCGAAGAGTTGTTGGTTGATTTGAAATATGATATGAGAAAATTCAATGCTGTATTGTATAATACTGATGCCTTTACCAGAGAAGCTCAATCATTCGAATTGAATTCAGGTGAAAAATTTTATTTTCAAGGGCCCAGGCTTCAGAGGATGAGTGCTGAGCAAATTTGGGATTCTGTTGTGTCTATGATTAGATCAGATTTTGATGAAGTTTCNNATGAGGCTCCGTATAATCCTAGACTCAAGGCATGGGAAAAGCTTAACAATCAATCCCCTGAGGCTCTAATAGAGAGAACAAAAGAAGTTGCTTCCTTCAATAAGGATTCAGAGAAAAAAATGGAGCAATTTCGTAAGCAAGTGAAAAAAGTTATATCAGAGAAAAATGAACAGGAGGCCCTTCCCCTAGCTCGAAAAATTTTAAACTTTAACGAAAAGGCTACTGCTGAGTATGCGAGGCTTACATTCTGGGACCCCTCTGATTTGAAGGGATATTTCAGAACGCCTTTCAGAAATACGCCAAGAGCGCTCGCAGNAGAATTAAAGAATGCATTTCCTAATAAGAAATTTCCAAATATTTATAAGCAGGCGGCAAGTTCAAAAATGAAATCTCAACTTTCTAAAGCGCAAAAGAATGAAAAGAAATCACGCTTTGACAAGAGAGATAAAATCTTCCGTGGTTACGTTAGAGCCTCTGATTTATCAAGCCCTGCACCCGATGGCCATTTCCTGCGTGATTTCGGACAATCAGATAGATCATTAATTGAAAATGCTAATTATAAAGCATCTGCCACTCAGGCATTATCATTGATGAATGGTAATTTCTTAAAGGTTTTGATGAATCCAAACTCTGTTATTTCTCAAAGAATGAACGCAGCACAAGATTCAGATGAGCTTATTGAAATCATATATCTCACTGCTTTCTCAAGATATCCTAGTTTGTATGAAAAAAGCCTTCTGAGAGATGAAGCTGCGGCATCAGGTCAAATGGCCGCACGCAGCATACTGTGGTCCACATTGAACACTCAGCAGTTTCTTTTTATTCAATAAAAGGTCTGATTGTTAAAGAGTGTCCTTTAATCTTTCGCAAACGGTGTCGACATTNGCTTTTGAGTTGAATGCTGAAATCCTAAAGAAACCTTCACCGGCTTCACCAAAACCTGCGCCAGGCGTTATGACAACGTTCGCTTCACTAAGCATTTTATCGAACATACCCCAACTATCTATTGATTCAGGGCATGCGACCCAAACGTAAGGAGCATTTTCTCCTCCGTATACAGAAAGGCCAATATCAGAGCAGGTGGAGCTAAGCTTTTGGGCATTCTCCATGTAGTGAGTTATTAAACTCTTTACTTGGTTCTTGCCGTCTTCTGAGTAGAGGGCTTCTGCGGCTTTCTGAACGGGATAGCTTACACTGTTAAACTTAGTAGACTGTCTTCGTGACCACAAAGGGTGAAGTGAGCGCTTCTCACCATTACTATCTTCAGCCATTAGTTCTTTTGGAACGACCGTGAAAGCACATCGAACACCGGTGAAACCTCCATTTTTAGAAAAGGATCTAAATTCAATCGCACATTCTCTTGCCCCTTCAATTTCATAAATTGATCGTGGTACGGAGGTATCTTGGATGAAAGCTTGATAAGCGGCATCATAAAGTATGATTGAACTATTTTCTTTTGCATAGCTTACCCATTTTTCGAGTTGCTCTCTTGTTGCCGTAGCTCCAGTGGGATTATTAGGATAGCATAGGTAAATTAAGTCAACTCGTTCTTGAGGGATTTCTGGAACAAAGCCATTTTCAGCATTACATGGCATGTAGTGAATTCCTTCATAGGCTCCACTTTCGTTAGCTTCACCAGTATTACCAGCCATAACATTAGTATCGACGTAAACTGGATACACGGGGTCAGTTATAGCAATTTTATTATCACTTCCAAATATATCTAAAATATTTCCAGTATCACATTTTGATCCATCAGAAACAAAAATTTCATCATCTTCCACAGAAATTCCATTATCTCTGTAATCACCCTTGGCTATAGCTGCACGGAGAAAATCATATCCTTGTTCTGGACCGTATCCTCTAAAAGTTTCTTTGTTACCTAATTCATCAACTGCATTTTTCATTGCCTCACGAGCGGACAAAGGAAGTGGCTCAGTGACATCACCAATGCCACATCTGATTATTTTCTTGGCATCCTCGGGATTGTTATCGGTAAAAGAATTTACTCTTCGAGCGATTTCGGGAAAAAGGTATCCAGCTTTGAGTTTTAGGTAGTGATTGTTTAATTTAGCCATTGGAAGCAGATATTGATATCATGAAGGTCCGAGGTCAAGTAGTGTATTAAGATAATATATTTTTTTAAGCGTGATTAAAAAGAATGAATACTTGTAGATCCTAAATAATGTTAAAAAGTAATAGTTCACTAATATCATTAATTTTTTTTCTATTTTTAGTTGAATCAGGGGTAGCTGATGAATCAACAAAATTTGAGGTAACTATTTCCAAGAAAAAAGGGTCTAATGACAGAAAGGTCGAGGTAAATCAGAATTCTGGAAAAGTCGTTTTTAATGTGTACGATAAATTTGGAATAGGGAAAGCAGATCTAGAAATTATTGAAGGTAATTGGCCAAAAAAAGTAACGATAAGATGCCACTTTTCTGGCCTTGAGGGTTTTAAATTAAGAATATTGGATAAGGTCTATCAGAAAGATGAGCTCAAAATAAGAGTCTGTAATGAAAAAGGAGAGTTCATTAAAGAGAAACTTTTACTTCATTATGAAAATGGAAAGTCGAAGAAGATTCCTGGCTACTATGAGATAGAAATATCAAAGAAGATCCCAGCTAAATGCAAAAAAATTAGAATTGACTGGATTGATTTTTATCGTTGAAAAATATATCGCAGGTATCTTGAAATTATTTGTTTTAAATCATCAGCCAAGAGTAATGCACATAGTATGAGATACAATGTAATACCAGTTGCAAACAATACACCAAAGCCTAGAGAAACAGCCATAGGAATAAGGAATTGAGCTTGCATTGATGTATCCATAAGAAGGGGTAGAAGTCCAACAAAAGTTGTTAAAGAGGTCAATATTATGGGTCTGAATCTACGGACACCCGATTGTAAAGCTGCTTCCATTAGGCTCATGCCGTCGGCTCTTTTTCGGTTCACATGATCAACCATGACTAGGGAGTCATTCACTACAACTCCTGCTAATGCAAGCATTCCGAAAATTGAAAGCCAAGATAAATTAATACCCATTACTAGGTGGCCAATCATCGCGCCTATGACACCAAATGGTAGCGCTAGCAAAACATATATTGGCTGAGTTAGAGATTTGAAAGGGATTGCTAATAGAGTGAATAGGGCAAAAATAAGTGAAATTGAGGCAATTAAGTTTTTTCTTTTAAGCTCTTTATGCTCAGCTATGTATCCTGTAAACTGAAATGATAGCCCTTTGACTTCATCCACTAAATTTTGTATTTCTGGTTTTATTTCTTCTGCTATTTTTAAAATATCTACGCTATCATCAATCGTTAAAGCTCCTATTCTAATGACTTCAGCTTTGTCGTTACGTTCAACAAAATTTGGCGATTTTTTAGTCTTAAATTCAGCAATTGTCGCTAATGGTACATCTGAACCGGAGGGAGTTCTTATCTTGAGACGAGCCAGTGTATGTAGTGACCTTCTATCTTCCCTAGGTAATCTCACCATTACTCTGATTTCATCGGTGCCTCTCATTATTCTTTGAGCTTCTTCCCCATAAAAGGCTTGTCGAACTTGTCTAGCTAGTGATTGTTGAGTGAGACCAAGTTCTGTAGCCCTTGGTTTTAGAGTAAACTCCAATTCGTCATCACCCCTATTAATCCGGGCCCAACTGCTTGCAATCTTGGGATTCGGAATCATTCTAGGGTTACTTTCTATATTATTGATGTTAGAAATTTGATTTGGATCGTAATCTGGATTAATCTTCATTCTAAGAAGAAGCTTTATTTTTTGTGCAATTTCATTTTTTTCCTCCGAGTAAGGCCCTCTTAATTCAAGCTCTAAAGGCTCGGATTTTTTTTGTTCTGCATCATCATTATTCCTTTTTCCAACAATTTCAGATTGTATAGAGAAATCATCTGCATCTTCGATTTCACCTACCAGTTCTCTCCATTTAGATGCGATTTCGCTATTTTTGGGGCCAGGTTCAGAACGCATACTTGGAGGAGTAACTTCGATGATTACTTGGCTTCTAGACTCATCGTATCTACCACCTAATTTTCGTGAACCTGTTACCTTGGCAATATTTCTAACACTTTATCTAAATCAGGAACTACCGAACGTAAGATATCTCTTCTCTCTTCGCTTCCGATTTTTG
>PAHQ01000042.1 GCA_002705125.1 Verrucomicrobiales bacterium | reverse complement strand
GGTGTTCTTTTCCGACTTATAATATGTTATTCCTACTCCCCTTAGCCAGTGCTGTCATTTACCCNTTTGCGAGTGTATTTCTAAAAAGATCCCTNGGTGAAGGATGCGGNCTTTTGCGTACCGCATTCGTNTCAAATATGGTTCTTTTTTTGGTATTCATATGNNCNCTACCTTTTAATAATGTTTCNCCGGNNTGGGGTCACATTGGATGGGCTCTTNTCGCAGGAGTATGCTTTTTTGGTGGACAAGTTTTCACTTTTATNGCTATTCGATCAGGTGACGTTTCGATTCAAGCTCCNCTTATGGGCGTGAAGGTCATATTCGTTGCTATATTCTCATTCATTCTAAAACCTGAGGAAGTACCAGGATTACTTTGGATCGGATCAATCCTTGCTGCTTCAGCAATATTTCTTCTAGGAGGAGCGAGCCTCAAAGGGTTTAGGGATAATTCAAAGACTGTCTTCTGGTCATTACTTGCTTGTGCTTGTTTTGGAGGTAGTGACACCTTGGCNGGTTATAGAAGTGCCGAATTTGGTCCTATTCCATTCATCGTGGTAATGGTAACGGTCGTCGCAATATTCTCGATTTTTATGATTCCTTTCTTCTCGGAACCTCTAAAGTCTTGCCCTCCAAAGGCGATAGGTTTTGCAGCCCTAGGCGGTTTAGCTATCGGCACACAGGGGCTTATCCTTAACCTATCACTAGCTTTCTTGGGACAAGCGACTGCAATGAATATAATCTATTCAACCAGAGCACTATGGGGTGTTTTAATAGTCTGGATACTTGGTAGAATGCTCGGAAATTATGAAGCCTCAATTCATGGGCATAAGATTATGTTCAAAAGGTTTACAGGCGCTCTTCTTCTTAGCATCTCTGTGATCATGGTTTTCCTTTAATTATTGGCAACTCAAAATTTTATGCATATAAGGATATATATAAACATAGTTTATTTGTATGGAGTCCCACCAAGTCATAAAAGAATCATGTAAAAAGCGTGGTATAAAACATATATCTTCAGAGATTGGTGTATCAAGTTCACTCATCTACAAGTGGAGCCAACCTTATGATGGAACTGGGAGTGGCAGTAAAAATCCTTTAGACAGAATTGTTGAGCTTATAAATGCTGCGGAGGACCCATCCATCATTGAATGGATATGTGAAAATTCGGGTGGCTACTTCGTTCGTAATCCCGAAAGCAAACAGGAGGAAAATTACGAAGTCATGCCCGCTACCAATGAGATCGTTTCTCAATTCTCGGCGCTATTAGGCGAAATTAGTCAAGCCGCCCAGGACAACACAATTGAAAAACGTGAATCTGAAAGAATTCGTCAAGTTTGGAATGCTCTAAAATCTTTTGCTGAAGGATTTGTTAACTGTTGTGAAGATGGTGACTTTAAAAAAATACTCGAAGGAGAAGAAAAAAAACTTGGATCCGACAGAATTGATTAGGGTCTTAAGCCCTTTCTTGTTAAAATCTGAATATGGTAAGAAATAGCCTCGAAGGTAAAGTCACCGTAATCACAGGTGGCGGATCAGGAATTGGTGAAGCTATTTGTAAAAAATTCACCGCTAGCGGAGCAAATGTCATCATTATTGATACCAATGAAATTGAGGGAGAACGTGTTGCCCAAGAGGCTAATGCCTATTATTTAAACTGTGATATTTCAGATCCAAAATCAGTTCAAGAAACATTTAAGAGGATCGAAAGCATCCATGGTTTCACAGAGATTCTAATTAACAACGCTGGCATTGCGCATATAGGGAAAATTACTGAAACTAGCCCCGAAGACTTTGATAAAATTATGAACGTAAATGTACGTGGCTCATACCTATGCATTAAGGCATCAATAGCTGCTATGATTAAAAATAAGAAAGGATGTATACTAAATATGGCATCGGTTGCATCTAATTTAGGAATACCAGACCGCTTCGCATACTCCACAAGCAAGGGTGCAGTCTACACAATGACTCTGTCTGTGGCTCGAGACTTTGTCGACCAAGGAATAAGATGCAATTGCATATGCCCAGCAAGAGTTCATACACCTTTTGTAGACAACTATCTCAGGGAGAATTACCCGGGAAATGAAGAAGAAATGTTCAAAAAATTAGAAGCCACCCAACCCATTGGCAGAATGGCTAAACCTGAAGAAATAGCGTCACTAGCAGCTTACATATGCTCAGATGAAGCTTCATTTGTGACAGGATCAGCTTTTGATATTGACGGAGGATTTACACTATTAAAATAATAAAAATAAATGAAATTAATTCGATTTGGCAAACAAGGTGAAGAGAAACCCGGAATACAATTAGATAACGGCAATTTAATTGATGTTTCTTCAAAGTTTCATGACTACGATGAAAAATTCTTCTCAAGTGGAGGAATTGAAATTTTAAAAGAGTGGTTAAATGAAAATCAGGAGTCTGCTCCAAAATTGGATGATTCGGCTCGCTTAGGACCACCAATTGCCAGACCAAGTAAAATTATCTGTATCGGTCTAAACTTTAAAGACCATGCTGAAGAATCAGGTTTTGAAACCCCTGAAGAACCAGTAATTTTTGGTAAGGCCACCTCTGCATTAAGTGGACCGAATGATAATATAGTAATCCCTAAAGGAAGCGAACAAACTGATTGGGAAGTTGAACTGGCAGTAATTATTGGTAAAAGAGCAAGTTATGTTGAAGAAAGTGAAGCATTAAACCATGTCGCCGGATTCGCATTACATAACGATGTCAGTGAAAGATCCTTTCAAAAAGATAGAGGAGGGCAATGGATTAAAGGAAAGAGTGCAGATACTTTTGCTCCATTAGGCCCATTCATGGCTACTGTTGATGAAATTGATGATCTTCATAACATGAATATGTGGCTAAAAGTTAATGGTGAACAAATGCAAGACGGTAATACTTCAAATCTAATCTTCGGCGTTCAGCATGTGATAAGTTACTTGAGTCAATTCATGTCTCTTCTACCTGGTGACGTCATTTCTACAGGAACCCCGGCAGGCGTTGGTATGGGAATGAAACCTGAAAAATATCTAAAACCTGGTGATGTCGTTGAACTTGGAATTGATCATCTAGGATCATCCAAACAAAACGTCGTAGCATACGAAAGGTAAAAATGGAGCTCCAATTAGAGGGTAAAAAGGTTATTATTTCTGGAGGAGCCAAAGGCATTGGTGCTTCAATAGTTAAGTCTTTTGCCAATGAGGGTGCCATTCCAATCATTCTTGGCCGCAACCCTCAGGAGGCTAAAAGTTTATTAGAAGAAATAGGTGTAGGACATTCATTTCACCTTGAGCTAACTAATCTTGAAGAAATTCAACAAACAGCAAAAAAGATTTCTGAAGAAATAGGTATAATTGATATTCTTGTAAATAATGCTGGAGTCAATGATGGGGTAAGCTTAAGTGACACCCCTTCAAAATTTATTGAATCCCTTCAAAAAAATCTCATTCATCCATTTGCTCTTGCTCACTATTTTATTGAAGATTTAAAGAAAAATAAAGGGTGCATCATTAACATCAGTTCTAAAGTTGCGGTCACTGGGCAAGGATCTACATCTGGTTATGCAGCTTCAAAAGGTGGAATGAATGCATTAACTCGAGAGTGGGCTATTGATCTAGCCTCGCATGGAGTCAGGGTTAATTGTGTTGTTCCCGCCGAAGTAATAACTCCTCTATATGNAAAATGGCTTTCAAAAAAAAATGANCCCNAGAAAGCTAAAGCTGAAATTGAAGGACTAATACCACTACAAAATAGATTTACNACTTCAGAAGAAATTGCAGATACTGTTGTGTTTTTAGCTTCCCCAAGATCTTCTCACACAACTGGTCAAATTATATATCCTGANGGTGGCTATACTCACTTNGATAGATCTTTCAAAAATTAAGTGCAGGCTTGGAAATGATTGAGAAAGCTGACATTTTAATAATTGGAGGTGGCATCGTTGGACTGGCGACCGCGTATCANCTAAAACAGATCGAGCCAAAAAAATCAATTNNACTTCTTGAAAAAGAAGATGTTATCGCAGCCCATCAAACAGGCAATAATTCTGGNGTCATTCATTCTGGTATTTATTACAAACCGGGATCACTTAAAGCNATTAACTGTAGGAAAGGAAAACTTGCACTAGAAAAATTTTGTAAGGAACAGGGAGTAAACTATGAAAGCTGCGGAAAGGTTATCGTTGCAACTTCCAAAGAAGAGATCCCTGCCATGAATAAAATTTATGATAGAGGAAAAGAAAACAGAGTCAGCTGTAAAATTATCGATGAAGTAGAATTAAAAGATCTGGAGCCGCATGCTGCTGGAGTTGCAGCAATCCACGTACCCGAAGCAGGAATTATAAATTATAAGAATTTTTGCTCTGTGCTTGCTGAAAAAATTCAATCATCTGGTGGAAAAATTTTACTAGGAGAGAAAGTTAATTTTATTACCCCATCCAGAGACAAGGTCAANGTGCAAACAGAAACTGGCCTAGAGTTTGAAGCAAATAAAGTTATCAACTGTGCAGGGCTGTACTCTGATCTCATTGCAGACAAAGCTGGTGCAAAATCTGATATGAAAATTATACCTTTCAGGGGCGAGTATTACGAGTTAACTGATTCCGCTAAAGGCTTGGTGAAAAATTTAATCTATCCTGTTCCNGATCCCAATTTCCCATTTCTTGGAGTTCATTTTACGAGAATGATAGATGGAGGAGTTGAATGTGGACCTAATGCAGTACTTGCTTACGCTAGGGAGGGATATNGAAAATTGAAAATTAACCCAAACGAACTATTAGAGTCTTTGTGTTATCCGGGGTTCATAAAACTTGCTTCTAAGTATTGGAAAACTGGCCTTGGTGAAATATGGCGTTCATTAAGTAAACAGGCTTTTGTCAAAGCCTTATCAGTATTAGTTCCCGAGATTGAATCTCAAGATTTAAAAAAAGCACCCGCTGGCGTTAGAGCTCAAGCTGTAAGTATAGATGGATCGATGGTGGATGATTTTTATTTTTCTAGAAACGGCAATGTGCTTAATGTCTGTAATGCACCCTCTCCAGCAGCAACAGCTTCACTAAACATAGCCAAAATCATAAATGAACAAATCTCATAAACGTGAATAAAATATCAGCTGAAATATTTTTATGTCTGAAGTAAAAACAGTAAAATATTCATTCGAGAAATTAAGAGATTTCTCCCAAAGGACTTTTGAACATTTCGGAGTTCCTTCCATAGATGCAAAATTAGCTTCAGAAGTTCTATCGATGAGTGACCTTAGAGGAATAGACTCGCATGGTGTAGCTCGTCTTCATACGTACTTTGACATGTTGGATAATGGCAGAATCAACCCTAAGCCAAATATCAAAATAATTAGAGAGTCGCTGTCTACAGCAACTGTAGATGGTGATAATGGATTGGGTCTGGTCGTTGGCCCAAGAGCAAACGATATTGCAATGAATAAAGCAACAGAAGCAGGAACGGGTTGGGTAAGCGTATCAAATACAAATCATTACGGGATTGCTGCCTACTATGTCATAAAAGCACTAGAAAAAGACCTCATAGGCTGGTCAATGACTAACACGACCAAACTTGTATCTCCACTATGGGGTGCCGAACGAATGCTAGGGACTAATCCCATATCAATCGCATTCCCGGGAAATGAAGAACCGCCAATCATTATCGATCTTGCAACTTGTGCCGCAGCTTACGGCAAAATCGAGATAGCAAACAGAAGATCTGAGGAAATCCCAGAAGGCTGGGCCATAGACTCGAAAGGAAATCAAACGACTAAACCAAAGGAAATGATAGATGGAGGGGCTCTTTTGCCACTTGGCTCAGAGAGAGACAAGGGAGGTCATAAAGGTTATGGATTAGCCATAATGGTCGACTTTCTTTGCGCTGTTCTCAGTGGCGCTAACTGGGGGCCATTCACTCCACCATTTGCACTTCGTCAAGAGATTCCCAAAAAAAGTGTCGGCAAAGGAATAGGTCATTTCTTTGGAGCAATGCGTATTGATGCTTTCATTGATTTGGACGATTTTAAGAATCAAACTGATGATTACATTAGAACCATGAGGTCGACGAAACCAGCACCTAAAACTGATGGTCCTTTGATCCCAGGTGACCCAGAGAGGGAAGCTGAAAAAATTAGATCCAAGGAAGGAATTCCACTAGTCGAACCGGTCATTGAAGAATTAAATGATATTTCTGCAAAGACAGGCATCCCATTTGATTGATTTTATTGGATCAAAACCAAATACCATCATAAAAAAGAGAGATAATAATAAAAATTCGGCTCAAAATTATAAAGCCAATACTCAAAAATAGTTTACAACATGTCTGAAATTCCAAACATCCTAGCTGACAGATACGCAACTGAAAGTATGAAATCTATATGGTCACAGGAGGGTAAAGTCATTCTAGAACGAGAACTTTGGATTGCTGTTATGAAAGCACAATCCGAGTTGGGGCTTGATATCTCCCAAAAGGACATCAGTGCTTATGAAAAAGTTAAAAGTGATGTAGATATTGATTCAATCATGTCCCGAGAAAAAGTCACTCGCCATGATGTTAAAGCTCGCATAGAGGAATTTTGTGAACTTGCTGGCACTGAGCACATTCACAAGGGGATGACAAGTCGTGACCTAACTGAAAATGTTGAACAGATACAAATTTTTAAATCCCTAGAAGAAATTCAAAGAAAAGCTTCAGCTGTTCTCATCGCAATTGGCAAAAGAGCTGAACAATGGAAAGACGTTTATCTAACTGCTAGGACACATAATGTCGCTGCGCAAACAACAACCATGGGCAAAAGAATTGCAATGTTCGGAGAAGAGTTTCTTGGGGCCTTTAAATCGCTTGAATCCGTGATTCAAAATTATCCTGCCCGAGGCATTAAAGGCGCAGTAGGGACTCAACTTGATCAACTGGCTCTATTTAAGGAGGACTCTATTAAGGTTGCAGAACTTGAGGAAAAGATTTCCAAGCATTTGGGAATTTCTAAAACCGCTAAAAATGTTGGCCAAGTATATCCACGCTCACTTGACTTGAGAGTGGTTTCTATTTTATCAGAAATATGTTCAGCACCTTCAAGCTTTTGTAAGACACTCCGACTAATGGCAGGTCACGAACTTGCCGGTGAAGGTTTTGCGAAAGGACAAGTCGGATCCTCTGCAATGCCTCACAAAATGAACGCTCGCTCTTGTGAAAGGGTTAATGGATTTCATGTTTTACTTAGGGGTTATCTTACCATGGCAAGCTCAATCTCAGGAGATCAATGGAATGAGGGTGACGTTTCATGTTCAGTTGTCAGGAGAGTCATGCTTCCCGATGCATTTTTTGTAGCCGACGGGCTACTCGAAACATTTATAACCATTCTCAATCAAATGGAAATATATCCAGAGGTTATCGAAAAAGAGAATAAGAGATATTTGCCATTCCTAACCACAACAACTTTTCTAATGGAATGCGTTCAAAGTGGAATAGGGCGCGAAGTAGCTCATGAAGTTATAAAGGAACATGCTGTCGCCGCTCTGAACGCGTTACGTTCCGGTGAAGCAATCGAAAATGATCTCATTGACAGACTGGCAGGCGATCAGCGCTTAGGAATAAAAAGAGAAAGACTTGATGAACTTAATGAAATAGCTGCAACAAGGGCAGGGTCTGCAAGTTCTCAAATTATTGAATTTTTAGATAGAGTTAATGATATAAAGAAAATTTATCCAAACTCGGCAGATTACTCGCCTGGATCAATTCTTTAGATTTTTATTATTAATTTCAGATTCTCGAAAATCAAAACACATGAGCCTTGGCTTAGTGTCATTCACAAATCCTTTGGTGTGTTGGGAGATATAAAGTAAACCTCGGTGAATAACCGGAAGGGCCCAAGATTGTTCGGCAACAAATAATTGTGACTGGGAGAGAGTTTTCACACCCTTAGGTGATACCTCAATCTCAGCCAATACTCCGTCCTCTCCTAAAGCAAATACCCGATTATTACATCTAAGGAGACTCCCGCGGAAAAAACTCAAAGTAAGATCCCTTCCATTTAAATCAAATTGGTATCGCATGTCATCCTTCCACGCGATAGAACCATCACTAATCTTTGAACATTTGAATTGAACATCTGGCTTATTACGACCAGAAAACCCGTATAAATAATCACCTATCACTAGTGGAGTCATCCAATGCATTCCAAACCATCTTTCTTTCCATACAACTGAAAGCTTATATTTCTTGTCAAATTTTAATAAAACCCCTCCATTCCCATAACACTCAGACACAAAAACTTTATCATTGTCTATGACCACTGGAACAGAAGCATTTACCGATTCATAACTGTCTGCTCTCCATGAAAATCTATCATACAATTCTCCAGACTTTGGATTCAACGCTAGGAGCCCACCCTTTGACGGCCGACTCTCTCCTCCAGCAAAAACAAGAAGCACATCCTTATCTCTAATTTTTTTTATCACCGGAGAAGAATAACTTGCCCCCCATTCGTCTTTGTATGTCCAAACTTCATCTCCTGTCTTTCTATCAAAAGCAGCAACACTAACTCTTTTATCATTATCGTCTTTAGCTCCACCTACATTCACTAAAACTAGACCATTCCAAACAATAGGAGCTGGACCGTATCCAAAGAAACCAAGTCTATGTCCATACTCTTTCTGTAAATCAACGTGCCACAACTCTTTCCCAGTCTTGGTCGAGATTGCTCGCAACTGAGCAGTGACTCCAGCTAGAATAAGTATCTCATTATCGATAACAGGAGAAGCTCTTGGACCACTAGAATACCCAAACCGGTCTCTGTATTCCACAGGATATTTGAAATCCCAAATCAGCATACCTGTTTCAGGATTTCTGCACTCTAGCCTTTCATGGCCATCTGCAAGATCAAAACTAAAAAGCTTTCCATCAGAGATAGTTGGAGATGCGTAAGTGTCACCTCTCTCTAATTCCCAAACCATGCTAGGGCCATTTTCTCCCCATTCCCTTATTAATTTCGTTTCTTTTGAGGTACCATCATCATAGGGGCCTAGAAAACGTGGCCAATTCTCTACAACTGCTCCTTCAGGTAAGGGTTTAGGCTTAACATGAAAGGTCAACCTCTCATCAGAAAGGCAATTACCAAATGAAAACAGCAATAAAAAGAAACTACTAATTAATTTCATAGAGTATAATTTTCAACGAACAAGCAAATCAATCAAGTAGGTAAGCTTGCAAGAATCTACCAAACAGTTCATTCTAATCGAAATGAAAGCAATCATTTGTCAGAAACCTGGAATATTCGAGGAAATTGAACAACAAGATCCAACTCCCTCAAAAGGAGAAACCATAGTAAGGATCAAAAAAATTGGAATCTGTGGCACCGATTACCATGCTTTTAAAGGGCAGCAGCCATTTTTCTCTTATCCAAGAATTCTGGGGCATGAATTAGCTGCAGAGGTTGTTCAAAGTAATGAAGGATTTGTATCAGGACAGGCTGTCGCTCCTATACCTTATTTGAATTGTGGAAAATGCAAAACTTGCCTCTCTGGTAAAACCAATTGCTGCCAAAACATAAAAACTATGGGTGTGCATGTTGATGGAGGAATGAGAGAATTTACTTCCATCCCTAGCTCTAACCTAGTGAGCGCTGAAGGACTCACAGATGAACAAATTGCAACCGTTGAATGCTTAGCAATAGGTGCTCATGCCATAAGAAGATCTCAAATTTCAGAAGGTCAGTGGGCAGCAGTCGTTGGAACAGGCCCTATTGGTATTGGAACATTACACTTTGCGCGAATCTCAGGAGCTAAAACAATAGCTATTGATATCAACGAAGAGAGGTTAATGCATTGCAAGGAAGTACTTGGGGTTGATCATTGCATTAACGCTCTAGACAATCCTATTGATGCCTTAAAAGATCTGACAAACGGAAACCTTCCTGATGTAGTCTTTGAGGCCAGTGGAGCACCTGTAGCAATGGAAAATTCATTTAATTATGTCGGCCATGGCGGAAAATTAGTATTAGTAAGTATTGTTAAAGGAAGGATTTCATTTGAAGACCCCTTGTTTCATTCTAGGGAAATGACTGTCATGAGCAGCCGAAATGCCACGAGAGATGATTTTAACAATGTCATGAATGCTTTAAGGGAGAGAAAAATTGATATAGAACACTTTGTAACTCACCGATGCCAATTTGATGAACTAACCTCAACATTCGAAAAGTGGAGTAAAACGGACTCGAAAGTGATAAAAGGAATCGTCAGCTTTTAAAAAAAATTAGCCAAACATCTTTAATTTTTTTAGCTTAACTAGATATTATCTAACAGAAATTTGCTCAATTCTTGAGTGAATTAAGGGGGAAAAAAGCTTTTCCACATGAAAAGGTGCTATTTACGACACAATATCTATGGAAAATCATCATTACAGGGGATATATTGGACATACCCCATTATTTTATAAGACTCATTGTTTTGAGTCTTCCCTCAATAGTTTATGCCCCCCCTAAAGACATCAGCGACGGCTGAAGAACCAAAAAAGGTTTCTTCAGAAATGCCCCGACTTCAAGTCGATGCTGGTCCCTCAAGAAAAGATGTTAAGGATAAAATCATTGAGCGCTTTGAGCAAAAATATATCATTCATCCATCACTAGTTCCTAAGATAAGGGAATACATTAAACCTTTTTGTATAGCTGACCCTAACGGAAGAGGCAAAATTCCTGAATACTCAGTGACTACTCTTCAACTTGATACACCAACAATGGATCTAGCTCTTGCCAAAGAACGCAAGACTTTCGCCAGGTTTAAATTGAGAATTAGAACATATGGCGAGGGAGGTTCAGCCCCAGTGTTTCTTGAATTAAAAAGAAAAGTAGGTGGAGTCATTATTAAAAGTAGATCAAAAATGACGATGGAGCAGTACAAGGGTGACAATGATGGGAAACCTATTGTACTAAACCCTGAAGAGTGTGAAGTTCTTAAAAATCCGGTTGATAACAATTACTTCCTCGAGTATTCACGAATTGCTCGACGAGTTGGCGCCAGACCAAAAATGCTTATTCGTTATATTAGAGAAAGTTATTTTGGAGCCAATGACGACTACGCTAGATTGACTTTTGATCGTAGAATTTGTTATCGACCCACAAGAAACTGGACAATTCCTGGAATTGAAGAAACTAATGGATGGAGGCCCATGGATACTCAAACTGGGCTCAACAGACCGTTTGCAGGATATATTTTTGAGTTAAAGGCTATGAGAGATTCCCCTAAATGGATGTTAGAACTAGTTGAAAGATTTAACTTAACAACTACTGGTTTTTGTAAGTATGCCACAGCTTGGAGATTAGAAACTTTGTTCAGAGGCTTCTCTTATGATGCTTCTTCGCAGAACACAACACCTACAATGAATAGCATCTAGTAACCCTTATTCGAAGAATCAAATAAAAGTATAATCATTCATGGAATCTTTTTTAACAGCACTCGGACCGACTAAATCTCTAGAGTCAATGGAAGTTCTTTTTTCCTTGAGCGTGAGCTTCGTTCTGGGGCTAATTTTGGCAACGGTTTATCGCTGGACACATCAAAGTTTCTCTTACGCACGATCTTTTCTTCACACAATGGTGCTAGCGACTATTGTTATAACCATAATGATAATGGCTATTGGAAACAACATGGCAAGGGGGCTCGGTATTATGGGAGCAATGGCGTTCGTTCGATTTAGAACACCTATTAGAGATCCTAGAGATATCATTTTTCTGTTTGCATCACTTTCAATAGGCATTGCTTCAGGGGCACAAGTTTTTGGAGTCGCAATTATAGGCACCCTTTATTTTTGTTTCACTGCTCTTTTCTTGAGTTGGTCTCCATTCGCTTCAAGACGTGAATTCGAAGGTTTGTTACGCTTTATGATGCCTCCAAATTCTCCATCCCATGAAAATCTACAAGCAATTTTCACACGGTATACAAGCTCAACAGAAATGGTTGCTATGAGGGAAGCGATTCAAGGTGAAGTACAAGAATATTCTTATCAAATCCGATTAATAGACCCTTCTTACAAGACTGATTTAGTAGACTCATTGTCAAAACTTGATGACATTTCAGAAGTTAGCCTTGTAATGCAGCGTACAACAGTAGAAATTTAGTATTAGATGAGTGCAGAAGTTCCAAATCAAACAAATATCAACAAGGGTTCTTCTTTTAGAGCTCGGAGGCTAATTGATCAGTGGCCGTTACTAGTATGGGCTGCAATGCTTGGCTTAGTTTTATACCTTTACTCTCAAAGAGGAGTCAATATTCGCGTGAACGGAATGATCGCTGCTCACAATGAAGAAATTTCTGCTACTGAGGATGGGGTAATCCTTGAAGTCCTTGTGAAGGAAGGTGACAAAGTGGCGAAAGGACAAGAATTAGTAAAATTAGACTCCACTCTAATAAAAAGAGAGATTGAGGACTATAAGGCGAACCTGCCATTTGTTAAGGCAGACATGCAAAGAAAATTTAAATCTACTAAATTTGGAATAAACGCTGATTTACAAAGAGCCAAGTCACAGAAGGCTAGTTCGCAGTCACGGCTCGAGGCAGCTCAACAGAATGTCGAACTCATTAAAATAAATGTTGAACAACAACTCAGCTTACAAAGCGAACTAGATAAAGCTATCAACAGAGTAGAATCTATCGAAAATGAATTATTGATCCATAACGAATCAATAGATGCTCTTACAGTTGATCTTGACGAAGCTGATGACTTATTAAAGCAGCTGGATTCAGTTTCAATTCCTGAAGAACTTTTCGTTCTGAAGCAAAGATTGGCAAATAAAATATTGATCGCTCCTGGTGAAGGAACCATTCACAAGATTAACAAACTTGGTGGCGTAATAAAACTAGGAGAACCCATTCTTAGCATCAATATTACAGCACCTGACAATGCAAGACCTAAGACTATTCGAGCATTAATACCTCAAGATCAAAATCCACAAGACCTTAGCCAAGACGGTCATGTATGGATTAGCTTAAAAGAGAAAAACCCTAAAGCATATAAAGCTAAAATTATCACAGTATCTCCAAGTATTGANGCTCTGCCAAATTACAATACCCCTATACGCGGCCAATACATTAGAGGTAGAATAGTNGTNTGCGAACTTCCCGAGGATTTTGAAGAGCAGTTACCTGGTACAGGTGTCCATGTGCACCTCACTGAGCCNGGCAACTTTGATATATGGGATTTTGGTCGGACCCCAATAAAAGCGGCAAGCAATTAGCCTCATTTATGATTGTCAGCTGAACTAAAAAGCTTTAAATAGTTTAAGCAAACTATTGAGAAAACCCCCAAATTCCAATCTCAATTGCATCTAACGCCCCTACTAAATTTGGCATAATTTGAAACCTATAACCACAGAACTAAGTACTTTAAGGACAATTATATTTTGTGCTTTTCTACTAAGTTTAGGTCAGGTGCAGGTACTGAGTGAAGAAAAGCAAGAAATTGGATTATCTGAACTCATCGCTCTAGGAGTTAAGAATAATCCAAGATTAATTTCCCTAAGAGGTGCTATCACTATAGCTGAAGCAAGAAAAAAAACCGCTAAGGCCTGGAGAGATCCTCAGATCCGATTCCGTAAGAACTGGGGAAGTAGCGTAATACCCTCCCCTTTTTCAGAAACTCGAACGGAATCATTCAGCGAACAGGTGACACGAACTGAAGTCAATGCTGACGGGCAAGAAAAGAAAACTATTTCAGAAGAAAATGTAAGTAGAAACATAACAAGAACTGTTACTGAAGGACGATCAAAAACNGTTACTGAAGAGGTTATTGAAGAACAGTCACAAGAAAACATCATAATACTCCCTAATCCAGAAATATTTGAACCTGGGGGAGTTAAAACCGATAACCGTGATTCTATAAGAACAGGAACTAGAACTGATTTCCATGAAACTGATCCGTACGCAGATGAATCTGAAATTCAACTTCAATTCAGACTCTATGTTCCACATCCAGTCATTAGGAAAGCCAGACTAAAAAAAGCTGAACAAGAGATTCAACTTGCGAGAGAAACAGCTACAGCAGAGGAGAACTCAGTAATACTAAATGTCAGGGAAGAATACGAACAGTTACANCACTTGAAAGCGCGCATTGANATTATTAAAATGGAACACGAAGCAGCGCTTTCATATTCTCGCAACCAAAGTAGATTGCTTAATAGTGGTCTTATCACCATTGATAAAGTTGAATACGTTGACAGTGATGGAATTGCAGTTGATGCCGCTGAACTCGAATACATGGCACAAAGAGATAAAATTGCTGCGATGGTTGGCTTAAGAGAATCAGAGCAAATACGAGTAACTGACGAAATCATCAGTCCTACAGTTGATCTAGATCAAACTCACCTCGAATACTTAATAAGAATGGCGCTTACTAATAGAGGAGAGCTGTTAGTTATAAAAAAGAAAGAAGAAATTGCACAAACTTCATTATCTGCGAGCAAAGCAAAACTCATACCTTGGTTCGATTACGTACAAGCAGGAGTCAGTAGAGAAGAAGAAGGAGGTCAAAGAACTGGTGATAACTGGGGTGTCCAGCTAGCGATGTCGATTCCTATTTTTAGTTGGATGAATAGTGAATCAAGCATTCAGGAAGCAGCATTAACAAGTTACTATTCTCAAAAAGGAGCTACTCAAAAAATAATTACTTCTGAGGTAGTTGCTGCTTATCAAAACTTAAAGAGAGCAAAATCCTATAGAGAAAAGACCAGAACGCATGCTCAAATTCAACAAAAATATAACGCCGACTTCATCGAAAAAATTGGTAATACAAACAGAAATAAAGCTGAAAAAATTCGTTTCGAAATTTCAAGAAATACAGCGAAGACAAATGAACACAAATTAGATGCTGAAAGAGCATATAATAAAGCATTAATGCAATTAGAAAAATCATTAGGCTCCCCATTAGGAAAAGTATTCACTAATTCAGAGCAAAAAGAATTCGTACCTAGAAAAAACTTAGGCCTTGAGCAAAAAGCTAATGGGAAAAATTTAGAGGCTCTTAGTAGTAAAAAGAAATGGAAATTTCCTTTTGTAAAAAAATTGAGACCTGGATTTAAAAGTTCATCTTCTAAATCAAAATCAAAGGAATAATTAATTCACTAATAATGAGGGATTACCTATGCATATTGGTCATTAATTTAAACCTCCTATTGTTAACAAGTAATGCCTTAGAGGTGAAAGAGACTTCAAAATCCATTGCTATTTCAGATGCTAAAAACACCATTCTTTTATATCACAAAGAAGAAGTACCACCACCAAAGGGCAGTGATCCTATTTACAAAAGGAGTGCATTCATTCATCCTTTGAAAACACCTAAAGGTGCATCATTAACCAGTATTCACCCAGCCGATCATATTCATCATATGGGTCTTTGGCATGCCTGGGTTAAAACTTCAATAGATGGAAAAGAAATTGATTTTTGGAATTTAAAAAAAGGTCAAGGAACAGTTCGCTACTCAGAAACCCTTTCCATTGATAACGGAAAAAATCAAAAAGGGTTCACTGTAATTCAAAATCACATCGCATTTGATTCTGAAGGAAATGAAAAAGTGATCATAAAGGAAACTTTTTCTATTAAAGTATCTATAACCAACGGGGTTTATTTTATTGATTATATTTCCAATCAACAAAATATAATAAATTCAAATTTCAATCTTCCTTCGTACCGTTATGGAGGGCCGATTGCATACCGAGGTCCTGATCATTGGAATAGCAAGAATAGTAAATTACTAACTTCTGAAGGGAAAAACCGAAACAATGGACACGCAACACGGGCTAACTGGTGCGCGTTTTATGGCCCTACAAAATTTGGTCAAGCAACNNTTGCTATACTCTCACACCCTAAAAATCATGATTCTCCTCAAAGAATGCGAATATGGTCTNATGAAAGTAACAATGGAGCCATCTTTTTTAACTTTGTTCCTGCTCAAGAAAAATCCTGGAAAATTGATACTAAAAAAAACGCAGANTTTAAATACAGAATTATTGTAACCGATTCGACATTGGCCTCAAAGAAAATCAACGAGCACTGGAGCAAATACAGCAAATAATAAAAACTATTTGAAGGTTTTATTTTTTTCAATAAGCCTGAATTTTTTATTTCAGCAACCTTGCCAAGCGGCTAAAAACCATTCATCTTAAACTTTCCCATGAGCTTAGTAGCAGAAAAATCCGCGTCAGCTAACGGTTCGAATGACATCAAGGATGCAGTTATTCGTCTGGCTGGCAATTCGCAAGATGGAATCCAAACCGTTGGAGGATTTCTTGCTCGTCTTGCTGGACGAAGTGCCCAAGAGGTCATGACATATATGACAATACCCTCCACCATCAGTGGAGGGGCATCAATATTTCAAGTTAGAATCGGATCAGGTGAAGTCTTATCCCCAGGTGATGAAGCTGATTTTCTCATAGCATTCTATCAAGACAGTTACGAAAATCATCTTAGTGCACTAAGAGATGGTGGAGTATGCTTATATGATAGCGATCATGTCGAACCAGACACCTCTGATAAAAGGTTTACTTTCATAGGAGTGCCAATGACGTCCACAACGGTTGAGGCTATTGGTGGATCCGCTCGCGATCGAGGGAAAAATATTTTTGTTCTAGGTTTATTAACTAAGCTCTTTGAACTCGATCGAGATAAGCTAGTAAGGATAATTGAAGCTCAATTCAAAAGAAAACATGAAAGCGTACTACGTAATGCGATGCTCGCATTTGATTCAGGGTACGCTTATGAAACTGGTGATGTTTTTAGTCATAGTTACGCTTTTGAACCTGGTGAAGCAGTTGAAGATAATAGAATAACTACTGATGGAAATACAGCGCTTACCTATGGACTTTTAGCCGCGGGGGTCCGATACGGAGCAGGTTACCCTATTACTCCCTGGTCATCAATTATGGAAACTCTAAGATCAGAGCTTCCTAAATATGGCGGAACCTTTATACAATCAGAAGATGAGCTTGCTGCAATATCTTCAGCCATTGGATTCTCTTACGCAGGACACATTGCGGTCACAGGAAGTTCAGGTCCAGGGNTATCTCTTAAGATGGAGGCATTAGGCTATGCTTGCATGGCTGAGCTTCCAATCATCGTTGTTAACGTTCAAAGAGGGGGCCCATCAACAGGCCTACCGACTAGTGTTGAACAAAGTGATTTAATGCAAGCTATCTATGGCAGTCATGGTGATAGCCCTAGAGTTATACTTGCTCCTAAGGATGTAGAAGATTGTTACTATATCGCTATAGAGGCGTGCAGAATAGCCAAAGAGTATAGCACTCCGGTAATCATCTTAACCGACCAGTCACTATCAAGTAGGATAGAAGCATTTCCTGAACCTGACATTTCTGATGTGAAGGAACCTGAACTAGATCTAAAAATACAACCTTCAGAATTTCGNCCTTACCCTTTAGATTCACAGACTAAACATGCTCCTCCCGGGTCAAAAATGGCTGAAGGAAAATATCCTGTAGTTACCGGACTAGAACATGATGAGTGGGGTCACCCCAGTTCTAATCCCGAACTACACCAAAAGATGACAAACCGGAGGAGGGATAAAATTAAAAAACTTGCATCATCTTTATCAAAATTAGAAATTTACGGAGATAACGAAGGCGAAGTTCTTCTAATAGGCTGGGGCTCGACGTGGGGACCAATTCGAGAGGCAGTAGACACAGCTAAAAGAAANAATCAAAAAGTTTCATCTATTCATCTTCGACATATTCACCCGATGCCTAATGGCATTGATGAAATAATAGAAAACTTCAACAGTGCCATCGTTGTCGAAATGAACGATGAAGGTCTTTATGGATATGGACAGCTTGCAACCTTATTAAGAGCAAGGTACAGCAATCCAAAAATTTCAAGCCTGACAAAAACTAATGGGTTAGGATTCAAAATAAGTGAAATTTTAGAAGGCATAGAAAATGCCAAGCAATAAACAAATCTAGTCCAATGTCATCAGTAACTCAAAGCGAACCGGAAAAGCTTACCAAAAAAGCTCTCAAAGCTGACCATCCAACTTGGTGTCCAGGCTGTGGGGATTTTACAGTGCTTGCATGTTTTTTTAAGGTTCTTGAGGAATTACAGATTCCCCATGAGAACATCTGTACTATCGCAGGAATTGGGTGTTCATCTCGATTTCCTTACTTCGTTAATTCTCATGGGCTTCATTTCATTCACGGGCGAGCGTTACCTTTAGCGACTGGAGTGAGCCTCTCAAGGCCGGACCTTCACGTTTTTGCTTTCGGAGGTGATGGTGATGGATTTTCAATCGGAGGCAANCATTTAGAGCATTGTGCCAGAAAAAACCCAAACCTCACCTATGTGATCATGGACAATTTTGTTTATGGGCTAACAAAAAAACAAACATCTCCTACATCTCCAATAGGCTTCCAATCCAAAACCGATCCTAACGGAGCAATGGATATGCCTGTTAACCCAATGAAAAAACTTGTTGCTAGCGGTGCAAGTTTTATAGCTCGGACTCATTCAAATCAAGTGAAACATATGACCGAGATGTTCAGCCGTGCAATAAAACATCCAGGATTCTCTGTAATCGAAGTACTTTCTGAATGTACTATGTTTTATAAGGGAGCATTTGATGACGGAAACCCTAGAAAAGGTGGAACATTTGAAATTATTGATGAAAAAACCGGGGACCGTAGTGATGAAGATTTAGAACGTCATGATACAAGCAGTGAGACNGATGCTTATGCTTTAGCTGATTTGCAATATCCAGGTAAATTTGGAGTATTTTATAAAAAACAGAGAGCTTCAAAAAACGATTTAGAGCAAAACCTCATCAAGTCTGGCCAAGAAAAAACAGATGGATTGGATGCGAAAAAACTTATTGCAGAGCGCTTCAAGTCAATGCGATAGAATTTTAGAACACATGACTAGAAATGTCTAAATCCAATCTGAAAGGAAACACAAGCCTATTCAAGTGTGGATTTTTTCTTAAGCTTTTTACTGTAGTCATAGGCGTTGCAATAGCATCCCCACCTATCCCACCAGGGAATATAGAGGCAGAGGCTCCTTGGTTTGGAAAAATGATGATACGATGGTCTGATGATACGTTAGATGAGGAAGGATACTATTTTCAATATCGTAGCGTACCTCAAAGTGAATGGATTACTCTATCTACTTTAGATTCCCCTATTCGAGAGCTTCAATTAAACGGCGGATCTCCAACTCAAGAATATGAATTCAGAATACTCTCATTTAATGACGAGGAGGTAGCAGCCTCTCAACTAGCTAAAGTCACAATGCCTGACAGATTCTTGAATTCAACTTTTGCAAACTTAAAATACGGAACTCCTTTCGTTTTTGAAATGAACGCAAATAACATATCAAATTCTGAAAATATAACGTATGAGGCTTCACTATTACCAAACGGATTATCTGTGGATCAAAACTCAGGAATAATAAGCGGGTCTGCTGAAGAAGATGGTTTTTTTGATGTCTTATTGAAGGCTACCTATGAGTCTCCAGAATCCGTACCCTCTATTGCGAAACTAGCATTAAGAATACCTCCTCAGCCCTCTGCTCCGGAATTAATAAATTCAATACCCTCACAGGAAATTTTCCTAAGTGAAGATAACCTCACCTTAAATTTAGGTGATTTCTTCATCGATCCCGACACAAGAAAAGCCATTAGAATTAAAACTAATAAAGGAGAAATGGTATTTTCTTTATTTGATAAGGCAACACCAANACCTGTAGATAATTTTCTGGATTACGTAAGAGCTGAAACTTATAAAGATAACATTTTCCATCGATCAGTAACTGCTAATAGTTTAAAGATTATTCAATCTGGAAGTTTTTTTATATCTGAGAATAAATTAAGCTCGAACATAACTTCTAACCCGATCATTAATGAACCAGGTATAGCAAATGAAAGAGGNACAATCGCTTATGCAAGGACTTCAAATCCAGATAGCGCTACTAGCGGATGGTACATCAATGGTGGAGATAGCTCCGGATTGGACGTAGGCGACAGCTACACAGTATTCGGAAGGGCNACCNAAGAATCATTACCAATAATTGATTCAATTCAAGAGATGTCTACAGGTACCTTTAACCTAAATATTAATGGTCAAACAACAAGCGTGGATGATTTTCCAACTAATGATGGATTAGAGCCTAACCTTTCAACCAAAGAGAATATTGCTATTGTCGAAAATATANAGATTATAAAACCATTGGACTATGAGATAATATCAGTAACTGATTCTAATATAGCTAGATTAAGTATTACCTCTGATGAAGATAATAGTGAACTTATAATTAATCCACTCGAGGTAGGAACAACTAAAGTTAAAATTCAGTCAACTGACATAGATGGAAATAGAATAGACATCTTATTTGACGTCTCGGTATTCAACTCTTTTACAGAATGGGCATTGATCAACAATATTGAAGACAATCCTGATAAATATTTACTACGTTATGCCTTCGGTAAATCATTGGAAATATCAAAAAAAACACCTCACCGCTCTCCGAAAATCGATATAATAGATTCTCCTCAAGGGCCCAAACCAGCGATTTCGTTTTACCAACGTAATTTTTCCAAAGACTTAAAATACACAATTCAATGTAGTGATAATCTTAACGACTGGGAAAACATATGGAACAGTGAAAATGAAGAGGATTCTGAAATTGCAGTAAACTCCATTAATGTTGGAGAGTTTTCGCTTTTCACAATAACCAAAACTGAGTTTACTGAAGTGAACCAAAACCTTTTCTTCAGAGTATTAGTTCAATACCTAGAAAATAATTGATCCATAAAACATCTGACTCGATCCATAAAACATTTTAAAGTAGTCTTGAGGAGGTAATCAGTGCAGCAAGAAAGAAATTCTACCATTAGAATCAAAGAACTAACCTACTTATGTATAATTACATTAGAGATTAGCTTTCTGATAACATTTTTAACGAGCTGTTCAGATAATAAAGAAATAAGAATCGGCGAATCTAGCTATCAAGAATCTGAAAAAAGGACGCAAAGAACTTCAGAGATCTCGAAAGGAGACAAAACATCATGGAACGAAATAGATAACCCATCGAAAGATGGATGGAATACCGAGAAATTAGCACATACAGCCGAGGAAGGATTAAATGAAATAAAAAAAATCATATTAGGTGAATCAATTAACAAAATAGAGGGAACTTTATCCTCTGGCTTAATTTTCACTCAAATTAAGGCCAATGAACTAATAAAATCCTTCGANAGCGATGACTTTATAATTTGGTCTCAAGGCAAAGGGCCTCAAAGAAATAACTCTGGTAAAAAGAACTTTTTAGATTTCATAAAACAAAATTACGCATTCGAATCTGGTATCATTGAATCTAAATTTAAGATCATCTCAGTTAACAAGGTAGGCCCTGGTTTTATTACTCGAGCCTTATCATCAATTTCATTTCTATCTAATGAGNAACTTGTGGATGAGAGATCAGAATGGGAAGTGCATTGGAATGATGCGTCNTTAGATCAGCCTAAAATTACAAAAATAGAAATTCATGATCTCGAAAGAACAAAAAGAAAAAGCAGTAAACATATTTTTTCTGATTGCACAGAATCTCTACTTTCATCAAATGATTCCTATGAAAACCAAATTTTAAAAGGTATTAATTATTGGCTAGATCGACTGCCAGCTCATGCCATGTTGAACCGATTTGGAACTCCAGGTATAGCAATAGGAGATGTAAATAGTGATGGACTTGAAGATTTATACCTCTGTCAGGAACCTGGATTACCCAACAAATTATTTATTCAAAAGGACGACGGGAAGTTGGTGGATCAATCTAGAAAATTTGGAATTGATTGGCTCGAAGATTCACGAAGCTCATTAATCATAGATTTAGACAACGACGGGCATCGAGATATCGCTGTTTCCATGTTTGGATTGGTTCTTATTGCAAAAAACCAAGGCTTTGATAAAGGGTTTCAAATCGTTGAAGTGATTCCAACAAGTGAATCAACTTCATCATTAGCCGCCGCAGACTTTGATTTAGATGGCAAGTTGGATATTTATGTTTGCTGCTACGCTCCAAATAAAGCATCTGACCCAGAGGAAAGTTTAGTCATGGGAGGAGCTTCACGCCGTTTTATTTACCATGATGATAATAACGGCCCCAAAAACTATATGTTAAAAAATATAACAAAAAGTGATGGCAAAATATCATTTAAAGATGTCACTGAAGAAGTTGGATTAAACGAAAATAATCATAGATGGTCTTTTGCTGCTAGCTGGGAAGACTTTGATAATGATGGCGATCCTGACCTTTATGTTGCAAATGACTATGGGAAAAATAATCTTTATGAAAATGAATTAGGTTTATTNAAAGATATTACAGAAAGCCAAAAGGTTGAAGATAGCGCATCTGGAATGTCAGTGAGCTGGGGGGATTACAACCTTGATGGCAGAATGGATCTTTATGTTTCAAATATGTTCTCGTCTGCTGGAACAAGAATTACCAATCAAAACCAATTTAAACCGACAACGAGCACGGAGATAAAAAATCGTTTCAAGAGATTTGCTAGAGGGAATACTTTATTTAGTAATACCACCAAGGGTTTCACTGATGACAGCATAACATCCGGAGTNANAATGGGAAGGTGGGCATGGGGATCTAAATTTATTGATTTTAATAATGATGGCTGGGAAGACATTATTATCGCAAACGGCTATCTTAGCTCAGATGAAGATGATACGGGTGACTTATGAAGCTTTTTCTGGAGGCAGGTCGTGCCTCAAACCTTCGACAGCAGTGCTGATCGTAAAAAAACTAATTCAGTCCCACATTCTCAACTATCTAAAATGATCGAGCAAGGGCGCTCATTCAGCGGCCAAGAGAAAAATTGTTTTTATTTAAACACGGGAAAAAAAGGTAAATTCTCAGACATATCATTTTTAAGTGGNGTAGATTTTCCCGACGACGGCCGCGCTGTCGCAAGTGTTGATTGGGATCAAGACGGCGATCTTGATTTATTTATATCAAACAGAAATGCACCCAGAATCCGTTACCTTAGAAACGATTTNAATNACTCAAGAAATTCAATCTCAATCAGTCTCAAAGGTAATGGAATAACATGTAACACTGATGCAATCGGTGCCAGAGTCGAAATTACGGTTGGAGGGAGAAAAATCATTAAAGGATCTCGCGCAGGAGAGGGATTTTTAGCTCAGTCATCAAACTCTCTTCATTTTGGCTTGGGCAATATCACTGAAGAATTTAAAGCAGTGGTAAGATGGCCAGACCGAGCTCATACCGTAGAAATTTTTGAAGGCTTATCAATTGGAGAAAANTATCTATTTGAGCAAGGGAAAGGNGTCCCAATAAAAATNAANAAGAGGTTAAACCAAGAAAATCTCAAGCCATCAAAACCTCAATCCTCACCATCGACTAGAGCAGGCCGCATCCCTACTATTNCACTACTTAGTGGAACAGAGTTAAAAATTTCAAATCCTAATGGTGGCATCGTAGCAACAGGTAATGGCAAGCCATCTCTTGTATTCATATGGGCCAGCTGGTGCAATGCATGTCTCCATAAGATTGAAGAAATCACAAAAAAAAGTGATGAGATAAGAGCAGTCGGTCTTCAAATAATAGCTCTAAACGTAGATCATATAAGCACTGAAAAAAATGACTCTGATAAAGATATTAAATTACTTAAGAAAATAAAATTTCCTTTTGCTAGCGCAAGAGCAAATAACTCTGTCCTTAATGCACTTCAAGAAAACCATGATATTCACGTAGGACTGAATAAACCATTACCTATTCCCACTTCATTTCTAATGGATCCCAAGGGACGAGTTTCTGTGATTTATAAAGGAAGCCATAGTGTCGATACCATCTTAAAGGACATTGAGCATTCCAAATTAACGCGACAAGAACGCTTCTTAAAAAGTTCAGCGCTTGATGGAATAACAGTTGATCACCCTATTGCTATTAAAGTAGGAGATCTTCAATCTGCATCCATGCAATTTAGAAGGGGTGTAAGTGAAGAAAAAAAAGGAAACCTCAAAGGCGCTGAGGATCATTACAAGTGGGCAACTAAACTCGTGCCAGAATATGCTGCCTCCCAACTTATGCTTGGAAAATTGTATATTAGGATAAAGAAATGGGATGAGGCAGTAAAACATCTAGAGCTGGCAATGAAACATCAACCTATTTCTAATGAAGATAGATTCTTACTTGTAAAAACATATCAACAACTCGGCGAATTTAAAAAATCTCAGGAAATTCTAACAACTATACTCAAGAAAAATCCTTCTTTTTTACCAGCAATATTTGAACTTGCTGCGCAATACGCAAGAGCAGGAAAAATTGCTCAATCAGTAAATCAGTATGAAGCAGGACTAAAAATCGACCCAAAAAATCTGAAAGCTTTGAATAACTTAGCTTGGCTTTTAGCCACTAGTTCAGATGAACAAGTACGAGATCCTGACAGATCCTTTGAAATAGCTACAAAATTAGTTGCTGCAACCAATCAAAAAAATCCTGACACTCTAGACACTCTCGCAGCTGCACTGGCTGCCAAAGGTAAATTCAAAGAAGCTATAAAAAATCTAGAAAAAGCAATTCAACTTTTAAATTCTAAGGGCAAAAAAAATCAATCTAAGGATTATCAAAAAATACTTGAATCTTATAAGAAAAACGAGCTTCCAAAAAGATGATTCTTATTCAACTTCTCTAACCCTATAAAAAACCTTGCGTTCACTACCAACAATAAACTCATCAACAAAAGTGGTTTCTTTACCCTCGGAGAAAACACCGTCATCAAGTTCAGCCCACCCTCCATCAGAATCTATATTTTCAAGATTGGTTGAAAAATCAATAGCATATATGGCACCAGGACGAGAATTAAATGTTATTGAAATTTGTGGCACATTAGAATCATAAATAACTTCAGTAATCTGTAGCTTCGTAGCAGCTGCACTAACTTGGTTTGTCATTCCATACATGTGATAGCTACCGGGAGCACCAGTAACACCATCAGGCGTCGCTAATACATCACATCTAATACTTAAAGTTCCAGATTCATCGGCCGTATAAGTATGACCTAAATACCAACCCACTTCTCTACTGGAAAAACTAAAAGGTGGCAACTCAGGGTGGTCCTCACTAAATATAATAGAATTAGGCTCTTGATCTCCCGCTGTATAAGTGAGCTCTTGAGTCCTTGCCGTATTATCTGCCCACTTCCTCATGTAAAGCCTATTTTCATATGTCTCGCCTGGAATTAATCCACTAAGTGTAAAAGTCTGATTAGAACCTGCTGCACCGTCATTATTAAAGGTAAAGGAGCCGAGTAATCCGACCAAACCGTCCCCAGTAACTCCCCCGGCGGCGGCATCCCAAGATCCAGCATTATCGTTAATCTGATTTTTTACAGATGAAATTTCCCACTCAAAGTTATCTGGAGTCGTATTGGAATCCAATAATTCAAATTCCACTCCATTAACACTTTCTACTCCCCCTCCACTAATGGCATGAGTATACTCATTAACAGGGTCAATTCCACTACTCTCATCATCTTGCAATACTGCCATAGAAAACCCTTCAGGTAACTGCGGTAAATCTTCTGCATCATTAGGGTTGCTGTTTACATTAATTTCAAAACCATCAGGAAAACTGTCACCATCTGTATCCGGATTATTGGGATCTGTACCAGTATTATTCGAACTTACTAATACTCCGGTATTTGTTTCTACTCCATCATTAAGCCCATCACCATCAGTATCAGATTTTAATGGATTAGTTTCAGTAACATTAATCTCATCACCATCACTTAGACCATCACCATCAGTATCAGACTTATCAGGCATCGTTCTATTCTCATATTCGTCTGCGTTAGTCAGCCCATCATTATCATCATCAGCTTCAGGGTCATCTACTCCATACTTCTCTTCCCATGCATCTGGTAAACCGTCATTATCATCATCTGTTGACTCCTCAAGAACATGATTTGTTAAACCATACATGTGGAAACTACCTGGCGCCCCTTGGATTTCATCATCCACAACATTAAATTTTATACTAAGGTCTCCATCAGCACCTGCAATATAATCATAACTCATATAAAATGCTTCATCCCTAAATTGCATTTCAATAGGCTCGGTTTCTGGATGATCTTCACTGAAGGTAATCGAATCAGTTGTTTCTCCGGATGTAAATTCAACGAGCTGTTGTCTCTGGGTGTCATTAGCCCATTTTCTCATGTAGAGCCTTATTTCATAAGCTCCTCCTGGATCCAGACCACTCAATGTAAATGTTTGATTAGACCCAACGGCACCATCATTATTAAAAGTAAAAGAACCTAGTAAGTCTAATAAGCCCTGACCTGTAACTCCACTGGAACCAATATCCCATCCACCATTATTATTATCTATCTGATTCTTAATTGATGAGACATCCCAAGCAAAGTTATCTGGCGTGACATTGTTATCAAGAAGTTCAAATTCTACACCGTTAACACTCTCAGCTCCACCACCACTAATGGCATGTGTGTAATTATTTTCAGTACTAATTCCACTACTTTCATCATCTGTTAATGGACCCACAAATGTAAATGGAGTTGGCTCTTTCTCCCCTATCAATCTAAAAACTAGAGCTCTCTCACCCTCTTCTTCACTCTCTCCACCCACTCCTTTAATTCTCACATAATACTCAGTACCATCCTCATCGGAGCTGAAATCAAAACTTCCTGCCCTCAATTCATCACCTTCAATTTTAAATAAACTATTGTCATCATCACCATCACCCTCCACAAAAGTGAATTCAGTTTCCTCAATTTCACCGTCATAACTTCCAACCAGTTTAGAAATTAACCCATCCTCCTCTACTTCATAAACAAACTCATCGCTTTCAGCTGAAACCAAGAAAAAGGGATCGCCTAATTCTTCATTTGATAAAGCATACATATGGAAACTCCCAGTGGCAGGCGCGCCTGAAACATCAAATCTTATTGATAAAGATCCACTGGCATCTGCATTGTATATGTATGAAATATAGTATGCACTGTCTCTACTTGATACCAGTATCGGATCTTCTTCTGGCCGATCCTCAGCAAAATTTATTGAATCACTTTCCTGATCACCTGCCGTAAAGGTTACTTCCTGAGTCCTCTCACTGCCGTCTGACCATTTCCTACAATAAATGCGAGTTTCATATTCCTGATCAGGAGTTAACCCAGTTAAAGTAAACGTCTGATTAGATCCAGGTTCACCATCATTATTGAAAGTAAAAGATCCGAGNAAAGACTGTAAACCAATTCCTTCGACTCCACCGGAGAAGGGGTCCCATCCACCGTTGTTATTTTGAAGCTGATTTTTTACNGAAGAAACTTCCCAATCAAAATTAGATGGAGTTTGGTTGCTATCGAGTTGCTCAAAATTAACCCCATTTATAGTTACCTCAGAACCACCACTAATAGCGTGACTATAAACATTAAGTGAACTAATTCCAGTGCTTTCATCGTTTGTTAAATCTTCGCTAAAGGATATCTCTCCTCCTTGTAAAGGCATAAGAGAGAAAATTAGTGCAACTTTAATAGATAGAAACCTAGAGATAATCTTCATAATATTAACATGAATTGAGAATACAAATCAAAGCAAGTGAATTATATCTTACAGTGTGATAAAATAATAACTTAACAATGAAAAACAGGTCTGATCACATCATTTTTAGCGGTTGGTTTTACCTAGGCTTGTTATCTCTTTTTTTTACCTCTTGTTCAATCCCTGATCAAAAATCTAAACCTTATAAATCAATAAAAGAGATCAAAGCTGCCATTTTTAATGCAACTAAAGAAAATACATCAAAACTGAAGAAAGATCGAAAAACTTCAAGAATTGTAGCTTCATTAATTAGTCCTATTAANAATCAAAAAAANCNCNTTGAATTCGAATGGGTGGGAAGAGATTCGGTCAACCCGAATGATTTCGATTATGTTATAAGATCAAGTGCGGTAATTCGTAAAAATTGGAATAGCAATTGGAATGAATCTAAAGGAAAAGGAACACCTTTGGTCTTCTTGAAAAAAAATGAGGACGATCGCTTTCTAATGAAAGCAGGTGAAGTCATGCCGGTCACTGCNCATATAGAAAAAAATGAAACCGAATTTAAAATAAAGCTTTTCGATACACTCGATCCAAAGAACTCTTCTAAGAAAATTGCAAAGGACTTTACAGCTCCTATCAATTATTTAACGCGAAGAGCAAAATTAATTCCTAAGATAACAGCTATAATAAAAACCAATCAATACATAGACGGCATCGGATTGCATAGGATGAACCCCTTTGATCCTAACAAAATACCAGTCATCCTAATTCATGGATTTAAATCAAACCCNTCTACATGGGTCAATTTGATAAATCAATTGCAATCTGATCCAAAAATTAGAAATCGTTTTCAGTTTTGGACTTTTTCTTATCCAACAGGGATTCCAATTCTCTACTCAACAATGAGATTGAGGAATGAGCTCAATTCTATGAGAGATTTTTATGATCCAAAAGGGAACAACAAAAANCTCAATAATATGGTACTTGTAGGTCATAGCATGGGCGGGATAATAGCAAGACTACTAAGCTCAACAAGTAACAAAACATTCAAAGATTGGCTACCGTCCGGATCAACTATTTCCGGAATGACCCCTAAATCGACAGACTTAGCAAAGAAAATGTTCCACTTCAATTCCCAAGACTTTATAACAAGGAGTATTTTCATTGCAACTCCTCACCGTGGAGCTGAGATCGCTTCTTCAGGTATCGCCAGAATGATTAGTTCGGCAATCCAGATTCCATTCGAAATACAGGAAACTTTCATAAATTCACTCAGCTTAAACCCAGACATTTCATTTAATGACCAACAATTCATCTCACGAATGAAGAGCATTAATAATTTAAGACCAGAATCGGAATTTATAAGATTTATGCATTCAGCACCAATCGATCCAAGAATTAAAACTCATAGTATCATAGGGATCGGAAAATTAGCCTGGTGGAAGAAATTAGAATCCAGAAGTGATTTTGTGGTTTCCTATGAAAGCGCNCAACTTATAAACTCTGATTCAGAATTAACTGTAGCTGCTTGGCATGATTTAAACACAGACTCTGAAACAATTAGTGAAGTAGGTAGAATTCTGAAGACTCATTATTAAATAAATGAATGTATCAATACTCAATAATACCAATGATGTAGATGGAGCTGAAAAAACATTTGGTAGAATTATTGAATTAATTAATACAGCTGAATCAAATATAGAAATTCACATGTATGTATGGCGCTCTGATGCCATCGGAAATGCTATTGGTAATGCTCTTTGTAAAGCAGCAGATCGAGGAGTAAAAATTCATATTAAAAAGGATCATTCAGCTTTGATGTACGAATGGATAGAAATGAATCGTAAATCATATTTACCAGGTAAGATTTCAAAGCTAAAACGAATTTGGTGGAACATAATACGCCGAACGTTCCCAAAAACTTTTGTAGAAGATGACTTCATAGATGGAGCGGGTCTTGAATTAACAAACAAAAAAAACGNAACCATCGAATGGATCAAGAAGGTAAAAACCCATCAGAAGTATTATTTATTTGATAATAAGACATTAGTTACTGGCAGTATTAATATAGAGGAAAGACACNGAGATTATTATGATTACATGATTCACATTGAAGAAAATGATTTGTGTGAACATTTTCATTCACGAATGGCAGGCGAGAGAGTTTATAATCTAGATCAAAATATTGAATTCATTTTCAACCAACCAATGAATAATGAGAACCGATTTGAGATTAAACCCGTGTTAATTCAACTCATTGATCAAGCAAAGGAGAATATTTATGTGGAAGTTGCATACATTGGTGACCACGACGTAGATGAAGCAATTATTAACGCAGCGAATAGAAATGTGAAAGTTGATTTAATATTATCCAAGGCAGCCAATATTGGTAATGAAAATAATTACAAGAGAGCAGAACTTATTATGAAGAATAGCTCCGCAAAAATTTATCTCTCCTCGAAAATGATACATTCTAAAATGCTGGCATTTGACAGAAAAATAGTAGTGAGCGGTTCAGCTAATTTGTCAATTTTCTCAATGCAGTATTCAGGCGAATTAAATGTATTCATTAAAGATCCAAAAATTGTAAGAGATTTCATGAACTTAGCTGATACAAGAAAACAGTCATGTGATGAGGTAACTGACATTGGAACCCTTGGGAATTACAGCTCGATGATTGCATTCTTACAAGAATTTCATCAAAAACTAAAATTGTAATCATCTTCACTCTTAATTATAGTTTTGGTTATGCTAGAATTTAGCGACTTACCCTACAAATTTGTTCCCCCAAAACCAAATCGTTTAATTATCGGTCTTGGAAGATTAATTAATCGCTTCATTGGACTACCTAGTAGAAATCACCTAATAAGAAAAATTAGATTAACAGGAAAAAAAGGTCTTTTGGAAACAGCTGAAAACCCAAAAGCTAGATACATTATTGTTTGCAATCATCCCACGCACAGTGACCCACAAGTCGTAAATGAGATATGTAGAAGGATAGGAGTAAAACCTGCTTTCATGGCTGCTTACGATGTCTTCGCAAGAAGCGAAATGGTATCTTGGATAATGCAAAGAATAGGGGCATTCAGCATTGATAGAGATGCAAGTGATCGTAAAGCAATGAAATGTGCAGGAGAAATCATCGAACAAGGGAAATTCCCTCTTGTCATATTTCCCGAGGGCAATGTTTACCTTTGTAATGATAGAGTAACACCATTTGCGGAAGGGGCAGCATTCATAGCACTCAGGGCACAAATGAAATTGGGTAATGATGAACCTGTTTACGCAGTTCCCATCTCATTAAAATACACCCACATCGAAGATGTAAGATCAACTGCCTTAAATAAACTACGATCAATAGCTAAACAATTTAAGGATACCTTATCAAATGAAGAACCTATTCTTGATGAGATAACTAGAATCAGCATATTGACATTGGCGGAGGAATTAAAAGATCATGGTTATGAAACTCCCAATCAGAATATTGATGTTGAGCATCTAATAGAAAGAACCTCGGAAAATATAATTCAAAAATTAGAACATGAACTTAATATATCTTCTCAGAAGGACACGGAATCAGTTTCAAGAATACGAAAAATTCGATCAAAAATTCATTCATTGAGAATTGATACCGAAAATAAAGATCAACATAAAACTTTTGAGAATATTGCAGCTGAGGCGATGCTAGCATTAAGGATATTGGGATATTCAGGGGGATACGCGAAACAAAATCCAAGTCTAGATCGCGTCACTGAAACAATTATTCGACTACATGAAGATATCCATTCACAAATAGAGAAACCCCTAGGAAAAAGAGACGTATTCGCCAATATTGGAACACCTATTGATTTAAGGTCTAGAATTAATTCGGATGGGAAAATTGGAAGGAACTCAATAGCCAAATTGACGGAAGATCTCGAAAGAAGCATTCAAGACGATATTAGCAAAATAAACAAAAAAAACGACAGCATTGGAAATGAACTATTTTAATTTCTCAATTACATGTTAGACGAAATTACTATTCATAATATATATATTTCTGATGATCACAACTTCTATGGTCATCATGGAAAAGAGCCAGGTAGTAATCCCATGATTGAGCTTGATAGCGTGGAGTGTGAGGCCGGTAAAGGTATTATTGGCGACCGTTTTCATAATTATAAAGAGGACTACAAAGGACAAATTACATTTTTTTCCCTGGAGGTATACAAAGACATTTGTACAAATTTTAAATTAACTGACGTTTCACCTTCAGTTTTTAGAAGAAATGTTATCACTAGTGGGGTTGATTTAAATTCACTAATCAATAAGAAATTCAATATACAAGGTATAGATTTTCTGGGCACACAAGAAGCAGCCCCTTGTTACTGGATGAATGGTGTCGTCGCAGAGGGGGCAGAAAATGCAATGAAAGGAAGAGGCGGATTAAGAGCCAAAATACTAACCAGTGGCCGCCTTCACACAGACCGCTCAGCTTAATAAATGAATGGAACTTTTGCAGCAGCTATTCTTGCTGGAGGAAAATCTAAAAGATTTGGATCAGATAAGGCTTTTCACAAAATCCAGAACACTACTTTGTGGGAGGACCAAGTTGAAAAAGTGAGCCAATTAATGCCCTCTGAGATAATAATCTCAAGCAATGAAAATCAAAGCTTCAATACTCACCACAAAATTATTGTCGATTCAGTTAAGGATCAAGGGCCACTCAGAGGAATAGTTGATATTCTTAATGCAACTAAAGCTGATAGAATACTAATACTAGCGGTAGACCTACCAAATATTTCTATAAACTTCCTTGGTGAATTAATTTACGCCGGTTGCGGCACTGTACCTGTTCATAAAAATGGTATGACCGAACCACTAGCTGCTGTCTACCCCAGAAGCATGCTCCCATTAGCTGAAAGAAATCTAAGTCTGAAAAAATTTAGAATGCAAGATGTTGTTCATGAAGGTATCCAAGAAAGGTTCCTCAAAGAACGACCCATTGGAGATTCTGAATTACATTTCTTTAAAAACCTAAACTACCAAAATAATGGCTGAACCTTCAAAGAAAATTCATCTAAGAAAAATCCAAAAAAATGAGGAAATTCTTATTGAAGACTCGGTAGCAGTTGAGGAACCTCTTGAGATAAGAGTTGAAGGCAAAAGCGTCGCTATTGTTATGCGAACTCCTGGAAATGATAAAGAGCTAGCTGCCGGCTTTCTACTAAGCGAAGGGGTAATAACAAATTCTAAAGAAATTTTTGAAATATCAGAATGCCTTAGTCGAGCGAACGATAGTGAGGAAACAGGAAACTATGTAGACATCATTTTAACAAAAGGGACCGAATTTGATTTTAAAAACCTAACAAGACACGTTTATACATCATCAAGTTGTGGAATCTGCGGAAAAGCCACCATCGAATCAGCAATGATGGAATTTCCAAAACTCGAAAAAAGAAATGATATCATAGAAAAAAAAATATTGGATATGCCTGAAAAGCTATTGTCTGCGCAAGAAACATTCAAAAAAACGGGTGGATTGCATGCAAGTGCTCTCTTTGATCAAAACGGAGAAATTATAATCATTCGTGAAGATGTGGGTAGACACAACGCATTGGATAAAGTGATTGGATTTGCATTACTCTACGATAAACTTCCCCTATCAAATCACACTCTGTTATTGAGTGGCCGAATTTCTTTTGAACTCATGCAGAAATCTTTGGCTGCCGGAATCCCTACTGTAGCTGGAATATCAGCTCCAAGTTCACTAGCAGTAGATTTCGCAAGAAAATCTAATCAAAATCTAATAGGTTTTCTTCGTAACAACACCATGAACCTATATACACAGAGCTAATTTTTTTGGACTAATTTATCTTATGATAAGTATTGAAGATTTTCTTGAAGATATTGTAAGTAAGGCAATGAGAGGCATGGGCATTTCAATTCAGCAATTAGCTAATCTTGCTGATATACCGGAAATCAAAATTAAAGAATTATTAAGTGGTAAATGTGAGGAATCGGTAGTGCGCTCAATTGCCCCCCACTTACAACTTGATTCAGCATCGCTTCTAATATCTGGAAAAAAATCTTGGAGACCTAGAGACGTTTCTCTTCATGGTTTAAAAAATTTTAATTCTAAGTGGCATGATATGATGGTTAATTCTTTCTTGGTATGGGACCAATCAACTGGGCTTGCTGCAGCTTTTGATACAGGATCAGATTCCAAAAATTTAAGGAAAGAAGCAAAATCTAGAAACCTTGAAATAACTTCAATCTATCTAACTCATACTCATAATGATCACATCGCAGATCTGGATAAGATGATAAAAAATTACCCTAAAGCTGATGTATATGTTTCCTCAAGAGAACCTCTAGATGGGGCAATTTTGATTAATTGTGGCCATCAATTTCAAATAGGCAATCTCTCTGGAACGGCATATTTAACACATGGACACTCAATAGGTGGACTAACATACTTCATTAATGGATTAGATCGACCTGTGGCAATCGTAGGAGATGCACTTTTTGCCGGCTCAATGGGCGGCGGCATGGTGTCATATCAAGATGCATTAAAAACAAATAGGCTACATATTTTCTCTCTACCTGATAATACTGTAATATGTCCAGGGCATGGGCCAATTACATCAATTAAAGAGGAAAAAGAAATGAATCCTTTTTATCCAGAATTTAAAAATAAAGAACCCTCAACAGACTCATAATACCCTATTTGATCTTAAAAATGAGAACACTATGAGAAAACATTCCAGATTAGATGGCAAATTCATCATCCTGTAAAAAATTAAAAAAAACCCTGAAATCTGTATACTTATTATTTTAACAATCTGATGTTTTCTCGCTGCATCCTCATCCCCTATCTACTTGCTCTTTTTTCAACCAATACAACCGAGGCAGCATCCCTCGAACTAAAGCGAGGTAATCATGTCGTGTGGATAGGTAACACTTTCGCAGAGCGAATGCAGTACTTCGGAGAAATTGAAAGCCGGCTACACGCGCGCTACCCAAAACACAACCTTGTTATTCGTAACCTCGCCTGGTCAGCAGATACTATTACCTTACGCCCTCGACCCAAAGATTTCGGCGACATCCACCACTATCTATTCGAAGCAAAAGCCGATGTAATTCTAGCCTGCTATGGCTTCAACGAAACTTGGGACTACGAGGGAAATCAAGGAATCACTCGATTCGAAAGTAATCTGACGAGTTTTCTCAAAGAATTACAAAGCAAAAACTACAACAATTTTTCTTCTCCTAAGATCGTTCTTTACTCCCCACTCGCATGTGAAGGCATCACCGTACCCAATACTACCACACGGAATCACTTACTTTCTTTATACACAAATACAATGGAGCGTGTTGCAAATTCACTCGGAATCCATTTTGTTAATCTCTACTCCGCCTCCCAAAAGTTGTATCAAAAGGGTAAGGAGACGAACTATACAATTAACGGCATTCACCTTACCTCACAGGGATACATAAAACTAGCATCTAAAATTCTTCCAAACCAAATCTTTGCTCCTCTACCTGCTGAGGCACCTCTCAATGAAATTAGAGCCGAAGTAATGGAAAAGAATGATACTTTCTTTGATTGGTACCGCACCGTGAATAGCTTCTATATTCATGGCGACCGAAAAAACCCTTACGGTACAGTCAACTTTCCTCTTGAGCGAAAAAAACTTCTGCAAATGACCAGCCTTCGAGATCAACGAATCTGGAAAGCAGCCCGTGGCGAGGACCTTCCCACCAAGATCGACGATTCTTCCACAGTTGAAATTCCCTCTACGCTCCCAAGTAAACGAGGAGGAACCTCTCCATCACTAACACCTGCTCAAGAAAGAGCCAAGTTCGAGATCGCAGAAGGCTTCCAAGTGGAACTCTTTGCATCAGAGCAAGAATTTTCTGAGCTTCGTAATCCAGTTTCAATAAATTTTGATGCTGAGGGTCGCCTCTGGGTTGCAACCATGCCCTCATACCCGCACGCACTTCCGGGAGTCAATACCAACGATCAGATTATTATTCTTGAAGACACTGATCAAGACGGTAAAGCCGACAAACGCACTATTTTTGCAGAAAACCTCTACCTGCCACTCGGCTTCGAGTTCGGCAAGAATGGAATCTATGTTTCACAGGAGCCAAATCTTGTTTTTCTCGAGGATACAGATGGAGACAATAAGGCCGATAAAGAGACCATCCTTTTGCACGGTTTTGGAAGCGAAGATTGCCACCATGCCATACATAACTTCGTTTGGGGACCAGGCGGAGGGCTCTATATGCAAGAAAGTGTATTTCATAACACTCAGGTAGAAACCATTTATGGACCTCGTCGCAGCAAGGACAATGCCATCTACCGTTTTGACCCGCGAACTCATCGCTTGGAAATTGTTTCTCGGCTCCCTCCCGGAGGGAATCCTTGGGGCTATGCGATCAATCGGTGGGGAGAACATCTCTATGTTGCTCGTCATAACAACGCATCACTTATCAATCAACCTGAGTCCGGTAACGTTGCCAACGCCAATTACGGAAACCGTGATAACCGTACCTGCGGCCAAGAATTTATTTCGAGTAGGCATTGGCCTGACGAGTTCCAGGGCAAAGTTTTCACTAACCAATACAAGAATTTTCAGGGCGTTCTTATCCATGATTGGACAGATAAAGGAACAACATATGATCACAAACGCCTCGGCAAGGTATTCGAAGCCCAAAACAAAGCATGTATTCCAGTCGACCTTCAGCTTGGTCCTGATGGCGCCCTTTACGTTGCCGACTGGTACAATCCAGTCCTAGGACATATGCAATATTCTCTTCGTGATGAACGACGCGACTCAAGGAAAGGACGAATCTGGAGAGTTACCTGGAAAGATCGACCGCTCGACAAACCCGCCAAAATTGTGGACGCTAACGTTGAAGAATTACTCGACCTCCTCAAAGCCTACGAAGACCGCAACCGATACCGTGCTCGACGCGCACTTTGGAATCTCTCAGAAGAAACTCTGCGTCCAGCACTAAAAAAATGGTTAATCTCACTCAACCCTTCAGAAGTCAACTATCCCCACCATCTCACCGAAGCTCTTTGGCTCCATCAACAAAGAGGTTGGATCAACGAGGAACTCTTTCAAAAAGTTTCTACCCACCGTGACCATCAAAGCCGAGCGGCTGCCGCACATCTTCTGCGACATTGGTGTGAAGATCTTCCGAACGCTCACAGCCATTTCTCTCGCCTCGCGAATGACGAACATCCCAAGGTCCGCCTCGAAACTGTCGTCTCTTCAACTTGGGCCGATCCATCTATTGCGGTCGTAGTGCTTGATTTAGTAAACGAGCATCCTCAGGACAGCTATCTCAAATTCGCTATCAATAATGCCCGTAAATCCCTGGGCTCCACTCTTGAAAATCACCCTATGACGATTCCTCTAGAGAAACTTGCAGACCTTCCTCTCGATGAACGTGTATTGAATGTAATCATCCGCCGCCCCAACCTAGATATCAAGCTAAGGGTTAAGGCTCTTAACCACTTAGCTGAGGAAAAATCCAAAACAAAAGAGAAGGTGTTAGTTGAGATCATCGAACAACTCGACCGAGAAGAACGTCTCTCCCTTAGAGATTGGCTTGAAATCCTCGACTCAACCAAGGTCTCTTCCATCAGCGTTCTCAGTCCGTTATCGAAATCGAGAAACTCATCTATAAGGCAAGCAGCCTTCGCTGCAAAACTAAGATCCGGTCAAATCACTTCTTTTCCTCTCGATCCAGACACACTTCGGTCCATCGCCCGAATCGATTCACTCGAAATTAAAGCTACCTATCTCGATCCTGCCCAAAAAGCTCTTTCTTCTTCAAAAGACAACCAAGAAGCAGCTCTTTTTTGCCTCGGCCATATACCTGGAAATGATGCCAAAATATTTACCATTCTCGCCAAAAAATTCCTTAGCCCTGAGCTCACTGCAACAGCAGCAGAGGCTATTCTTAACCGTCCCCGTGAGAGCTGGCCGGCTAAAGAGGCCCTCGCTCTTATGGATACTCATCTTGTCACCCTAAAGAAAACCCCCGTGGAAAAACGTGGATCCACCTCCTTTAAGCTTGCTTCCAAGCTTCTCACGTCAATCGCTAACATCCACCAAGTTCCCGATATTGTTGCTCGAATTCAATCCCTACAATTGGTACCGGTGGAAATTGCCACTGTCCCCGATCAACTGCGTTTCAATCAAACATCCATACGCGTCCCAGCGAACACCCCGGTTGAACTTCGTTTGGACAACCCCGACTCTATTCAACACAATCTCGTCATCTGCTCTCCCAATTCACTGATAAAAGTCGGTGCGGCCGTTGACGATATCCTAGCCAACCCGAAAGCCATAGAACGAGATTGGATTCCAGATCTTCCTGAAGTTCTTTTTGCAACTCCGATGGCAAATCCTCATAAGGAGGTGGCTCTCCGCTTTATCACTCCGAAGAAACCTGGCTCGTATCCATTTCTCTGCACAGTTCCTGGACACTGGCGCATCATGCAAGGAACAATGATTGTCGATGATACCAAAACATCCTCAACATCAAATAAAGTTAATAAGAGAGTGCTTATTCTCACCGGGGAACCTGAATATGGAACACGGAGGTCCCTGAGTGAAATCGGGAAGAAGCTAGAGGAAGATCACCAACTCAAAATCACTCATCTCGAACTTAACCGCAGCACAAATCCCCATCGATTTCAGGATCTCTCCAAGCACCTAACGAAGGTTGATCTTTTGATTCTCTCCCTTCGATTTGTGAATCTCGAAGAATCCCAATACAAAGCACTAGATCAATTTCTCAGCCACAAGCCCTATATCGCCGTACGCACAACTACCCACCTCTTTGATTTCCCCAAGGAATCCAAACTAGCAGACGAAAACCGAGCATTCCCTAACCGTCACTTTGGGACACCTTACCGCGGGCACCACGGTCACGATTCTAGTCAACTCAATTACGTTATGGCAGCAAAACATCCAATCATGAAAGGCATCGAACCCCGCTTCTGGACCCCCGACTTTCACTATGCAGTCAATCCCCTCAGCATCGAATGCACACCCCTCATGATTGGGCAAGGTCTTAAAGGTCGCAAATCTGCTACTTTTAAAAAAATCGGTGGCCACAACCACGCCATGGTTTTATCGACTGAAGACCAAGGACGTCTCATAGGCAGCCCTCATCCTATAGTCTGGACGATTAAGAGCAAAGAAAACCGCCGCGCCGTCGCAACCACTATCGGTGCCCGCAAAAGCTTTGAAAATCCTAACGTCCAGAGAATCTACCGCAACGCCGTTCTCTGGTGCCTCGGACTTACGGTTCCAGCATCTTAGTGATGGTTATAAAGTAGAATTTGAAGGCGGAAAAAGCCATAACCCTAAACACGCCAATATTACCCATGGTACATGTAAAGGAAATAAGAAGATATTGACATTAAAGTGGGGACACTAATTGAGAACACCCACCTCTTTTGAAAACCCTGAAAAGAATTGACTGACCATTTCACATTACTATAATTGGGTAAATTAGCCTGATCCAGGTATGTCCCGAATATAAAAATAAATAATATTATAATGAATCAAAAAATTGGATTTGTAGGAATTGGAAGAATGGGCGCCAACATGGCGAGAAACCTAAAAGATAAAGGCTACGAAATATCATCAGTTAATGATGTGAATAAGGATGCGGCAGCTGAACTGTCCCAGGAACTAGGATGCGAGCATGCCGAAACCCTAGCTCAAGTCACTGAATCATCAGATATTATTTTTACGGTTGTTACCAATGACAAAGCCATGAGAAGTATATATTTCTCAGAAAGTGATAACTTGCTAACAAATGCAGAAGGTAAAACTTTTATTAATTGTGCTACATTATCTCCAGGCATTCAAAAAGAGGTCGCTGATGCAGCTGAAGCCTTAGGCGCAGGGGTATTAGAGGGCTGTATGGCATCAAGTATACCTCAGGCAAGAGAAGGTAAACTCTATTTAATGATCGGAGGCAAAGAGGAAATATTCAATTCAATGAAACCCGTCTTAGAGGATATGAGTATTAACCTCAAGCATATTGGTGAGATTGGTAAAGCGGCCCAGGTTAAAGCTCTTGTCAATATGGTAATGAATATTAACACAGCTGGACTTGCCGAGGGGCTGGGTCTAGCGGATGCACTGGGACTTGACCTTGAAATGGTTTGTGATGTTTTTTCACAAACCGGGGCAAATTCACGTGTGCTTGAAACTGATGCAGAAGACATGATCGCTAGAGACCATGAAGCATGGTTCAGTGCTGAACATGCCGCCAAGGATTCAGGAATTGCCGCAGACATTGCTAATGATGCTGGAGTAAAACTTCCACTCAACGATGCAACTTGTGCACAGTTCAATAAACTAGTCACTGATGGCAAAGGAGAGCTTGATAAATCTGGAGTCGCTGAGCTCACTTTTAAAGGTAGACACCAATAAGAGTAATCTTATTTAGTTAAGAGTATTTAAGGCAATGGCAGCAACATGCCTGTCTATAGATTTACCAGGAAAATCAAGTTCTCTTGAGAGCTCATTTTTTTCAGTAACGAGAACATTACCTCCCAAAAGCTTGATTAATTCCAAAGCCAGCATGTGCTCCCTATCAAAATATGATGTTATAATAAGAACCCCCGATTCAGATAAACTACCCAAGGCATAATCATAAATTTTCTGCCAAGTTGGTCTGTCATGCCATAGGTTCTGATGGCGGATAAAAACAACATCAAATTTTGATGGTATTTGCCCATAAATACTTAAGTTAACGGCATTGTCAGCAATGAATTCAACATTACTTGATTCATTTGATGAGTTCACAACTTTAGGGTCGATTACTGATTTAAAAATCGATTCAGTAGCTGCATATCTTCTCTTCGCCTTGTCGATTTCAGCATCCCTTAAGTCGACAGAAAATTGTTGAACAGATTGCCCAGATCTCCCCCAAAAAGCCGGTAATATAGCACCCTCCTCACAATACCCACACGCAAGATTCAACAGATCAATATGATCTTCATTATTCCCAAGGTCCAAGTTTGCTTTAATTTGAATTCTCTCCAGCATTAGCCAAAGGTTTCTCATATCTTCACCAAAGAATTCACTATTCTCAAATTCTTGACGCATTCGTTTTAATAAAACTGGATCAACATTTGAAATCTCTTTCTTACCTGAAAAATGTGATAAAAGTGAGTCAAACATCACGACACCAAGACCGGAATCTTTAGATCTCGTTATTGGTGATGGTGTGGATTCGTCTTTCATCTTACTAACAGAGCTTACAAGCTTGCCTCTCGCAGAGGAGAGCGCTAATATGCATATTAATGAAAATTCGCACAATACTTACAATTTTGAGCCTTACAAGCTCAAGCCTATTCGCTGATCATCACGCAAAAGGTGATAATGATTTTATGCCTATTTTTGATGGCAAGAGTCTTAAAAACTGGAATGGAGACCCTAAATTTTGGAGCGTTAAGGATGGGGCCATTACCGGTCAAACCACTTCAAATAATCCTACAAAAGGAAATACATTTATCATTTGGGAAGCTGGAGAACTTGATGATTTTGAACTTAAACTAAAATTCAAAATAGACGCAGGCAATTCAGGCATACAAATAAGAAGTTTCAAATTAGATAATGGTCCTGATGAATGGAGAGTCGGTGGTTACCAAGCAGATTTTGAGGCTGGTGACACTTGGAGTGGGACAGTTTATGGCGAACAGTTTGGCGGCGTCTTTGCTAAAAGAGGGCAGCGTGTCACTGTTGACGATAAAGGTAAAAAAACGCAAGGGGAAGCTGTTGGTGATCCTAAGGAACTAAATAAGGTTATAAAGAAAGGTGATTGGAATGAATACCATATTATTGCAAAGGGTTATAATATAAAACAATCTATCAATGGAAAGCTCATGGCTGAAGTGACGGATAATGGTCCCAAGAAAAGACGACAAGGCATACTGGCTTTACAACTTCATGCAGGGCCTCCAATGAAAGTTCAATTTAAGGATATTATGTTAAAGAGGCTTAAGCTTGTAGACGCTAAAAAGATTTGTTTTTATGCAGGCTCAAGATCTCACGGCTGGGGGGCTCATGAGCACAATGCAGGAAACATACTTCTCGCAAAGAGGCTAAGAGCTCACTATGGAGATAAGATTATCACTAGTTTATATAAAGACGGCTGGCCTCAGGACCCAACTGCAATGCAAAATGCAGACGCGCTAATTATGTTTTGTACTGGAGGAGGGTCTCACTTTGCAAAATTCCACTTGAGACAAATAGACTACCACCAGAAAAGAGGTATGGGAGTTGGCTCTATTCACTATGCTGTTGAGATACCAAAAGGCAATCAAGGTGGTGATAAGTTCCTAGATTGGATGGGAGGATTTTTTGAGGCTCACTGGTCGGTAAACCCTCACTGGACCCCAGAATTCAAGACTTTCCCAGATCACCCAGTTGCTAATGGAGTGAAGCCGTTCAAGATAAATGATGAATGGTATTACCATATGCGTTTTAGAGATGAAATGAAAGGTATTACCCCAATACTTAGTGCACTCCCTGGACCTGAAACCCTTAAAAGACGTGATGGAGCCCACAGTGGAAATCCCCACGTAAGGGCTTCTGTTCTTGAACGGAACGAAAAGCAGCACGTCGTATGGGCTACAGAAAATGAGAATGGGGCAGGTAGAGGCTTCGGTTTTACAGGAGCACATGTTCATAATAATTGGGCAGATGACAATTTTAGAAAGATCGGCCTCAATGCTGTAGCCTGGATAGCTGGATTAAAAATTCCCGATGATGGAATATCAAGTGAAACTCCTGATAAGGAGGAACTTGAGTCGAACCAAGATTATGCCAAAAGATAATAGTCCAAACCTATCGATTCCAACTATTCATCTATTTCTAGTAAAGCTATTTTTATAAAAAATTGCACCTGCCCCACTTGGGCATTAAAGATCTCTCCAAATGAGTTCAATGATTGAATCCCTTATAAAGGCTGCTTTTGAAAATAAAGCGAGTGACATCTTTCTGAGTGCAGGGCACGTGGCTAGAATGAAAGTCAACGGGCAACTCATGATCGCTGGGGATGACCCTATCGAATCTGAAGACATGATCGCCTTCTGGAAAAGGTGTGGTGCGGATCCAGAATATGATGGCGACAGAGATTCTAGTTATGTTGCTCATAATGGCGTAAGGTTTAGAGTCAACTTGCACCGGCACCTTGGAAATCTCGGAGCTGTGCTGAGACAAATTAACACCGAAATACCTGGCATCGAAAGTTTAGGCCTTCCGGTTGAACTTCTAACCAAATGGGTCTCTGCTCCCTCCGGTCTTGTCCTAATTACTGGACCAACTGGATCTGGTAAATCAACCACTCTAGCATCCAGCCTTGAATGGCTTAACCAAAACTCATCAAAACACATTGTTACCATTGAAGATCCAATAGAGTACTTATTTGAATCTAAAAAATCACTTTTTACTCAAAGAGAGGTTCATACTGACACAGATTCTTTTGCAAGAGGACTAAGAAGCTCACTGAGACAAGCGCCTGATGTCATTCTTCTTGGGGAGATAAGAGATCCCGAAACCGCAAAAATAGCTCTGCAAGCTGCAGAAACTGGGCATCTAGTTTTAGCAACTTTGCATAGTGCCAACGTCTCAGAAACGATAGAACGACTAACAAACCTTTTCCCCAGCCAAGACCGAGAAAGTCAGCTGCAATTACTTTCTAATCTGTTGATAGGCATTTGCTGCCAAGTTCTCTTGCCATCTGCTTATGGAGGGCTCCATTTAGTGACAGAACACTTAGAAAACACTGGAGTGATTAGAAATTATGTACGTGAATCCAGAATACCAGAAATTGTTGATTTCATCGGCCGAGGAGATAACCCCAATAACAAACTATTCATGGATGCATTAGTCGAAGCCACTCAGAAGGGACATTTGACACAAGAAGAAGCGGCAACGGCATCAGGTAATGAATCTGATTTCGACAGAGCCATGAGAGGCATATCTTAATTTTTTTAAATGAGCAGTAAAAAACATATCGTCGACTACTTGACTGAGACTAGAGACAGAGGAGGATCTGATCTTCATATCACTGCAGATGCCCCGCCTGCATGCAGAATAAATGGGACACTCGAAGCTCTAGCAGACTACGATATCAGTCCAGATGAAGCAAAAGAATTAGTAATGGGCGTGATATCAGAGTCGCAAAGAGCGCGACTCGAAGAAGACCTAGAATTAGACTTTTCTATATCAATTAAAAACGTAGGTAGATTTAGGGCAAATGCACACTATGTGAGAGGATCAATTGAAGGTGCTTTTCGTTACATTCCTACAGAAATACCTGAGCTTCCTCAATTAGGACACGGACAGTCAGTTAATGATTTATGCTCATTGAGGCAAGGACTTATTTTAGTCACTGGAGTCACTGGTGCTGGAAAGACCACCACCATTGCATCAATGATTCAAAAAATATTAAAAGAGAGATCATGTGTTGCAGTCACTATAGAAGATCCAATCGAATATGTCTTTGATCATGGTTATGGACTTGTTAAACAAAGAGAATTGGGGCCTGATACACACAGCTTCTCAAATGCATTAAGATCCGCTCTCAGGCAAGACCCTGATATCATTGTCGTTAGTGAATTGCGTGACTTAGAAACGATACGGACTGCTATAACAGCTGCTGAAACGGGGCACTTAGTCATCAGCACTCTCCACACAATAGACGCTCCTAAATCTTTAGATCGAATGATAGATGTATTTCCAGCCGATCAACAGGAAATGATAATCACTCAGCTATCAAATTGCCTACAGGCCGTTGTTTCACAAAGATTAATTGCGAGACAGGATCACCCTGGGAGAGTAATGGCATCAGAAATCATGAGAATTAATCATGGAATTCGAGCATGCATGATTGAAAGAAAATTTGAGCAAATCGTAGGATTAATCCAAATCGGAAGCCAAGAAGGTATGCACACTATTGATGAGAGCCTTGCACACCTTCTAACTAATAGACACATTTCACTTAATGATGCGCTGCTCAATTGTCGAGATGCGGAATATATTCACCAAAATTTTAAAGCTGTAGAACCACCTACAAAGGCTTGAATTAATTCCCTGATTAATTACATTCTAAAATAACGATGATTGCTGATTACTTCTGGAAGATTATTTTCCTAATACTTCTTATAATTGGGTTAAAATTTTGGCTCGAATGGAAAGATGAAAATAATACCTACAAAAATAATATTACCGCGCTAACAGAAATTCTAGAACGCCCTCCATCTAAAAATGATAGGCAATCTCAAAGACTAGTATTCCAATCAATCTTTCACCTAAGTCAAATAGAGAAAATTAAAGGGAAAAAGTTTGAAATACGCTCAGTGATTAATGAGATAGTCGAACAAATTAGTATATCACCGGAAGAAACCAGTCTAATCGCTGATGTCTTGAGAGAAAATTATAACAACGCTGAAGAATTTGGTTTATTCAAAAATGATGAAAGTTTGGAAGCTCTTGAAGAAGGTCGAGCAACAAGAATTATTAACGGCCCATGGCGGGGAGAATTATTAGTGGTGGGCCATTTTATTTCTCCTGATATTAACGATACAGTGCAGTTTCATTTTGCTAATAGAATAATACTGCCCAAAAGCGTTAAAGCTGCAATGGAGTTTGCTGATATTACTAAAGACGTCAGAGATAGAGCTGATAGAATGAGACGAGCAAAAATACTAGACGTTGGCTCATGCGACTCAATTATCAGGCAGTACAATACAATAAGAGAATTATCTACAAGGAATTAAAGAATCAAAAAACTTGAAACCTTTGATCTTATTTATTTGCACTGGGAACATATGCCGCAGCCCAATGGCTGAGGGGTTATTTTCAAAACTAGTCAATGAAAGCGGATTATCCTTTGAAATCTCATCTGCAGGAATTTCAACCTTTGGCGGCCAACCTCCCAGTAAGCACACTCTAGATATTCTTAGAAAAGAAGAAATAGATTTATCAGCTAATACCAGTCAACCTGTCAGCCATGAATTAGTTGATAGGTCCTCGTATATATTTGCTATGTCATCAGGTCATTTGAGCGCGATAGAAAGCATGTTTCCCAAAGCACTTGAAAAGACCTTCCTGGTAACAGAATTTTGTGATTCTGAGTCAGTCAAAGGCACCGATGTCCCTGATCCTTACGGTGGAACAATTGAAGAATATGAACACACAAAAGACTTACTAGACGTATCATTACCTAATATATTAGAATTTCTTAAAACACAAAACTGACCACTTTTAGATGTCAAAACCACTACCTATACTTATTGCCAGTGATCATGCTGGTTTTGAATTAAAGGAATCTCTCAAGGCCCACCTCATCGAGAAAGGCCATGAAATTAAAGACCTTGGAACTAACTCCTCTGAATCCACTGATTATCCTGATTATGCTCATGAACTAAGTGGATTGATAGCACACGAAGAAGCAACACTAGGAATATTGATTTGTCATTCTGGTATAGGAATGAGTATTGCGGCTAATAGGCACCCTCACATTAGAGCAGCTGTAGTAAATGAACCTAGTGATGCATCATTAACAAGAACTCATAATGATGCAAACGTTCTTTGCTTAGGCGCTCAAAGAATGAAATTAGAAACCGCCAAAGAAATCACGGAATCATTTATTAATGCCGATTTTAACGCTGGCGAGCGACACGTTCGTAGGATTAACAAAATTAACCCTGCAACAACTAGTCTAGATAAAGTTGATCCTGAACTTGCTGAAGCTGTTGATAAAGAAATTGAGAGACAACAAAATAACATTGAATTGATAGCTAGTGAAAACTTCGCAAGTGAGAACATTCGTCTCCTGCAGGGCAGTCATCTGACTAACAAATATGCTGAAGGGTATCCAGGGAAAAGGTGGTATGGAGGTTGTGAAAACGTTGATATAGCAGAGGCTTTAGCCATAGAAAGGGCAAAGGAGTTATTTGGAGCAGATCATGCAAATGTACAGCCGCACTCCGGATCACAAGCTAATGCAGCTGTTTATTTCAGCTCTTTGGAGTATGGCGATAAAATACTCGCAATGGACCTTTCTCATGGTGGACATTTAACACATGGACATCCGGCAAATTTTTCGGGGAAATTTTATGAAATTTCTTCGTATGGTGTTAATGAGGATACAGAGCAAATTGACTATGATCAGCTCAAGGCTCAAGCAGAGAAAGTTAAACCAAAAATGATTACAGCTGGAGCTTCAGCTTATCCGAGGATTATAGATTTCGAAAAAATGTCTGAAATTGCAAAGTCTGTTGGAGCTTTACTCTTTGTCGATATGGCGCACATTGCGGGTCTTGTTGCTGGTGGAGTACATCCTTCGCCGGTTGGTTATGCTGATTTTATAACGACGACAACTCATAAATCATTAAGGGGCCCTAGAGGCGGTCTTATTTTATGCGGTGAAGATTGGGCCAAAAAAATTGATAGCATGGTTTTCCCAGGCGTTCAAGGTGGCCCATTAATGCATGTAATCGCAGCTAAAGCGGCATGCTTTGGAGAGGCATTAAAACCAGATTTTAAAATTTATCAAAAGCAGATTGTTAAAAATGCTCACACACTTGCCGGAAAGCTTAAAGAATATGGTTACCGTATTGTATCAGGTGGTACTGAAAATCATTTAATGCTTGTAGATGTTAGGCCTAACAAAATTAATGGTAAAATAGCACAGCATGCTTTAGATGAAGCTGGCATTACAGTTAATAAAAACTCAATCCCTTTTGACACGGAAAGTCCATTCAAAGCAGGAGGCATTAGAATTGGAACTCCAGCTGTTACAACAAGAGGCATGACTGAATCAGAAATGTTAGTGATTGCCGAATTTATTCATGAAGCTCTTGAAAACAGGGAAAACCCTGAAGCCCTTGAAAAAATCAGATTGAAGGTCATTAGTCTTAATAAAGGTTTTCCATTACCTTAAAAACTGGCCTTATACAATAAATCCTAAAATCATTAAGCTATTATGTCTGATCCCTATGTGGAATCACTAAGACGCGGGTTCAAATCTCGCGATATTCCAGGGTCATGTAGCATTGTCATTTTTGGAGCTACTGGAGATTTGACTCACAGGAAATTAGTACCCGCCTTATACAATCTATTTTTAAATGATGAATTACCCCATTCATTCAGAATCATAGGTTTTGCTAGGCGAGATAAAAATGATCAGATATGGCGATCAGAACTTGAAGAATCAAACCGCAATAATTCTCGCTCGGGTCATGATGAAGAAAAATGGGATGAATTTTCAAAATCTCTTTTTTATTTTCGGGGGGATTTAAATTCTGAGGAATCCTTCTCTGATTTAAAACAATGTATAACAGGACACGAAACAAAAGAACCCACATTTCATAACCGACTCTTTTATCTCTCAACTGCTCCTGATTTTTTCCCCGTTGTATTAGATAATTTAAAAAAAGTCCAACTGAACTTATCTCCTGAAAAAGGATGGTCCCGTGTAATTATCGAAAAGCCTTTTGGATCAAATCTTGGTACGGCCCAAAATCTCAATCGAATTGTCAATGATACTTTTCATGAATCCGATACATACAGAATTGACCATTACTTAGGAAAAGAAACGGCTCAGAACATAATGGTTTTACGGTTCGCCAATTCTATTTTTGAACCTTTGTGGAGGAGCCGATTTATTGATCATGTACAAATCACCTGTGCCGAACACCTGGGAATGGAAGGAGGCAGAGGTGCATATTATGACAAAGCTGGAGCAGCAAGAGATATGGTTCAAAATCACCTACTTCAACTCTTGAGCCTAATAGCGATGGAGCCTCCAACTGATTTATCAGCAAATAGTGTCAGAGATGAAAAAGTTAAAGTTCTAAGAACAATTCGTGGCATGGGTCCAGAAGAGGTGAGAAAGAACGTAATCAGAGCTCAATACACTGAAGGNACACTTGGCAGTAAAACTGTGCCATCATATCGAGATGAAGATCGCGTTGATTCAAAAAGCATGACTGAATCCTACGTAGCAATGCGCCTTTTTATAGATAATTGGCGATGGGAAGGTACTCCTTTCTACATTCGGATGGGTAAAAGATTACCAACAAAAGCCACTGAAATATCCTTGCATCTTAAATCACCTCCTAACGTACTGTTTCAAAAGCTTCCAGGTTCGACCGAGAGCAATGTTCTCACAATAAGAATACAACCCGATGAGGGCATGTCAGTGAGAATGCTCTCAAAAAAACCTGGAACGACTTTAAAAATAGAACCAGTAGAAATGAATTTTGATTATTGGTCATCATTCAAAAAAGGATCTCCCGAGGCATACGAAAGACTTCTCATTGATGCAATGATTGGTGATGCGACCCTATTCGCAAGAAGNGATGAAGTTGAAAATGCATGGTTGTTTATAGATTCCATCCAAGATGCCTGGCATGAAGGTAATACGGCTATCCCTATGAGCTATTATAAATCTGGAACTTGGGGACCAATTGAAGCAGACAATCTTTTATCCGAGTTGGGTCACGAGTGGAGACCTTTGTAAGGCTCTGGAAAAATCAAAGAAGGCTTAATTTTATCTATTAAATCGAGCCACCTCTCTTTTTGATTCTCGATCTTGCACTTTTTTCTTTAGGGTCTCTCTCTTATCATGTTGGGCCTTGCCTCGACCTAAACCTAATTCAACCTTTATTTTTCTATTCTTCCAATAAAGACGAAGAACTGGCATNGAAAATCCTTTTTCTTGCAGTTTGATTTCTATACGATCAATTTCTTTTCTGTGCATCAAGAGTCGACGCATGCGTCTAGGCTCATGTTGGAAATGACTTGCTGAGGAGTAACCCTTGATATCACAACCAATCATAAACAGTTGACCTGATTGAACTATACCGAATGCGTCCCTTAAATGAACATGCCCATCCCGAATTGACTTAACCTCAGTTCCTTTAAGCTCAACTCCTGCTTCAAACTTATCAACTATATTAAAGTCGTGATAAGCTTTGCGATTCTTAGATATTTCCTGCGACATGGCGCAGCTACGTTAATCAGTTGATTGACCTTCATCGATAACAATTTTGCCTTCGATGATTTCTGTAAGAGCGATATCAGCCGTACCCATTCTTTCTACAACAGTAATTAACGGGCTTCTACCATTATTTAATTGCTGCACCCTCTTTGAAACAAGGTTTATCAACAATGGTTCGTCAGTTACAACTTCAAGGGCTTTCTCAACAAGTTCTATGTTCATGAAATTACGGGCTTAGTTTTTTGATCGTTTATAACATACTACCCTTATTAGGGTAGGTAAAGGGGGGGNTATTGAGTTAACACAATTCAACTAAGAGTCAACGCTATTAAACAAATCCAAGGAAAAATGCAATAAATTAGCTATTTTATAAGACCTATGAAATTTTAATTAACTTTATTTTTTCTTTTTACGCCCGCCCCCAGTCCGTATTGGTGCAGACTTCTTAGCTTTCTTTTGTTGGTTAGGCGCCCCTAACCCAGGTTTCTGAATTGTTCGGTCTATTTTTTTTAATTCAACATCCTTACCAAATGTCTTGGTTACCCAAGTCTGACCAATACTAAAAATATTTCCTGCAGTCCAATACAAAGCTAAAGCTGATGCAAAATTATAACAAATAACAGTTATGAAAATTGGCATTATCGTCATGATAATTTGCATTTGCTTCTGATTAGGGCCAGCAGTTTGTGGAGTCATTCTCATTTGCATCATCATGGTAATACCCATGAGTAGAGGCAAAATGTTAATAGGAAACCCTCCAACATGCATAATTGTATCAGGCAAAGATAAATCAGTAACCCAGCCTAACCAAGGTTCATGCCGAAGTTCAACTGCAGCTCTGAGCATGGCAAAGTAACCAATGAATATTGGCATTTGCAGAAGTAGAGGAAGACACCCTCCAATAGGGTTAACTCCATAATCTCTATATAAGCTCATGGTCTCTTTCTGCATTTTCTGAGGATCATCTTTATGCTTTTCCTTAATTTCTTGCATCATTGGAGCAAGCTTACCCATCTTCTTCATTGCACGCGTTCCTTTTGCTGTTACGGGCCATATCGCTAAGCGCATAATTATTGTTATTGAAATAATCGACCACCCGTAGTTACCAAAAAAACCATGTAACCAATTCATTAATAAACTTAAAAGAACCGCAAAAGGTTGTGCAACAAATCCAAATATCGGCATCCTATCAAATCCCACAATCTTACTTCTATCCCCTTCTAGTAATTTAAGTGTTTGATAATCTTTGGGGCCTAAATAAATCTCGTATTGCCAACTCTTGAATTCACTTGGTCCCAGAGTGACGTTCTGTGGTAATCCCAGACCGGAAATTACACGAACATCATCGCCACTCCCATCATCATATCGTGAAGCCCAGATCTTGGACTCGTATTCATTTTTTAAATAAATATTCGTAGAAAAGAATTGATTACTAACCCCTAACCATTGGAGCCGTTCTAGTAATTCCTTTCCTTGAATGTCATCCTTGTCTTTTTTAAGATAACTGAGAGTTCTAAACTCATCATCTCCATCCGAAAGGTATTCCAATCCTGTATAAATATCACTTGAATTTCCGGAATCCAACTTTCCAGATGCTCCTGTAAAAATATAGTAATCATTCAAACTAACATTACCTTCTTTACCTAAATATCTCATCTGAAGAGTCATATTCACTATGTGACCTTTGCCGAGTTCATCACTTTTAGTGAGAGTAAATAACTTTGTGACCTCTAGTTTTTCTGCAGTGATGGCTTTTAAAACAATTCTGCNCTCCTCNTGTTCAAGGATTTCATANTCTANATTTTTATAATTATCACGCCCNCCACTNAGAGCCCCTATTGGGTGCTTAATTCCTGAGTTTAAAACGATCCTAGGAGACTCTTCTAATCCTTTTTCTAATGCTNTATTTTNACTATAAACATAATGATTAAGCATATTTGCCTCTTTAATCCCTCCACCATCATTAGTAAAAATTAACTCAATAACATCATTTTTAAGGCTAACCGTTTTTTCTAAAAATTCTTTAGACTCTGAACTATCTTCTGAAGCACCTGAAATTGTGGAATCCTCCTCCTCTTGTTTGCCTTCTGATTTTGTTTCTATGATTGGTGGTTGATTCGCGATTTCCTGTTGATACTTTTTCTGAGAATCTAACCAAAAGTACAGGCCAAAAGAACAGGCTATTATAACGATCCAAGCTTTTCTATCCATTTTCTAATATTCTAATTATAAATTTTTCTCTGCATCCTCACAGTTTATTTCGATTCTTAATGGGACGGGATCATGCCCCTGCCCCCCCCAAGGGGCACACCTAAAGATTCTCCTTACTCCTAATATAGATCCTTTGAAAACACCATGAATTTGAACAGCATCTAAAAAATATTGTGAGCATGTTGGAGTGAATCTACATCCACAGTTAGTCCCCCCAATACAATGTAATATTGGCGAAATACAGATCTGATAAAATCTTATCAACAATCTAATTAAAAGCTTCATCATTATTTATTGAATACTAATTCCTGCCTTTTTCACAATGCTTTTCCAATCAGACTCTAGGACTTGGAAAGAAGCTTCTTTAGCATGATATCTCGGAATAACGACCATGTAACCAGAAAACTCTAAAGAATTACAAAATGAGGACAATAAACCTTTAATCCTTCTCCTAACTAAATTCCTAGCAACAGCATTACCTATATTCTTTGTCACAATAATCCCAAATTTGAAATGTGAACTCAATTTGTAATCCTCAAGTAATCCAAGGACCAAGTATTTACCTGCATAGGATTTACCTTCCTGCCTTACCCGCAAGAACTCCGAACGCGAATTCATACGAATTTGACGCTTTAAGCGCATTTTTAATCTTTTTGTTTTAGGTCCCTATTAGACCTTAAATTTCAAACTAACCTTTGGTGTGCTGATTAGTATGACGCTTATAATGTAATTCTGCTCCCTTAGGTATTAGCCTTTTCCTACCTTTTTGCCTACGTCTTTTAATAATACCACGTCCACTTTTAGTCTTCATACGCGNACGAAAACCGTGCTGACGCTTACGNCTACGTTTAGATGGCTGATAGGTGCGTTTCATGGTAATTAAATCTGTTTATGCCAAACTNATGAATTCATAATAGAATTCCAAGGGGCGGATATCATACTTCTAATATCATCACAGTCAAGGGCGCTATTTATGCAATAAAACATGAAAATTACTTAACATTTATAAAGAAAGATGGGAAAATGCAAAATTTGTCAATTTTACTAGTTACTTAATAATTATTTGGCAATTATCGTTGAGATAAAATAAGAAAACTGCGTCTAATAACTATAATAATGCGAATTCTTGCTTTTCACCTCTCAATTTTCACCTTCCTTTGCACCCTCAAGGCTAAAGATGAAAACCCACCTGACCCTGGAGCTAGAACTTGGTCTCATGTAGATGGCAGAGAGATCAAAGCAGGCATAATTGACGCGACAGATGATAAAGTCACTCTTAGGGCACCCAATGGCAAAAATGGGGTGATCCAATTAAAAGACTTAAGCAACGAAGATCAGTTGTATGTAAAAAAATGGCTGAATAACAACGCAAAACCTAAAGACTTTGGAGAACCTGACAGAGTAATAGAGATAACTACACTCAAAGGGGAAATGAAATATAACAAACCTGTTATAACCGTTTACCCAGGAAAAAAGGTCAAACTCATACTACGTAATAATGATGACATGCACCACAATTTAGCGATAACAAAGCGTGGAAAGGGCAAGGATTTAAAAGTTGCACAAGAAGCTTGGAAGCTTGGAGCCGAAGGCTTTGCAAAAGATTGGATTCCTAATCACCCAGATTTACTCTATTCAACAAGAATGGCGGATCCTCACTCTTCCGCGACACTATATTTTACTGCACCTAAAAAAACAGGAAAATATCCATATGTTTGTACCTTGCCAGGTCACGCCCAAGTCATGCGTGGCACAATGATAGTATCCAAAGAAATGAACCCTTTGAGTGAACTTACCTTCACCTCATTCAAAGGAAATTGGACAAAAATTCCGGATTGGAACAAACTAGAACCTTCAGGCACTGATCATGTTCAAAGTGGAAAATTTGATCTTTCTTGCATTAATGAAACAGATTCTTTCGGCTTAGTTTTTAGAGGAAATATCGAAGCTCCCAAATCTGGATCGTATACTTTCACTTTGAATTCTGATGATGGGTCTAGACTTTTAATAGATCAAAAAATAGTAGTCGATAATGATGGCGTGCATGGACCAATTCCAAAGTCTGGAAAGATAGATTTAAAAAAAGGGTTACATCATATTGAAGTTCAATACTTTGAAGCACGCGGTGGTGAAGAATTGTATGTTGGCTGGAGATTACCGGGATCCAAAAAAGAATTGGCATTGTCTATAAACAAAGGGCCTTCAAGTGGAAATTCACCTAGCGGACAATTACTAGTCGCTGAAAATGAAGCCCGCATATACAGAAACTTTATAGAGGGCGCAGGCCCCAGAGCAATTGGAGTCGGATACCCTAATGGAATCAATATTGCATATGATGCCAATAATATGAGGATAGCCTTAATTTGGCAGGGCGATTTTATTGATGCAAAGAGGCATTGGAATGGCAGAGGACAAGGGTTTCAGCCACCTTCCGGAGAATCTGTAATTGCAGGTTCCCCTGGGGTCCCTTTTGCTACAATTAATTCTCCAAATATCCCTTGGCCTAACACTTACTTCAGAAATGAAAACGCCCAACTTCCTCCCCTAGAAGAGGGATATTTTTTCAAAGGCTATTATCTAATAGGTCAATATAGAATACCTACTTTCAAATATAATTTCGGCAAATTGTCTGTAATCGATGAATCTGTTCCAAGGGAAGAGACAGAATCATCACAAGCTTCCCTAATTCGCACTCTAACAATTAAAGGTATGAGAAAAAATAACCTTTATTTCAGAGCAGCCGTTGGTGAATCTATAGAAATTATCGATGGCGATACGTTTTTAATTGATGATGCAGCTACCATGAATCTGCAATCAGCCGGAAAACCAATTATTCGCGAAAGTGAAAAGAAGAAAGAACTACTCGTGCCTATTAAATTCAAAAATAACTCAGCCGTTATTAAACAAATAATTAGCTGGCAATAATAAANTTTAATGAGAGCTACACTTTACGCTATCTTNATAATGAGCTGTTTCCAATTAAGCAGCNATGGTCAAAACCCTGCAGAGGAATCCAATCATTATCCAATCACTGAAATACCTATACCTTCCAACATTGTTCTTGAGGTAGGGAGCATCGAAATATTACCAGATAACAAAATAGCTGTCAGCTCAAGAAGAGGAGATATTTTCGTCATTGAAGGTGCCTACACAGATGATCCTGGAGATGACAAATGGACCCCATGGGCTGTAGGCCTACACGAAGTCCTTGGGCTATCCTGGAAAGATGGTTGGCTGTATGCCACTCAAAGGCCTGAAGTCACAAGAATGAAGGATACTGATGGTGACTATCGCGCTGATATTTTTGAAAGCGTTTCATCAGCATGGGGAATTAATGGGAACTACCATGAATATGCTTTTGGTTCACGACATGACCCTGAAGGTAATATTTGGGTCGTACTTTGCCTAACTGGATCTGGCGGGGCCAGTTCAGACTTTAGGGGTTGGTGCGTTAGAGTTACTCCAGATGGAAAAATGATTCCCACGACTAGTGGAATACGATCTCCTGGGGGAATAGGTCAAAATCATATAGGTGATATGTTCTATTGTGACAATCAAGGAACTTGGAATGGAACCAGTTCAATAAAACCTCTTCCGGTGGGGGGCTTTGTTGGGAATCCAACTGGAAACAAGTATTATGAATTAACCAATGCCATAGGGGTGAGGCCTAAGGATCCTAAAAGTGGAAGCCGCATTTCAATCGAAAGAGATAAAATTCCGGAACTTGCTCCTCCTGCAGCAATGTTCCCTCACGGAAAACTAAGCAACTCCCCCACAGGCATAGCTTGTGATACAAGTGGGAAATTTGGACCATTCAAAAATCAATTATTTGTTGGAGAACAAACGATGTCTACAGTTCTAAGAGTCGCACTCGAAAAAGTGAATGGTGTTTATCAAGGGGCTGCTTTTCCATTTCGAGGTAGGTTCAAATCAGGCAACGTTGCTGTCAGACTTGGACCAGATGGAAGTATGTTTGTAGGTGGTACCGATAGAGGTTGGGGGGCCAGAGGGGGAAAACGGTTTGCTTTAGAACGTTGTCATTTTAATGGCAAAATTCCTTTCGAAGTTCTCAATATTGAAGCTAAATCAGATGGTTTTAAGGTTAATTTCACAGAAGAAGTTAATAAATCTATAGCCGAAACAACCAAAAGTTACACCATCAGTGCATATACATATATTTATCAAAGCGGATATGGAAGCCCGGTTGTAGATAAGAGTACACCTGTAATTAAATCAGCTACAGTATCAAATGATAATAAAAGCGTTCATCTGAAAATAGACGGTCTAGTCAAAGGTAATATACATGAGATTAACTTTGCAGGAGTTAAAAATACCAAGGATGAAGTTCTATTACATGGTATCGGCTATTATACTCTTAATGAAATTCCTTCAAAATAGCACGAATACTATGTTCTTGAATTAAATATACTTAATATTCTTCTGGTTTTTGAAGATTAAAAAATCTTACTTCTAGTATCTTTTTTCTCTACGACTACTCATTAGAGTGGTAACTTCAAATATGCACTTTGTACTTTCATTCTTATTATTATTTCTTCCCGTACTATCTATTCAAGCATCCCAATCTTGGAAAAGTGATGAGCCCATTGCAAATTTTCANCTCAAAGCAAATTACAAAAGTTCTGAAGATGGAATCATAAACTTCAGGGCCGGTAACGCCTCAATTGACCTGAAAGTTGTTTCAGGTTCAAACGGAACTTTAGAGTTCGCTGCAAGCCACAAGGCAGGTGAAGAAGGTCGTCTAAAGACTTGGATGGATGGTAAAGAAGTCGGAGATATAATTAAATTTGGTAAATCTAATGAACAGCCTAATGAGAAAACAAACTCCTCTTTTTTCATTTCAACGGACAAGCAAGCGAAAGAAACATTTGATTTAAGTAAAGATTTCACAACTTACGTGAAATTTAAAACGACAAGTGATGGCACTTTGTTTTCTGAATCTGTTCCTGGCAAGAAATGGCTTGAAAATGGAAAGGTTCTTTATGTGGATAGCGGGAAGTTAGTTTATGATATTGGTTGGAAAGGACAAATTACTGGTGGGAAAAAAGTTAATGATGGTAANTGGCATGAGGTTGCATTGGTTACAGGTTCAGGAANTGCAAAACTTTTTTTAGATGGTAAATTAATAAATTCTAAAAATAATTTTTCAGCAGAAAGGGCAAATGAAACGCGTTTTCAAATAGGCAAATGCTCTACTGATTTCGGAGGAGATTTTGAAGGAGAGATTACCAATCTTAGATACTGGAAAAGAGCACTTGATGATAATGAAATTAAGTTAGCAGTCTCAAAAAGAATAGATGAAACCAACACCCCTGACTTCAACTGGAAGTCAAAAAACATAGAATTGAAAAGCACTACAGCATCTAAGTGGATCGAACCTATTATAATTGACGGCTATCTAGCTAAAGAAGTGANAATCAGATCAAGCAGCGAAGGAATTAATATTTCAAATGTAATCATATCTAAATTGGGTGACGCTGATCACTTAAAAATAGTAAGCAACTGGGATCATAATAGTTTAGATAGAGGTGCTAGAATCTATAATGGCTTTTGCATCACTTGTCATGGAACCGATAAATTGGAGGGAACTTTGCCAACTGCCCTTAGATTTCATAAAGGACAGTTTAAGAACGGTAAAGATCCCTTATCAATGTACTCAACTCTCACGAAAGGGTACAATCAGATGGTAGCTCAACCATGGATGACTCCACAGCAGAAGTGGGATGTAATACAATATATTAGGGAAACCTTTATTAAAGAGCAAAACCCCTCTCAGTTCGTAGAAGTAGATGAGAAGTACATCAATACTCTACCTAGAGGCCTTGATCTTGGACCTCAAAATCCAACCATTTTTGGAGCCGAAGAACCAAAATGGAAGAAAATGGATTACGGTCCTGTACAATTTTGGACGATNCAGGTGTCTCCTGGGAATATCGCATATAAAGGGATTGCAATAAGACTCGACGAAGGGCCCGGTGGCATCGCAAAAGGAAATAAATGGATTCTTTATGATCATGACACAATGAGAGTTGCTGCTGCATGGACTGGCGAAGGTTACATCGACTGGCGAGGGATCGCTTTTGATCAATCTCATGGAAGCCACGCATCATTAGTCGGATTAAAAGTTTTTGAAAACCCCGTTGGACCTGGGATAGCTAATCCCAAAAATGGTAGTTTCAAAGACCCTAGGTTCCTTGGTAGAGACGGCAAACCGTATGGGCCTTTACCTAAAGAATGGACTCATTACAAAGGAACTTACTTGCATGGAGGTAGAGCAATAATCAAATATACCGTTGGTGATACTATGGTCCATGAACTCCCTGGATACGAAACTATCGGTGATAAAATAATCATTACAAGAACCATTGAGGTTAACTCATCAAAAGAACCTATCAGAATAAGAATTGCACCTTCAGGTACATCTGTTGCTATTAAAGGCAACAATGAAATAACAGTAGACAAAAAAGATGACGGCTTTCACACTCTTAATATTCCAACNACCAAAGACAAATTAAGCGTCAAGGTTCTTATTTCAGAATTAAATCAAAGTGACCTTAATAAACACTTAGTTAGTAGCGGCCTTCCCATTGCACTTAACCCTTTAACTAAAGGAAGTATTAAAAGGTGGCCAGATATCGTAACTACTGAAGGAAGTAATGGAGAAAAAAATGCTGCTTTCGAAGTCGATGAGATAAAACTACCAACAAATAATCCATGGAACTCTTGGATGAGACTCGGGGGATTCGATTTTTTCCCGGACGGCAATAAAGCTGCAGTTGCGACATGGCTAGGAGATGTTTTCATTGTGGATGGTATAAAAAATACATTTGGNAAACATCGTTGGCAAAGAATAGCAACTGGCCTATTCCAGCCGCTTGGAGTAAAAATTGTAGATGGTTCAATATACATTACATGTAGAGACCAAATTGCTAGACTTCATGACCTGAATGGTGACAACGAAATCGATTACGTTGAAAGCTTTAACAACGACCATCAAGTCACTGAACATTTTCATGAATTTGCTATGGGTCTTCAAACTGACAGCCAAGGAAATTTCTACTACGCAAAATCAGCTAGACATGCAAAAACTGCACTTGTCCCGCATCATGGAACNTTAATAAAGGTCAGTGCTAATGGTAAGGAATCCGAAATTATTGCAAATGGTTTCAGAGCTGCTAATGGCGTATGCTTGAACCCTGACGGTACGTTCATAGTAACAGATCAAGAAGGACACTGGAATCCCAAAAATCGAATAAACTACGTTAAAAAAGGTGGTTTCTATGGAAACATGTTTGGCTATCATGATGTCACTGACAATAGTGACTCAGCAATGGAACAACCTCTATGTTGGATAACTAATAGTTTTGATAGGAGCCCAGGTGAGCTTATGTGGGTACCGGAAAAGGCTAAATGGGGAGCACTTAATGGCAAGCTATTAAATCTTAGCTATGGTACTGGAAAGATTTTCTTAGTGCCTCATGAAAAATTTAAAGGGCAAGCTCAAGGAGGCATGATATCGATTGGATTGGANTTTCCAACAGGTTTAATGCGAGGAAGGTTTCATCCAGAGAACGGTCAGCTTTACGCGACTGGTATGTTTGCTTGGGCTGGAAGCAAAAGAGGTGATGGAGGTTTTTATAGAATTCGTCATACCCAAATCGCCCCCAATCTACCAACTGTATTGAAAGCCACAAAGGATGGCGTTGAACTTGAATTCACAAGTGAGCTTGATAAGGATCAGGCCATAGAATTGAAATCATATCAAATTAAGGTTTGGGACCTTAAGAGAACAAGAAACTACGGTTCAAAGCATTANAACGAACGCTTACTTGAAGTGAAAGAAGTTATGCTTTCTAAAGGAGGAAGAATCGTACGCTTAGTGATCCCCGAATTAAAACCTACTTGGGGGATGTCAATTCGTTATAAACTGAAGAACTCAAAAGGTGAAGAATTCGAGGGAGAAATTAATAACTCAATTCACCAAATGCCACAAACTTAATCATTGCATCAAGTTTAAGGNCTGAAATTATTAACCTTATCTTGAGTATTTTCCTACAGCTTTTTTTAATTTTAAACGAGCGGCGTCTAAATCTCCTGAATTAATATCTTTGATGGCATTATTTATATCAGCGTCAGCTTCTTTTGATAACTGTTGACGCCTGACGAGCTCGCGTTCAGCTGCGCTAAACACTTCCAAATTATTATTTAATTTCGCACCCAGTCTACCGTTGCCCTGTGGCTTAACTATAATAGAACCATCTTGAGGTTGAGCACTCGGAATAGTTGGTTTGATATCATCAAAACCTCTTTGTTGAGATTCTGGAACAACTGGAACTTTTTCAATAGAGTTACAGGAAATTATTATTATACAGATAAAAACAATAAATAAATTTTTTGATGTTTTCATAATATTAGTACTAAATTTTCAATTTTCTATATAACTTAATCTTCGCAACCAATCTTCAAGAAGCAAAGACCATTTTTTATTGCCTTGGCGACCAAGCCCCACACCATGATTACCTTTTTGAAAAAGGTGAAATTCACAGGGCACTCTATTCTTCCTCAAAGAGGAAACAAATGCCAACGCATTTTCCGCAGGTACGACACTATCCTCATTCGTATGAAAAATGAATGTAGTCGGAGTCTTACTGCCAACTTGTGTTTCAAGAGACATGGCATCTACTATTTTTTTATTTGGATTAGATCCCAAAAGATTAATTCTAGACCCAACATGAGTAATTCCTTTTCTCATAGAAATAACTGGGTAAGCTAGAATCATGAAGTTTGGTCTATCTAAAAGACTAGTGAACTGAGTGCCTGCAGTAGCAGCTAGGTGCCCACCAGCAGAGAAACCCATCACTCCTAACTTTTCAGGATTAACTTTAAATTTTTTACAATTTTTTCGAACATACTTTATTGCTTGCTGTACATCATTCTTCGGCAAAGGATGTCTGTGTGGAGACACTCTATACTTAAGAACGAATGCCGCAAAACCTCTCTTAGAAAACCACTCCCCCACTTCATTACCTTCATAACTCATTACACAGGTACCATAACCACCTCCCGGACAAATAACTACAGCTGGTGTTGTGATAGACTTTGTTGTCGGAAGATGAATTGTTAGCGAGACATTTTCTGCTCCTTTTCCTGCCTCTAAACCTTGCCAAATCTTTACCGTTTCGGATTTGAGATCTAAATTTAAAATACAAAATACCGCCAATAAAATGTATGATTTCATAAATTATTTAAGTGTTTTTTTGACCAGTAAGTTCAACTCATGAGGCTTGTAAGGCTTTGGCAAAACGGCATCAAAACCGTAAGATTTAGGATCCGACATCACTGGATCATCTGAATAGCCACTAGAAACAATTGCGACAACATTAGGGTCAACTTCACGTATCTTTTTAATTGCATCAGCCCCTCCCATTCCATTAGGAATTGATAAATCCATAATTACTAAATCAAAAGACTTACCTGATTCAAATTTTTCTATGTAAACATTGACAGCCTCTCCACCTTCTTCAGTTTGAGAAACAGTGTAACCTTCCTTTTCGAGGTTTGCTACAAGCAGCTGCCTAATTAACGAATCATCTTCTAGTATCAAAATCTCGATGGCTTTTTCATTAATCTCATTACTTATATCCTTGAAATCAGATTCTCCAGTATTGATTAATGCCGGTAATGCAACATAGACTGATGTACCTTTCCCAGCAGTAGATTCAACTATAATACTTCCCTCATGAGCTTGAATTATAGATTGGCAAACTGTAAGCCCAATTCCAGTGGCGTTTGCATCACTCTTTGTCGTGTAGTAGGGCTCAAAAATTTTTAATTTCTCACTTTCATTAACCCCCTTACCATTATCTGATACTTTCATTAAAACATAATGGCATGACGCGTTAAGTTCTAGAGTTCGTTTAATACTCTTACTCAAATCGGATTCAAGATCTAAATTACTAAGAGTAATTGAAATATCACCACCTTCAGGCATTGCTTGTTCAGCATTCCTAAGAAGATTTTCCACAACACGCCTAAACTGACCAGGGTCAGCATCAACTATCCATATGGATTTAGGCAGATCAAAGCTGTAATTAATATTTTTAATTTTATCGATTTCGTTGCTTATCTCATGAACTATTTCACTTAGGTCTATATGTTTTTTTATGGGCGCACCTCCCTTAGCAAAAGTTAACAACTGTTGAATTCTATTTTGCGCGCGAATAGTTCCTGACAAGGCGTTCTCAACTTCATCAAATCCTTCAGCGCTTTTTGGAAGCTTAACGTTAGCCAAAGAAAGATTACCTAAAATAACAGTTAATAAATTATTGAAATCATGAGCAAAACCTCTAGCCATTAAACTAAGGCTCTCCAATCTTTCCATTCGGAGCGCAGTTTGAGACTCTTGAATTCTAGTTGTTACATCTGATATTCGCATCATCATACCATCACCATAAGGATAACCACTTAATTCATACCAACCTCCTACTTGGTCATCAAAAAAATCAAACTTGAATTCATTACGATTAGTCATAGCAGATTTTGCCTTATCCACATCACCATTAGATATACTAGAAGGAGTTAAATTCCATAAATTTTCCCCTATTAATCGGTCATTTTTTGATTTAAAAAAATCTAATGTAGGAATATTTGTGAATTTTAAAATCCAGAATTCATCCACCAAAAACAATGGTTCTGCTAAACCATCAACAATCTTTTTAATAGACTCAGCTTCGCAGTCATTTTTATTATCACCGTACCTTAAATCATTGGGTTGACGAAAAACCACAACTAATCCTACTAACGAGCCTTTTTGATCTTTGAGTGGCGATGCACTATTCTGGATTGGAATTTTTCTACCAAACTTATCATCAAGAAAAAACTTCTCTAGCGATGTATTAATTTGAATTCCACTAGCGATTTCAACATGGGATTCTTTACCAGAACTATTCGTTATTGGGAAGACGTCTTGGAGAACCATTCTTCTTGCTTCCGCTAGCGTCCATCCTGTAAGGGCTTCTGCAACAGGGTTCATATATGTCACATTCCCTACAATATCTGTCGAAATAAGTCCGTCAGACATCGATTTAATAGCATTTAGAAACTGCTTTTCATGACTAATATAATTTTCTTTATATTCCAAATTTGAAACAGCTAATTCAATTGCACTCTTTAAATCATTTCCTTCAAAAGGCTTTATAAGATAATGATTCGACCCCCCAAGATTTAATTTTTCAAAAGCCTCCGATTCTGTATCAGGTGTCAAAAAAAGTATTGGCTTACTGTGATTAACTCTAATCTTAGAAGCCAAGCTCATTGACTTCATTGATTCTGATTCATTTAAATTCAAAATAACTAATTCAGGATTTCTTTTATCAATGTCGTCAAGTGCTTCAGATTCATTTCGAGCTATCACTGGGGATCCTGCACCTAAATTCATTAATGACCGAGTAACATATTCCAAATCTGTTCCATTTTGATCTACTAGAAGGATTCGAAAAGGTTTCATTGTATTTACTAAAAGGTCTTAGCTCAATTATTTCGTCTGAAATTCAATTGAAATTTCATTAATCAAATCAGAACTCAGCTCAAATGAACCTTGTATTTTCTCAATCATAAGATCTATGAATTCCAACTGGCTACCAAAGAAATTATCAGAAAAGGTTCCTGGTACATCAAAATCTCCATCATGTGTTATTGAAATTAATCCAGAGCCATTAGACTTATCAATTATTAATGAAAAACTAACTATAATGTCTGAATTGTGTTCACACGCATTCTCAAATATATTTTTCATTATCCCATTAATTATTAGAGATAAGGGCATTGAGACCGTCATCGGCAACTTAATCTCAGAGGAAGTGATTTTTTCTTTTAAAACATTATTCCCATCTCTCACCAGCTGCAGGTAATTAATATGAACTTCAGGATCAGATTCTTTAGGAGAAAATTTGATTAATGATTTGAGAAGATTTGAGCAGTAATTTCCGAAGTCTACTAAATTGTCTTCTTCATTTTTTGAATGAAATGATTTTAGAATTGCTAAAGCTGTCACTCTTGACTTTAAAATGCTTACTGACTCGATACCACCCGAATCAAAGTCACTCAAAATAATAAATAACAATTCAAGACTGGCATCTTTTGCTTCCTTAAAACCAGATATCGATTCATTAGAAGATAAAAGATTGATGTCCTCGTGGTTTTGAGATGCTACATCAATTATAGATAGCAAAACCGCACCATCCCTCATAATGCACGGCTTGAAGCTTAAAACACTTTCTCCATAAAGATCACTCCTTACTAAAAATGAATCTGTAATTCCTCTTGACCACACTAGAGAATGCCAACGTTTTATAATTTCTTTTTTTTCCTCACCATCACTTACTATTAGAGAAGCATCTAACCACTCATCAAATTTATTAATTTTTAATATTTTAGGCCCCAGGATTTTTTTAGCCTCTAAATTTGCATAACTGACTTCTCCTTCAATATTTAAAACAATAACGGCAGAAGGTAGTAAATTTGCAATATCTGAGTATACACCAGATTCTTTTTCCAACTCTTTTAATCTTTTGTGAGCTCGATTAAGTTCTACAAGAGAACTGGCAAGCTCAGCCTCAAAACGCGCCGCCTCATCATGTTTAACAGAAACTGATGAGCCTGAATCACTTTTAGAATTCATGAAAATTCCATCATAAATTCCAAGTCTAATAAGACCATTAACTTTGCCATTATTTCCTCTCTTTGGAGAATTTGACCATATAATCTTAGTTAAATTACCAATGCCATCTAAAATAAATTCTTCATTCGTTTCTGGAAAATTAAAATTCTGACCGTTTAACAATTTTTGAGAAAATCCAGCAAATTGAGCCTTAGATTTTTCTCTCTCTACTCCTTGAAGAAACACCTCCCAATAATAAGTACCCTGTTCAGAGAATGGATCCCAATCCCCCAATTGTTTTGCCGCCCTATTACTTCGAATGATCCTGCCCTCCACATCAAGAACAAGAACAGGGATGACGGAACTTGACATTATAGCTTGCTCAGAGTCGAGCTCCCGGATCTGTTTGATTTTGGACTGTTTTTCATTCTGTATCGATTGACAACACACAGTAAAACCAGAAACAACGTCAGCCGAGTCAAAACAGGGTCTCATATACCACTTAATCCATTCCTTCTCACCATTACTCCATTTGACTAATTCCTCGCCGACTTGCTCTGATTTTAAGCGTAAACAATCATCACAAAGCAATCTCCAATTCTTAGAAAGATTTGATATAGATTCAAACTGCCCTAACCCATCTGAATCCCTAAAAGCATGACCAAGCGTTATTTGCCAACTTCGATTACTTGAAATAAACTGTAATTTTAAATCAAATATTGCCATTGGTAATGGACAATTATTTAGCATACTAATGATATGACTATCGCTGGCAATACTTCCAGCTACTCTTGTCTTAGTATTGCCATGGCCTCTTTTGACAACAACAATATCTAGGTCTTCTTTTAATGAATTAACATTCTTCAGTTCCACTTTCTGTGATTCATTTTTTTCTTGATTATAACCAGATTTTATAAATTCTGAATTACCAGAAACACCATTAGCAATACCAGAGATCTTTTTTTCAAGCCCTTGCATATCATCTAAGAACTCATTAGACCCTACCTCTGAAGAAATGATAAAATCCAATTCTTCTTTGAAATCGAATTCTTCTTCCGCCCCAAGAAGAATAGTTATTGGATATTTTAAATTTGGGGATTTTTTTCTTAATTCTTTTACGACGACTGGAATTTTTTCTAAATCAGATTGCAGTGAAAATATGACGAGAGATTGATCTGTAAAATCTCTCAACGTTTCATCAATCGATTCACATGAAACTAATTTATACCCATTATTTTCTAGAAGAGCACAGATCAATCTTCTATTTTCATTTTCATCGGCAACAATTAAAGCGCTCCGGCCACGATTAATCTGAATCGTGACATCCTCTGAACCAATATTCTGCTGAGTTTTTCTATTCAATATTGTTTATAATAAAGGATCAATTTTCTTATATTAGTCAGATTTAAATAATGTCACAAGGCTAATGGCTACTAAACACCTGTAATGTTTCGAAATTTTGTTGTAATTTATATGCATCTATTGCCACAATAATAAAATGACAAGTGACTGCCTTGACATTGAGTCTAGCGTCTTAATTAAGTATAAATCAGAAGTGCGAAATAAAATTATTCACCTTTTACTATTCCCTGCAATCTTAGCAATTACCTACTCAGACCAAACTGCTAAAGATCAGTGGCCTGAATTTAGAGGACTGTCTGCAGATGGAATCGTTATTGGCGAAAAAAGAGGGTTACCTATTCGTTGGTCTGAAAATGAAAACATTGCCTGGAAAACAAAAATTAACGGAAAAGCATGGTCTTCTCCTGTTATTTGGAATGATCAAGTATGGATCACTAATTCAACCGAAAACGGCAAATCAATGGGTGCCATATGCCTAGATAAGAAAAATGGAGAAATTTTATTCAACATCAACCTTTTTAATAATGAATCTGTAGAACCTCTAGGAAACAATGTAAATAGTTATGGATCACCTTCGCCAGTAATTGAAGAAGGCATGGTATATATCCACTTTGGTAGCTATGGAACAGCGGCGATCAATACTATGAATGGCAAAGAGGTCTGGAGAAGAACAGACCTCAAGTGTAGACACTTCAGGGGGCCTGGGTCTTCACCTGTAATATATAAAGACACTTTGATTCTCACAATGGATGGGGTGGATTACCAGTATATCATTGCACTTGATAAAAATTCTGGGAAAACAAAATGGAAAACTGATAGGTCCACTAAATGGGATGATATTGAGCCAAATGGAAAAATTCGTGGAGAAGGTGATCTAAGGAAAGCTTATACAACGCCAACATTTATCAAGGTTGGCGATAAAACTATTATGGTAAGCCCAGGCGCCAAGTCATGTTTTGCTTACAATCCGTTAAATGGAGAGGAAATTTGGAACATCACTTACTCTGGCTACTCTAATGCGTCAAGATCAGTCATTTATAAAGACAACGTAATTATCAATTCTGGGTATGGAAAACCTCATCTTATCTCAGTAAGAATAGATTCAAATGCAAGTGGAGATATAACAAAAACACATATCAATTGGGACGTCTTTAAAAGAGTACCAAAACGCTCATCTCCAATCATTATTAATGAACAACTTTATATGACTACTGATGAAGGAATTCTCAGTTGTTTAGACCCAAAGACAGGAGATGCTATTTGGAGCGACCGTATACCTGGACACTATTCAGCATCACCAATCCTAGCAGACAAAAAATTATACTTCTTCAGCCAAATGGGCGACTGTTATGTTATCAATCCTGGGGGGAAATATGAACTTCTCTCCAAGAATAAATTAGATGATGGGTTCATGGCCTCTCCTGCCGTCTCCGGCAAAGCCATATACGCAAGAAGCAAAACCCATATCTACAGAATTGAACGACTATAGATAATTTCATTTTTGAAACTTTAGGACCTTGAAAGCTCTCCCCATAGTCGTGGGGTGAATTAACATCTTAAATTGATTAATTAATTTCATATTTTCGACATTTTGAATTCCTGATTTCTCAATTTGTAACAACCAAGGCTCTGCAGCATTTGTCAGAAATCGATACTGATCAATAGGCTCATTGGTAATAAATTCATGCTCTTTAGCTGACGCCCTAAACCAATCAAAATCTACATTGCAGGTAATATCATTAAATCCTGGAGATAATAAAACATTCTTAACGTATTGATGCCCCGAATAAGCTCTCACCGTACCCTCTGATCTACTTAAATCCATTAGCTCATCATGACTAGAGCCGTAGTCTACAAAGTAACCCTCCAATTTGACGAAGCTTGAACTAATACCTGACAGCAACTGTTTGAAATTTATATTCACTTCTGCAGTAAACCCATCTGGTAGCTCTTTAGGAAAATCAGCGACTCGGGAAATCAACGACTCATTCTGAATACATTTTTCCGCCTCTATTAATTTCTTTTTCTCACCATCTCTATTGATACCAACACCCAATTCCATCCATTTTTTATCTCTCAATCTAACGCGCCTAAAGGGCAACGCATCCAAAACTTCATTTCCAATCAACACACCATACAAATTATTTTCTTTTTCAAGATCTGATATCACTGAAATATTTCCTATTCTCTCTGAGCTCAAACGAGCTTTTAAAGCCTGCCTTTTTAAACTAAAAGGCTCAACAATAATATAATTTAGACGCTCAAATAACTCCTTACTCAAAAGCATCGATAATTCACCCATAATATCTAAGGCTAAATCGCCGTTCTCAGCCCCTAATTCAACAACCACTACTTCCTTGGAGAAATTGGAAAAAGTTTTCAAAATTGTTGAAAAATGGTGCGCCAATATTAAGCCATAACATTTACCAACACTCACAGAGGTAATGAAATCTGCATCCTTACCAACCCTTTTAATGTTTTTAGTATAATATCCTAATTGTGGATGGTACAAGGCAAGCTCCATAAAACGTTCGAAAGAAATAAACCCGTTTCCTTCCTCGATCTCACCGGCAATTAAATCCAAAACATGCCCATTTTCATTAGCTGTTAATTCAGTTGCTTGCTCAGACATTTTCTTCATCTTATAGTATGATATTCTTATTACATTGACTAATTTAATAAGTAAGAAATATGAATTTTAATAGCGAAAATCGACGGAAAAGTCGGCCAAAACTCTACAAAAGGAGATGGTTTCAAATTCTATTTCTACTATTTACTACTCCGGTCGTAATCGCGATATTTTATTCTTTGTCTGTTCTCAAATTACACCAAGAAAAGGCGCAAAATTTTGATCTATCAGCAATAACTAAACTTGAAGTACCTAGCAGGATTTACGACAGAAAAGGAACTGAAATAGGGCAAATAAAAATTGAAGACCGACGCCCCATTAAACTAGATAAGGTTCCTTATCACGTTATACAAGCATTAACCGCCGTTGAAGATTCTAGATTTCTGGAACACAAAGGGGTCGACTTTATTGGAATTGCTAGAGCTGTAATTTTAAATCTTAAAGCTAAACGTATCACACAAGGCGCAAGCACTATCACCCAACAACTTGCAAAACAGTGTTACGCAGAGTTAAAAAGTATTCGAAATTTGGAGAATAAAATTACCGAAGCATTTCTGGCAAATAGAATAGAAAATAATTTTACTAAATCGGAAATTTTAGAAAATTATTTGAATAGAATCTACTTTGGAAGCGGCTACTTTGGGATAGAATCCGCTTCAAGAGGATATTTTGGTAAATCAACATCAGAGATCAATGTGTTAGAGGCTGCTACGATTTGTGGATTAATCAAGAACCCATCAAGGCTCTCTCCAAAAAATAATATTAAACAGTCCACAAAAGCACGCAACCATGTACTAAACAGGATGAATGCTGAGGGCATGATTTCTAGCAAAGAACTAGTTGAGTATAGTAAAAAGCCCATAAGACTTACAGATTCAATAGCAGATCAAAACTCTTATGTNCAAGAAATGGTTAGACTCCAAGTTCTAGAAATTATCGGTCTAGAACTTGCTGGTANAGGTGGCNTGAAAATTAATACAACAATAGACCGTGAAACNCAGAANGCTTCAATTCAAAGTTTATTAAGAAACCTTAAAAAAACGGAAGAACATCCAGAATTTAAGCACCAGACCTACTCGCAATATCAGGAAAAGGAATCAGTTCCAAACTCTTTAAAGATAAATAATAACAAAAATTCAGGACCAGATTACCTACAAGGAGCTTTGATAATGATTGAGAATAAGACTGGTGAAATCATTGCTCTTGTTGGAGGCCGGAATTTCAAGCACAGTCAGTTCAATAGGGCCATACAATCAAAAAGGCCCACAGGTACAGCCTTTAAACCATTTGTATATGCTGCCGCCTTCGAAGAAGGAAACTTTTTCCCAGGTTCAATCCTTAATGACTCTCCTATAGACAACAGGTCAGTGGCAATCGGTGGAAACACTGGAATANTAGGTGAATGGGGAACCGAGTCACAAAGTGTTTCTTATAAAGGAAAAATTACTGCTAGAGAAGCCTTGTACAGCTCAAAAAATGCAGCGTCAATTAGACTAGGTAAAACTCTAGGTAGAAAAAAAGTCATTAACCTAGTTAAGAATGCAGGGATCAAATCTTCAATGGATGATTATGACAAAACTTTTCTTGGTAGCAGTTCCACACGACTGGAAGAGATGTGCAGAGCATTTAGCATCTTCCCAAATGGAGGAGAAAATATTGATAAAGCACACATTGTTTCATCAATAATTTCTCCAAATGGAAAAAAAATATTTAGTCAAACCCTACCTGATAAAAATCAAGTACTAGATAGTACAGCTGCGTACCAAGTACATAGTTGCTTGCAGGACTCATTATCTAAAGGAACAGCAAAGCTTGTATTTGAAAAATATGGACTAAGAGATAAAACNGCAGCAGGAAAGACAGGAACATCNTACAACTTCACTGATCATTGGTTCATTGGTTACAACAGTTCTGTAACTTGCGCTGTATGGGCAGGTTTTGATAAACCAAAAATGATTTATCGAGGAGCATTCAGTAAAGACACTGTCCTACCAATTTGGGTTGATGCCATGAATAAGTCTCTAAGTACTTTTCCTCCTAAGCCGATCGAAATTCCTGAAAGTGCTATGAGTATAGAAATATGCTTAAAGTCTGGATTAAGAGCGACTGACTCTTGTTATGAAGAAATAGTAGGTGAAAATGAAGGAATCAGAAAAATTGTAAGGACTACATATCAAGAAATTATTGATAAGGAAATGGACTTTCATAAGTTCTGTCAACTTCATTCAAATGGAAGTGAACTAGTTAGAAATCCAATTATAAATAACTTAAACAATAATAGATCACCGATCACAAAGGTAAATCCTTCCGAGGCTATATTTTTAGGTTCCCCTACTGTTTTGGGTGAAAATGACCCTTATGCTTCTATACAGCCTGTACTAAGAGCAAAAGCCGTGAACAGCACCAAAAAACCTCCTAAAGCCACAGCCGTGNGCCCTCAAGTCATAGAATACGATAAGCAAACAATAAGCATTACTCCTCCTAAAAAAATTCAAATCCCAAATATTGACTGATTTTTAATCGATATTNAATAAAAAGGGTCNTATCTTTATATTCATNAACCTCCNCACAATGAACAAAGAAGATCAGACAGATTTCACCTGTCCATACTGCGAATATTCCATTCGCATCAAACTTCCTTTAGTAAAGGACAAANTTCGTTGCCCTCAATGCAACAAAATGGTTGAGGATNTTCANTCCAAATTGATACCACTTGCCTCGACTTTANAGTCACTACCNAAAATAANAAATGAGGGAGATGAGCCAATNATCGACAATCTNATACAAGAAAATACACCTAGTGAAAATCAAGTTTTCGAAGACTCTCGTGAAAAGTCACAGTCAAAACCATTAGATAACTTCAAGAAAACATCAGAATTAGAATTTGATCAAGATTTTGCTAAGAAACAAGAGGCGCTTGCGCATGAATTTGCAGTCTCTCAAAGTGACATGCTCAACTGGGAAGCAGACAAGGAACAAGAAGTCACACAAATCACATCTAAAGCAAGGTCTAATAGAGTCATTTTCATCATAGCTTCATTGGTAATTGCTTCTCTAAGTGTCTACATAAGCCTAAAAGGGATTAGTATTAACAGTGCTGATGTAAAAAACATACAATTAAAATCAGAATCAAAAACTACACAGAGTGATGAACCCACTGCCCAAAAACCTTTGAACTTTCAAGATTTAGAAAGACAAATGGGAGCTAAAGCACTACACGCTTTAGCAACTGAATCACTCACAAAATTTCTTAAATCAANGAACCTAAATACAAAAGTACAATTTTGTAGATCACCTCAAAGANTCAGNCCTTTAATGCAAAATTATTACTCTAATAGGAATTCTGGACCAAAAGAGTTTAGGAGGATTAGCGAACTGGGTGCGAGTAACACCGGCATTATTGATAAGTTTTACATTCTTAAATTAAGTTTACCAGATTTTAGTATATTACCAGTAGTTCTTGCTTGGGAGAATGAATTAATTTTAGTGGATTGGGAATCATTCGTTGGATATTCAGAAATAACGCTAAAGGATTTCATTCTTAAAAAACCTAAAGAATCTANGTTATTTAGATTAAATGCTAATTCTGATAATTACTTTAATTTCCAATTTACTGAAAATGAATACCGGTGTCTCTATCTTCGAAACTCAGAGGACACAGAAGCCGTTTATGGGTACATAAGAAGAGGAAATGATGTGGACAATCAACTATCAAGAATTATTGAATCTGGAGAAACGATTAAATTTTTAACTTTAAAACTCCGCTATCCAGAGAAATTAGGTGGTAAAAACCAAGTNATCATTGATGAAATTGTCACACCGGGATGGTTAATTAAGGAATAAAGCGAANCTTATTATAAATGAAAAATTATAATTAGAAATTTAGAATTAATGCTAAAATCTGACACTTCATCCGATGACGACAACTCTTGGTTAATAGCTACTTGTCCTAGTTGCTCAAAACAGATTAAGGCTAAGAAAGAAGTTCTGAAATCGANTTTATCCATCGCATGCCCTTATTGTCAACATCCATTAAATCTTAGAGATCAGGAACCAAGTAGAATATCAAAACCTAAATATTCTCAAGCTGAAATACAAAAAAAAGCTCCAGATAAAGGACCAAGAAAAAGAAAGAACTCAAAGAAAAAAAAGATAATTAGCTGGGACCTAGAAGATGAAGATGATGATAGTGATAATGAAATTGTAACGGCACTTGATTCATCAGGAAATAAAATAAGAAAACTTAAAAGAAGATCCAAAGCAGGAAACTCTCAATCTAAAACCTATAAAAAAATAACTGGTGGATCATTAGCTCTACTAACAGGTGGAGGAATTTTATTATTTGGTGCAATCTCTTACAAAGGAATTAGGACTATAAGCCGAGACATTTCATCACCCAACATTACAGATACTAGCAATTTTCCTAATAAAATATCTATTAAACCAATATCAGATTTTCTTACGATTAATGAAAAGGAAGAGTGCATGAATATAATTTCGTCTTTCATGGAAGAATCAGACAAAACAAAGATAAAGGAATTTATTACTCATCCAAAAATTACTATTCCTAGAATTTTGGAAGGCACTTATGGCCCTAAAGATGAAACCTACGAAGGCATAAGAGATGACATAAAGATTCAAATAGCAGGTAAGTATGTAATTCTATTAAGTGTGAAGATTGCTAATGAATTAAGAAGCCGAACATTTGCTTTTGAGCAAACCCAAGAGTCCATAAAAATGAACTGGGAAGTTTCTTTTGGGTATCAAGTCATGAAAGTTAAAGAGTTCATTNCAAGTAAAACTGAAGAACCTACTGAGTTTAGAGTTTCAATGCGCTTGTCAGATTATTACGCCCACTATTATAGGGATGAATCAAAATGGCAATGTCTTGAAATATCTTACCCTAATGATCACACCTCTAAGACTTTTGCTTACGTAGATAAAAATTCCATATTGGGTAATAAAGTCGTCACCCAACTCACACCTTCAGCATCGCCTACTCTGAGATTAAATACTCCAAAAGCAAAAACCCTAAGTGCCATTGTTAAACTTCAGCAGCATAAAAATAGTCTCGAAGATAACCAGGTGGAGCTAGTGGAAATCATTCAAGATCATTGGTATTAAAAATTCCACTTTGTTTCGATAAAAATGGGCTGCCTAAGTTAACGAAGCTCTTTAACAAAAAACTACTATCTATTTCAGGGGGGACTGGGCTATTCTGGTTGAAAGGAATTGACCTTTCAAAATTTTTATTTTCGTCTGCAAAGGGCNAGGAACAAAGATTACAAGAAATAATAAACTGGTACCACGAGATTGCTTATTTGAAAATCTCCTACAACNCNCTAGTNAGCATTTAGCAAACTTAGCGANAAGAGTATAATTTCCNNTATCANCTTCAAAGGTTTNCCGTAACTTCAATTTTGTAGATAAAAAAAGAGCTCCCGGAATTAACCGGAAGCTCTTTAACAAAAACTACTAACTATATTAGGGGTTTTGTGAGGGCTTTTTAGTTAGAGGGAATAGACCCTCGAAATATGTTTTATCTGCGTCTGCGAAGAGCGAGGAAACCAGCAGCAAATAATGCAAGTACTGATACACCTGGCTCAGGAATTACTGCTCCAGTTGGGGCTGCTTGGAAAGCTCCTGCAACGCCCGCTGCAAGTGGTGTTCCACCAGCTGCACCAAGAAGTGCGTTACCACTGTTAGCGTCTACGCTTGCAGCAAAGAGTGGAGCATCTGCTTCAAATGTTGCGCCTGTATTAATAACAAAAAGGTGAGCTGAATCAGCAACTCCGCTTCCATCACCACCTACAAGAATGATGTCCTTACCACTAAAGGTAGAAGCACCACCATCTCCAGAAGCAACTCCGGAGAAAAATCCATTAAGNTTAAATGCAGCTGCACCACCAAAGTCAGTAGCAGCACCGAATTGATCCCAATCGGCTAAAAGTGTAGCTTGAGCAGCAGCACCGTCTGAGAAATCAGAACCTCCTGTTGTTCCGACTGCAACGAATCCTCCGCTAATTGGAGTTCCGCTAGCTTGGATTTCCCAAGTAGAACCGAAGTTACTGAAGTTAACTGTTCCTGCAGCGGCGATTCCGGCTAAGACAGCGGAAGCAATAATGGCTGTAAAAAATGTTTTCATAGTTAGTTTTAGTAGGTTTTTGTTTATATTTTTAAATACAAAAGCTAAATAAGCATTTGTAAGTTAATTTATACCAGTTAAGAGGCTACAAGTCGAGGAATTTATGCTATTTTTTCCATTTTACTGAAAACTATGTAACCCCCTATANATAAGCATGTTGCGTTAAATTATAGAGAGTTTCTGNCCAAATCGTCACCATATTACGGTGAATTCTGAAATTATAATCAAATAATTAATAAACATCATAAAATTATCACTCTTTTTACCTAGATTGATCAGGATTCAAAAAATTGTTTGGTCGCTCCGCTGCAAGGTAATGAAATTTCTTCGTATATGGGATTTCAATAATTTGAGTGAGTTTTCCATCGAATCTTGTTCATTCCATAAGATTATTGCTTTCTTTAATAGNTATTCCCANTTCAATGGTGTTTTCATCAGGCTCTAAAGCTGATACTATTGAANAACACCATCATCACGAATTTGATTAAAAGTTCTATATTTTTTAGCTNAACAATTTGTTAGTTANTTTCGATGAGCGTAGACCGAAATCNGGGAATTTGATTTTNTGCAAGTCCGCCTCTTCTAAATCAAAATTTGCTAAATTTGGCCNNATGAGACNAGCCCATTTTGAATCAACTCAACGCGGACCTTCATTAGGTAATTTTTTTCACCATTAACTATGAA
>PAHQ01000041.1 GCA_002705125.1 Verrucomicrobiales bacterium | reverse complement strand
GCCGTTCTTAAAATGGGCAAACTTCAGATCAAAGGAACTAATAACAATATTATAGGAACACTGAATCGAATTGAAAGAAAGAGTACAACTCTTGGCCTCAAAGCTCCAGAAGGAGCAATTGAATTATTCAATGGAAAATCCCTTGAGCACTGGAAGCAGGGCGCCAGAATAACCAAAAATAAACTTCTTATGGAAGGAGTTAATTCTATCCGAAATAATTTCAAAGACTTTACACTGCACATTGAATTCAGACTGCCATATATGCCGAAGGCAAGAGGCCAAGGTAGAAGTAATAGCGGCATGTTTCTTCTTGGAACCGAAGTGCAAATGCTCGACTCCTTTGGTTTATCAGGTGAAGCTAATGAGTGTGGGGGCATCTATAAATGGAGAAGACCTGACTTAAACATGTGTTACCCTCCTCTTAGTTGGCAGACCTATGATGTGGAATTCAAAGCTGCAGAAAATGGTGACGCCCCAATAATGACAGTTAAACATAACGGCGTGATTATTCACGATCAGGTGAAACTTANAAAAAAGAANTCACAAGGGANTATCCAATTACAAAATCACAGCAACCCAGTAAGGTACCGTAATATCTGGATCCTTGAAAAGGACTAGACTTTCTTACGCAACCGCNTAAAGGANCTTTTCAATTGCGATTCAATGGATCTATCCCGGTGACCTCCCGCATACTGAATTGAATAATGGTAATTTGAAAGCTTTTCAAAAGACNCTTCTCCTTTGACTAGCCCGCTGACTTTACTTATCGCCTCGCGGACCGTTTCCCCCTTAACCTTGGGCTGCCCCATTTCCATACACATTTTTAAAAATTCAACAAGATAAGCAGGAGAGTTCCTATCCCATGGTAAGTATTTTTTACCACTCTCATCTGGTCTGATTTCTTTGGACTGTTTAGCAACATTCCTAATCATAATCCTTATCAAGAAAAAACCACAAATTCCAAAAATAATAGCAAGCCACATAAATACTGATTTTGGCTTTCTCTCTGAAATTTCAACCNTTGCCTCTGACTCATCAAAATTAGCATCCTTATAACTCTGGAAGTCTGGNAAGCTNGCGTTCTCCGACTTTTTCTCTGCGACTACAGCAGCNCCACTGCCTGGGGGAGTGGCATCAAAAACAACCCACCCTTTNTTCTCTACAAATATCTCAGCCCATGAATGAGCATCCTTTGAACGATAAGCAATAGCTCTTTCCTCTTCATAAACGACTCCTCCGGAATAACCATAAGCTGTTCTCGAAGGNAANCCTGCTTCTCTAGCCAAGAGCGCTGCAGCTGTGGCAAAATAATCACACCAGCCAGAATACTCATGAAATAAAAAATTCTCCATTGGNGGTAAACTNGATTCATTCTTTATCTCAGTGCTGTACTNGTAATTTTGCCTAAGATNAGACATGACNGCATTCAACCTCTGGCTGGAATTTTGCTCNAGTCCTTCCGTTATTTCACCAAAAAGCAGTNTTATTCTACGACCTAGATTACCCTCGGCTCCAATGCTAAATTTGTTATCAATCTTACCTGGAATAAAATCATCACTNCCTTCTCTCCAAACCAANGGTCTTGAAAGAGCTTTGTAGGTTACATCNCCTCTTAATTCTGCATCNAAGTTATCAGCGCCTGAATCGAGAACAAAATCGAGGCCAAACCCTATAGCGTTCTGAATTGATGGTATACCAACTCCCCCAGCATTCGGTAAAAAAATCTCATGCTCAATTCCGTCACCTTTACCTATCATCACCCATCCATCTTCTGATCCATCTAAATCATCTGAAATCCATTCCTTAGAATCACCATCAAGCTCCCAGGCATCACTAGTATACTTATCAAGCACTCTGCTTCTCACATAGTTGGGCCTAGAAATAAATCTATTAAAGTCCTCCTCATCTGGAACTCTAAGATACATCACTTCATTTTCCTTTAATGTAATATTACCACTTCTTGGCAACTCCCTACGGTTACCAAATCCTTTNGAGNTTTGATTNCTCTCCCCAGTCTCCTTAGCCTTAGATCCAATCCTATTTCTAATTCTTTCATTAATTTGGTTAAATGAAGGCAGCATCGCTCTCACCTCTTGGCCTGCTTCCATAGCCTGATTTCCAATCCAAGGAAGCGGCCTTGCATATAATAATGATATAATTGCGGACAACACAATGAGCATCCCAAAGATCCTTATCCAATGAGAATTTCTGTTTTTTCTATTATCGACGATTCTTAACTTTTTTAAGTTCCACTCAAATATCCAAACTGAAATCCCAACAGTGAGTATCCCAGAACCAATAACCAGTGAAATAATAGTCTCTGAGCTTACAAGAGAAAATATCAGAACGGCTAAAATGACTGCACCATAAAATATGGCCGATGTAAAAANCGACCGTTGTAAATTTCCTCGAGANGAGAAAAACATNCTGATTAGCAAACTNACTAAAATCAGCGCAAATAAAATCAGATAAGCAACGCTATTCATGCAACTCTTTTAATTAACTTAAGATCTGGATGCTTCGACTTTAGTGCTTTGTTATCAACACAATGAATTACTCTTTGCATAGCGGGTAATTGATCAGCCCATAATTTGACNTCTGTTTCACTGACTAGAAAGACAGGATGCCTTCCTGCCATCTGACTCAGAACCTTAGAAATCTTATCAATACTCGACTCAGGATCATGCCTTGCATAAGAGAGAAATTCCAAGAACTTTTCAATCTTTGAAGGGTTCTTACATTCCACATTACGCCACCCTGTAAAAGGACCACACAAGTCAAACCGAATACCTCTTTCTCGACACATCATAAGTAAACCTGCTATGAGGCTCATTGAATGCTCAAAGACTTCAGGCCAAATTAATTTACCCGANGGNCAGTANGAATGAAAAACAATCGATAACTTTTCTGAAATTGGAAAATCATAATCCCTAACAATAAATTTTCCAGTCTTTGCATAACTCGTCCATATAATCTGNTTAATCTTGTCACCCTTCTGAAACTCNCTAACTCCGCAAAATTCTCCGTCTCTATTTCCTGCACCAGGGAACGAACTTTCAGACTGGCCATGCCCAAGGACGGCAGATTCCAATCTTCTGGTAAGCATTGGCCTTGGATACACGAGCACTTTCTCATTTCCTTTTCTGCGCTTACTAACTTCAAATAAACCCAAAGGAAAATCAGATGTGACTCTGTACCCTCGTCCACTTGATATTCCCCTCTCAATAATTCTAGACTTAAAGACCTCAACAACACGATGACCCGAGCGAATAGCGTCAACGGCAAAACCTTTCTCAACGAAAGGTAAATAATGATCGTAAACCATTATATTTTTTGATCCTATCCATTTTCCATGATTTGCCATTTCAACCTGATAATCAAAATCAATACCAGAGAAAACAGCACTCGGCATTTTTCTAATAAATTGAATACTCTTTATATTAGTCCTCGCTATCCAGTAACAAACAAAGAGAACCAAAATACCGAATGCACCTGACTGGACCACGAAAGGTTGACCAAATAAAGAACCCACCAAAAACATCAATAAAGACATCCCAATTAGCCCTTTGCCGCGAGAGGTGATTACTGGGTTCTCTTTTTTCTTTGCTGACATCAAACTAAATATTGATCATATCATCGGAATCCGAAATATGCTAAAAATCGTTAACATTATGATCAGTTATTGTTTAATGCCAATAATTGACTGACTTTTATAAATAGTTAACAATCGAATAGAAATTGAGCCACAAAAACATAATCATAAGTGGAGCCTCTGGTCTCATAGGCTCATCATTAACGCAATTGTTAACATCTGAGGGTATGAAGGTGACTAAATTATCGAGGAATCCCAAGTCATCAGCGGACATAAGATGGGATCCTGAGTCAATGTCTTTAGATTCCTCCTCACTCGAAGGCGCGGACGCAGTCGTACATCTTGCTGGAGAGAATATCACAAGTGGTAGATGGAATAACTCTCAAAAAGAAAGAATACTCAAAAGCAGGCAACAAGGCACAAAATTACTATGTGATTCAATTTCAAAATTAAAGGATCCCCCCAAAACATTAATCAGCGCATCAGGAATCAACTTCTATCACGGTAACAGTAAAAAACCCTATGATGAAAACTCTTCAATAGGCACAAGTTTTTTATCATCTGTTTGCAATGAATGGGAAATCGCTACTGAATCTGCAGAGTCTGCAGACATAAGGGTTTGTCACTTAAGAATTGGTATTGTTCTCTCAAAAAATGGAGGAGCCTTAAAAAAAATGCTCCTTCCCATGCGTCTTGGCTTAGGAGGAAAAATAGGGTCTGGAAAACAACACATGAGTTGGATCGCCATCGAAGATTTACTTCAAATCATCCATCAAGCAATTATTGATGATAGATGGCGAGGCAAAGTTAACGCAGTTTCCAAAGAACCAGTTACCAACAAAGTATTTACTGCAAAACTTGCGAAGGCTTTAAAAAGGCCTGCTATTTTTCCATTCCCAGAATTTATGGCGAAATGCATATTTGGACAAATGGCTGAAGAAACGCTCCTTGCTGACTTACCTGTATACTCCAACCGATTAAAAGAGCTAGGCTATGAGCTTTCTCATCCCGATCTCTATAAGGCACTTACACATATTCTTGGCAACATTAAAAAATAATGATTAAGCAGTGGATTGGTTTTGACCAACCTCCTCTGTAGCCCTAAGATTAAAAAAAGTAAAAAGCGGGAGTGCTGTTACCACAGCTGAGAATTGTCATATGACAATACCCTTTGAACCTGAAATGGATAATACCGACGTAGGGAGCCTTTTTATAAGTTTATAACTTAGGCAAGGTTCCGTTCTGTCAATTGACCTAATTCCCACAAACCAATATAACAAATTTTATAGATGATAGCATCTTCCGAAACAATATCAGCAGAGCCACTATTCCCAAACAGNACAAGAATCTACTGTGATGGTAATATTCACAAGGATATTANGGTTCCTATGCGGGAAATCTCATTGGCTCCCAGCGAAAAACCAAATGGTCTGGTCGAGGAAAACAANCCTATAAGAGTTTATGACACATCAGGTCCATGGGGAGACCCTAATTTCAAAGGTGACGTTACGGAGGGCTTGCCTCCACTAAGACGAGAATGGATTCTAGATCGCGGNGATATTGAGGAGTACACAGGACGTGAAACCAAGCCCGAAGACAATGGTTACATTTCAGAGGAGCACTCAAAGAGATATAATGACAGCAAAAAGCCCAAAAACAAACTTCTCGAATACCCTGGACTCAAGCGTAATCCAATGAAGTCAGGTGGAAAATTGCCATTAACTCAGCTCCAATACGCCAGAGCAGGAGTCATAACTAAAGAAATGGAGTACATCGCCATTAGAGAAAATCTAGGCAGAGAAAAAGCTTACACAGCCATTCAAAATGCCGACAAGGATCCACGGAACGCACTAAATTTTTCTCACAAAGGGCAATCATGGGGAGCAGAAACCCCTACCTTTATAACTCCAGAATTTGTTCGTGATGAAGTGGCGAAGGGACGAGCCATCATTCCTCTGAATATTAATCATCCCGAATGTGAACCTATGATTATAGGGCGGAATTTTCTCGTGAAAATTAACGCTAANATTGGTAACTCTGCAGTCACCTCATCGATCGAGGAAGAAGTCGAAAAATTAAGATGGGCCACTAAGTGGGGAGCCGACACAGTAATGGACCTATCAACTGGAAAAAACATTCATGCAACAAGAGAGTGGATCATCAGAAACTCGCCAGTTCCTATAGGAACCGTCCCAATTTATCANGCCTTAGAAAAGGTCAATGGAAGAGTCGAAGACCTTTGTTGGGAAGTTTTCCGCGACACTTTAATTGAACAAGCAGAACAAGGGGTAGATTACTTTACTATTCATGCAGGNGTTCTTTTAAGGTACGTTCCAATGACCGCTACAAGAATGACAGGAATTGTGAGTAGAGGTGGTTCCATCATGGCTAAATGGTGCTTNTCTCACCATAAGGAAAATTTTCTCTANACCCATTGGGATGACATCTGTGATATTATGGCAGCCTATGATGTCTCTTTTTCAATAGGAGACGGATTAAGGCCNGGCTCTATTGCAGATGCAAACGATTCGGCTCAGTTTTCAGAACTCAAAACCCAAGGAGAATTAACTGAACGAGCTTGGGATAAAGGAGTGCAAGTCATGAATGAAGGGCCTGGCCATGTCCCAATGCACATGATTCAAGAAAATATGGAGAAACAACTTGAATGGTGTCATGAAGCTCCTTTTTACACTCTTGGGCCTCTAACAACTGACATAGCTCCAGCNTATGATCACATAACAAGTGGTATNGGAGCAGCAATGATTGGTTGGTATGGATGTGCGATGCTTTGTTACGTCACTCCCAAAGAGCACCTTGGATTACCCAATAAGGAAGACGTTCGAGAAGGAGTTATAACTTATAAGCTTGCNGCTCATGCTGCTGATTTAGCAAAGGGACATCCAGCGGCTCAGGAACGTGATAATGCCATATCTAAGGCTAGGTTCGAATTCCGTTGGGAAGACCAATTCAATCTCAGCCTAGACCCCGACAGAGCGAAGGAATATCACGATGAAACGCTACCACAAGACGGAGCAAAAACTGCACATTTCTGTAGCATGTGTGGCCCCACGTTCTGCTCAATGAAAATTAGTGAAGAGGTACGTCAGTATGCCGAGGAGAACGGAATGCAAACAGAAGAGGCTATCGTCTCAGGGATGAAAGAGAAAGCTGAGCAATTCAAAGAATCAGGCTCTGAAATTTATAATTAAAAATTTTAGGCAATGATTTAAGGATTAGATTCATTCACTATTATCGTGTTTAGTGAATTATTGTCGGTATTCCTGTCCGAATTATTCAAGTTTTCGTTAACTGTTACTCTAGTGGTAACGCTAGCTCCTCCCTCTTGAACTCCAGCTGACAANCCAACCGAAGTCTCAACAATAGCAGTCTCACCGACAGGNACAAATGACACGTTGTAGGTCTGCTCGTTATTACCAGATTCGACTTCAAGAGTAAGATTATGAAGCGCTGTNGTCCCTCTATTTTCAATAACTATCTGTGCCCGTTCCTGAGAACCTGCATTTGATTCGTAATAGTAACTNGCAACTGCAGCNTCAGTGATTCCNGGGACGTCTCTTTCCATTACTCTTCCAACATCAAGTGTTCCAGATCCATAAATAATATCTGACCCCGGGGCACCCGCCTCGTTACTATAAGTTAATAGCAATTCATACGCTGAGCTTGCAGAGATTCCTGGGTTCTCAGACATGACTGCTGCGACTGCTCCTGAAACAAACGGAGCACTTGCCGAAGTTCCACTGAAACTCACAACTTCGCCCTNTGGCCAAGCTGCAAGAACCCCAAATCCAGGAGCACTCATACCTCCGTTTTCGAGATTAGTTCCTGAATTTGCAAAATCCACATGCTGGCCGACCGCATCATTTGCACCTACAGCAACGACCCCATCGATGGCAGCAGGAAAACTAATAGAACCGATACCCTCATTACCTGTAGCGGCAACGATCAAAGCTCCCTCCGANATTGCATATTCAACGGCCCTCCTCACTAATCCACTATCACCATTAGAACCTAGGCTAATGTTTATAATATCAGCACCAGAATCAGTGGCAGCAACAATCGCTTCGGCTAATGTATAACTATCCGTGTATCCATCATTATCCAGGACACGAAAACTAAGCATTTCTGAAGCAGGGGCGACACCAGGATTGCGCGAATCTGCTCCACCAATAATTGATGCGACTGCTGTCCCATGACCATTATCTGGATCAATAGGTAATTCTTCTCCATTCTGACCAACAACAAAATCAAACTCCTTGATTTCTTTACCTGTGAAGGTTTCATGCTCCTGCACTCCACTGTCAATAACAGCTACCTTGACTCCGTTCCCATATTCAGAATTATCTCCATTAATACCAATAACGCTCAAGGCATTTCTCCCAACCGGTATGGCATTATCACCCGCTCCTGGAGAGTTGCCAATTCCAGGCTGACTTGGCAGGCTGACTAAAAAGTTTGTCTCAAGATCATAAGAGTCTGGATCCATTGAGGAAAGCTCAGAAAAAAGATCTCCAAAATTTTCAAACCCTAGTCTAACGGAATTGAACAAATCTGAGCTTCCTAAAAGTTTGAAATTTCTTTCTGATAGACTCTTCAAAAAATCTTGGTAAGCCTCAGACGAATTGAAATTTATTATTACCTCATCCCTTAGTGCTGCATTTTCTGCAGCTAGAGCAGCCAATAAATCTCTAAGAGCAGTAAAAGCACTTTTTGCGAATGGCATACTCTCATTGGACTCAACGAGATTAGGGTCAATAAATTCAGGAAGATCAGCTAATTCGAGATCATCTTCATTTAGGATTCCAATTTCGGACCCATCTTTAGAACTTTTGGATGCGAACTTGAAAACCAAAAAAAACACCATAAGAACTAGTGCAGCAGATACCGCAGCAAATGTTATTATAGTTGGCTTCTGGTTCATTAGATTTAGTGAAAACCTTTAATACACTTTACATAAACACCTAAAACATGAGAATGGAATTATGCGTATGAAGTTTTTTCGAATTTTCATAAGTCCTAATTGGGTTTGAATATGAGCTATTTCAAGAATAACGCCCAATAAACTTGAAACAAACCTATGAATTTTGAAAATATTGAGTTCTCCTCTATTGATTTTGAGTCGACTGGTCATCGAGAAGGTATTGGCGATGAACCTATTCAAGTAGGAATTGCTATAATGAGTGGATTTAACATTGATAAGAAAAGTTTCTTCCGCTCCTTTATAAAGCCTTCTCAAGAAAATAAAGTGACAGCTAGATCTCATTCAGTTCATAGGATTAATGACAAGGATCTCACAAATGCACCGTTAATGTATGAATTATGGCCTAAAATTAATGGACTATTGAAAAAAAGAGTCATCGTTGCCCACGGAGCTGGCACAGAAAAACGCTTTCTAAGAGCTTTTCCAATGCATGGATTCGACCCATGGATTGACACGCTACAACTTGCCAAAAAAATCATTCCTAGTTGCAGTGATTATTCATTAGGCGCGCTTATTAATGAGCATTGTTCGCATGAAGAACTCAAAGAATTATGTCCCAATTTAACCTGGCATGATGCGCTTTTTGATGCGGTGGCTAACCTTATTTTACTAAAAAGACTATTATTCATGGTTAAAGGAAAGCTTTCTTATCAGGAAATTCTTAAGTTTTAGTGTTATTATTAGTATTTAATTGTTTTATTATAAAAATTATAGTAATTATATAATTGTTATTGTATTTATAGTATTTATATTCTATTGTGGTTTCTTCGTTGATTAATTCCAACTTCATATCACATGAGAAGACCACAATTTACAGCCTTCTTGACCACTTTTGGCGGAAATAACACCCTCTTATGCATTATTATTGTTTTAACATGCATATTTAACAGCATTAACGCTTTTGCTCAGAGCAGGCTCATCACTTCACCGATCTATGAAAAGGCGGCCCAACCACTAAGGGCAGCCCCTGTGAAAGAATATGATTTCGACCGAGCGTCAGTAAGAGATGTTTTAAGATTTCTGGCAGACGATGCGAATATCGATTTTGTAGCGATGCCAGATGAAGGAAACGATGGCGCGAAATTAATTACTTTCTCTCTCAAGAAAAGCCCATTTTCTGCACTAGAAACAATAGCACGAATGAATGGTGTCACTCTTGTATATGAAGATGACATTTGGCACATGCGCGCCCTAAGTGATAAGAGCCTAATCGCTAGAACTTACAAAATTCGCTTTAACTCGGGAGAAGTTAATAACTCTTCAGGAAATTCAATAGGCGGCAGTCAATCTTTTAACAACTCAGCAATGGGTGGTAATTCAGGTCATTCTAGTAACCAACATAATAATACATCATCTGGTATAGGTCAGATAGGACTGAGCGGTATGAGTAACACCTTTTCTACGACTGCTAACGAGCTAGTTCAAGCCGTCAAAGGTATCGTAGGGATTAGAACAACAGGCATAAACCATATTATTACGCCAGGAATTAATAGCGTTGGAAATTTTGGAAATCTTGTTTCCCCACAACACACTAGTAACATTGAACCGGCTCAACATTTAGGCAGAGATTCAAAAAATGAATCAAGTTCTAATGGTGGCCAAGTTATTTGGAACTCTGATAATAATTCTTTGTTCATTGTAGCTAATATACAGCAACATCAACTCGTCGAAAAGTACCTTGAGACTATAGATAAGCCGCAACCTTTAATAGCAGTTGAGGTTAAATTTTTTGAAACGACTAAGGATCCAAGAAAGCAAATGGGGGTTGATTGGTCAGGAACAATGGACGGAGGTTATGGCCTTAACTTATCTGGACTCTCTTCAAACGTTGACCTTAATAAAATTAGCACCACAGACATGCCAATGACGGCTATTCTTAGTGCTCCAGATGTACAAGCTAAGGTCCTTGCACTTGTTAAAGATAGAGAAACCACGACGGTGAGCTACCCTAGAGTCCTAACAAAGAATAACAGAGAAGTTGCGATTAAGAGTGTAGTAAATCAACCCGTGCTCTCAGCTCAATCAAGTACGACTCCTGGAGTAGGCGGAACAACTACCTCATCTGTATCCTATTTACCAATTGGAACAAGTATTAACGTTCTTCCCAAACGTCTTGAAGATGGAAGGATCTCACTTCAAGTCCTCATAACCGTATCCAGTATTATCGGCTCTGAAATTATAGATGGTAACTCGTACCCTGTTGCAAGCTCCAGAGTATTTACCGCACCTTTAGAAGTAGAGAGCGGTTACACTCTAGCTATTGGAGGTCTTGATGAAGCCAATGACTCTAGGGAAGGAGTCGGACTACCAATACTCAGCAAGATTCCACTATTGAGAAACGGTTTTAAAAGTGACAACAAAACACACAGCAGAAAAAATATGCTAATCTTTATCACCCCCACCCTTCTCGATCCTAAAAGTGGAGGAATCTCAGAAACTCCTATATCGGAAGTGCCTATGAGAGGAAACAAAGTCGTCCAAAAAATTCCAGTAATGAAAGCTGATGGAACTCTCGTGGGTGGAATAAATTCAATTGATAGCGCAATGCAATGGATTCAAAAAGAACACTTTATTCTCAAACAAATAGTCAAAGAAACAAGAGCCTCAAAAAAGCACAACGACAAACTTGAGGCACTTAACAATAGTGTGACAGTTCTCCAACAACAGGTAACTGATCACCTCAGCAGAAATCCTGAGACCAGAAAAGAAATGAAATCTAAACTGTGGTCACTAAACCAAATATCCGAGGACATTTTGAGCACACGAAAATCTCTAAAAAGAAAAAACTTTCAGCTCTTTAGTAGACCTCTAAGCAAAGCTTTTTGAGATTAATAATAACAATCTCCTTGTGTGGTTGGAGGTCTCGAAACTACGGTATCGGGGCCTCCTTTCCACCAAATTTTGGCTAATTTTTGGTATTTTTCATAACTTATCATTCTGAAACTTGCAGTTATTGCAGATTTCCGCTAAACAATTTATTATGGAAACACTCATCAAAGCCTCCAAGCTCGTAGGAGCTGGTCTATTAACAATTATCTTATCAAACTGCAGCACAGTGAAAGTCAGCAAAGCCCCTTTTGGCAAAACCAGTGACGGTACTCCCGTTGAGTTATTCACTCTTGAAAACTCAAACGGCATGAAAGCCAAAATCACCAATTATGGTGGAATTGTAACTCAGCTTCATGTCCCAGACAAAGACGGAAACTTAGGTGACGTCGTTCTAGGATATGATAAACTTTCGAGTTACATCAAAGCGAGCCCCTACTTTGGTTGCATCACTGGAAGATACGCAAATAGAATTGCCA